>JAIUOC010000002.1:0-323614 GCA_020161265.1 Chloroflexota bacterium | reverse complement strand
GCGATTGTCAATCCAGTGAGTGCTTGGGCTTTGCTCGAAATTGCCCGTCAGCGCAATGCCAAAGCCTTAGTGCAAACCGCCGCTGCCAGCCAATTAGGCCGGATGTTGGTACGCTTAGCGCAACGCGAAAAAATAACCCTGATCAACATTGTGCGACGGCCAGAGCAGGTTGAATTATTGCGGGTTTTAGGGGCCGAGTATGTGCTTAATTCCAATAGCTCTGATTTTGCTGAGGAACTTGCCAGCCTATGCGCAGCCCAGCAAGCCAATTTGGCCTTTGATGCAGTCGGCGGGGAATTAGTTGGGCAAGTGCTCAAAGCGATGCCCAAGGGGAGCACGCTGATGGTGTATGGCGCATTGGCTGATGGTGCATGCCAAATCGATCCACGAAGCTTGATCTTTGAAAATAAACATGTGACGGGCTTTTGGCTGACCGATTGGATTAGCCAGATCAACCCTTTGAATTTTGCGCGGATTACCAAAAATATCCAAAAATTGTTGATTGATGAGCTGGCTTCAACGATTCAAGGGCGCTTCAAGCTTTCTGAAGCCCAAAACGCCCTTGAACTGTATCAAAAGAATATGACTGGTGGCAAAGTGTTGTTCACGCCTTAGTAGGCCGTGTTCATATCCAATAAGCCTTTTTCTTTGGCTCGATGCTCGGCGCGGCGCTGCAATGGAATCGAAATTACCGCCATTGCCACGGCTGCGCCAACCAAAATTAATAGTAGATTGCTGGTGCTCAATTGCTCAAGCCCGGTTTTATAGGCTGGATTGCGTGCATCGACCCATAAAGCACGGCGCATGCCCTCAAGCCAATAGGTTAACGGCACAGCGCGAGCAATCGTTTGCATCCAAATCGGTAGCACCGTGATTGGAAATAAGGCTCCGGTAAAAAGGTATAGCGCCCCGGAAACTGCTTGACCGACAAAACCTGCATGGCGGGCGATCATCAACGTCACGCCAGCCAAAATCTGGGCGGCAAAGGTGACAATCAATAAACCAAGTACGACAACTGCTAGCAGCAACGGCCAATCGATCGTGCTTAGCTGAATTGGAATATCGAGCACTAATGCGCCAAAGGTCAAGGTGAGCGGCACTGCCAAGAAATTGACTGAAACTTTGGCAAAGCCACGGCCCCACAAATAGCCATACATCGACGATGGCGTGATCGCAATATATTTGAGCATGCCCATTCGTTCGCGATCTTCGAGTACCGCCCATGCCATGCTATCGAGCAACAAAGCCACAATCGAATACACCACAGTGCCAATAAACACGTAGGGCAACAGATCGGCCCCATTCACATTGCCAGTGCGCTGCAACACCCGCAGCATCATGGTCATAATCAAACCATTCGACATTGGCACTAACAATGACCACAAAATATAAAAAAGCGGATTCGTCCAGTTACTTTCGGTTTTCCAGCCCAACCAAAAGCCCACCCGAAACGCCTGCAAAAATCGCTGCATAGAAACCCCTTTTAGAAGGATGAATTATGAAGGATGAAGGATGAAAGTAGAGTTTTGATAGTGGCTTCATCCCTCATCTCTCATAATTCATCCTTTTATTAATTGCCTCGCTCGGTTAGGCGGCCATCTTGGCGTGATTTGCGCTCCATGCGCAGCAAAGCCCAGCGTGCCACAAGGCCAAAGCCCAAGGCTAGGCCAGCCAAAATCGCGGCTTCTGTGCCAACACTCAAAAATTGAAATTGCTGCATCATTTCAGGGAACAGCAATTGGCGCATTGCATCAAGACCCAAGGTCAACGGCACAACCGAAGCTCCAGTTGCGACGACCGTGCCCAGCGCTTTGACGGGAAAGTGAAAGCCGGAAACAAAGAAAACTGGCTCTTGCAAGGCGGCAGTCATTTGCCAAGCGCCGCGCCCATAAACCAAGAAAATAGAGCTGAGCAGCATGCCCAAACCATACAAGGCAATCAGCGACAAGAAGAAAATGCCGACCAAGGCAAACCAATTGGTGGCTTGATAGCGAATGCCAAAGATCAACGAGCCGCCAATCAAAATAATTGCGGCGCGAATCGTTGTTGCAAACAAGCCACCCAAGGCCATGCCCGTTAAAATTGCCATGCGCGAGGTTGGGGCCAGCATATACAGTTGCAAATTGCCCTGCTCTTTATCCCAATACAACTGCATGGCCATCGACCAAAGCACATTCAGCCAAAAGGCAGTCATGGCTCCGCCGACCAATACCAAGCCCTTGTAGGATGCAGGCGCACCAATCGCCTCGTAAACCAACACATACGACATGGTGGCCATAAACGGCAAAAAGATATCGAAAAACAACCAACTTAGTTCGCGTTGCGTGCCGATGATCCGTGGATAAGCTCGCCCAATGACTGAGCGCCAAAAGATTGTAAAAGCGCTTGGCCCTTTGCCACGGCGTGGGTTTGGTTGACGTTCAACCGCTGTATGTTTATCGAGAATCACGCTCATGCACTGGCCTCACTTTCTGATAATGAGTGGCCAACGAGGTTGACAAACACATCTTCAAGGGTTGGTTGGCGTTTTTCGAGCGATAACAAACCGGCATTATGCGCGGCCAGTTGGCTCAACACTTGGGGCAAAATCGCATCATCACGCAGAATCAGGCTTAATTCATCGCGTTGATCGCCGCTGCGTTGGCTGATGCTTTGCACGCCCGCAATTTGCTCAACTGCTTGCAAAAAGGCCGGATTTACGGGTGTGGTGAATAAGCGAAACACCACATCTTCTTGAAGCGAATGTTTGAGGCTGGTTGGTGTATCGCACGAGAGAATCGTGCCGCCGCTGATAATTGCTACCCGATCACATAATTCGTCGGCTTCTTGCATATAGTGGGTGGTTAGCACCACGGTTTTGCCTGGATTAGTATCGAGCCAATGGCGGGTGTAGTTGCGCAGCGTGCGAGCCGCCTCAACATCCAACCCAAGCGTTGGCTCATCAAGAAACAACACATCAGGATCGGTCAATAAACCACGAATATAGTTCATTTTTTGGCGCAAGCCTGTCGAAAGAAAACTCACGCGAGTTTTAGCCCGATCAGCCAAGCCCATGACTTCGAGTAATTCGTCAATGCGCTTATTGGCGAGTTTGCTATCCATGCCATGAAACTGGGTAAACATCCACAAATTTTCGCGCACGGTCAACAACCCATAGCCCGACGATTCGCCGCCCGAAACCATATTGATATGGCGGCGGACTGCATCGGCTTCATGCAGCACATCGAAGCCCCAAACTTCGGCAGTGCCGCCAGTTGGCAATAATAGGGTGGTTAAAATTTTGATTGTGGTGGTTTTGCCAGCGCCGTTTGGCCCGAGAAAACCAAATAATTCGCCTGGCCGCACTGCTAAATCAACCCCATCAAGCGCCTTCAAGACCCGTTCTTTGGTTTTATAGGTTCGTTGCAAATTGACGGTTCGAATGGCATATTCAGGCTGCATAGTTCCTCGCACAGAAAGTAAACACCGCCTCGCGGCAGTGTAATGAGTATTCGTTATCAACAATTGATCATCTGGTGATTAGCATAGCTCAACTGTGCGCTAGCAACATGGGTCTAGAGAACGATTGATCGCTTGAAATAATTAATTGACCGCGACTGTTTCAGCCTAAGTCTCCCCAATTTTACAATTTGGCATTATAATCAGGCTGTTGGCCAATACAGAAGTAGGGCTGAATTGGTCTTGTCGTTTTCACTTTTGCAGGAGGTCAAAGATGCCCTTCTATCACAAACTTGGCAACATTCCACACAAGCGCCATACTCAATTTCGCAAGCCCGACGGTTCGCTGTATTCGGAACAGTTGATGGGTACAAAGGGATTTAGTGGGGTCGAGGCTCTGCTCTATCACCATTATCCACCAACTGCAATTCTCAAAGTCGAAGATCTCGGTTCAACCGCGATCACGCTTGAGGAAGATGGGGCATTACGCCATCGTCACCTCAAAACCTTTGCCCACAAGCCTGGTGGCGACCCCATCGGCGGGCGACGGATGTTGTTGGTCAACAATGATGTGCGCATGGGGATTGTGCACCCAACCGAGCCACAAAACTATTTCTATCGCAATGGCGAAGGCGATGAAATGTTGTTCATCCACGAGGGTGAGGGCGTGCTCGAAACGATTTTTGGTAATATTCCCTATCGCCGTGGCGATTACTTGGTGATTCCAATTGGTACAACCTATCGGGTGAACACCAATGGCACGCCAACCAAGATGCTGGTACTCGAAACGATGGGCGAAATTACCACGCCCAATCGCTATCGCAACGAACATGGCCAATTGCTGGAGCATGCACCGTTTTGCGAACGTGATATTCGTGTGCCGCTGGAACTTACGCCGCACGACGAGAAAGGCGAATTTGCCGTGCATGTGCGGGCACATGGCCGCATGACCAAGCATGTGCTCGATCACCATCCTTTTGATGTAGTTGGCTGGGATGGCTATCTCTATCCATTTGCCTTTAATATTGAAGATTTCGAGCCAATTACTGGGCGCGTGCACCAACCACCACCAGTCCACCAAACCTTCAGTGGGCCAAATTTTGTGGTATGCTCGTTTGTGCCACGCCTGTTCGATTATCATCCTGAGGCAATTCCAGCACCGTACAATCACTCCAACGTTGAGAGCGATGAAGTGCTGTATTATGTCGAAGGTAACTTTATGTCGCGGCGTGGGGTGGATCTTGGTTCGATCACCTTGCACCCATCGGGCATGCCGCATGGGCCGCATCCAGGTACGGTTGAGGGGTCAATTGGCAAGGCTGCGACCGAAGAATTGGCCGTGATGGTCGATACCTTCAAGCCGCTGTATCTCACCAAAGAAGCCTTAAACCTCGAAGAGCCAAATTACACCTATTCATGGGTCAACCACTAAAATAGGCAACGGCCAAGGATCTTGTTCCTTGGCCGTTTATTGATCATCCTCAGCATTTAAATGTCGTTGACATATAAATCCTTTCACTCCCATGCTATACTTTACGCCAATCCCACACATAAACCTGTAAAACTATAAGCCATGTAACCTTTGACAAGCAACCTGCATCTCTAAACTACGGAAGCGCAACCTTGCGATGAGAGTGTCCAACGACCTTAGTTTAGTGATTATGGAGTCTTGTTCATGGAATTACCCTTGATGGTCAATGTTCAACAAGTTAAGCAACAACTGCAAGCGGGGAATGATTTGGTGTTGCTTGATGTACGAACTGCTGCTGAATTTGAAAGTGTGCATATCGATGGAAGCTTGAATGTTGCTCTTGATCAAATCGAACAGCAACGCCAGCAACTGAGCGAAAGTCTCAAACATCCTGTGGTTTTAGTCTGTCGCAGTGGCAATCGGGCACGTCAAGCAGCGGCCTTATTACAGCATGTTAATTTGCCGAATTTACATATTCTAGAGGGCGGGATTCAAGCGTGGCAGGCTGCTAACGAGCCAGTGAAGCAAGGCCGCCAACGCTGGGCTTTGGATCGCCAAGTACGTGGCTTAGCAGGCAGTATTGTGCTGTTTAGCATGATTGGGAGCTTGTTTTGGTCGCCGCTGCGTTGGGTTGCCGCATTTATGGGTGCTGGCTTGACCTATTCGGCGCTGACTGACAGTTGTGCTATGGGTATGCTGCTTAGCAAGTTGCCCTACAATCGCCAAACCACCTGCCAGCCTAGCTTTACCCCCATGCAAAACGAGGTCAAAGCCTAGTTTAGGGATCAGGGGCTAGGGATTAGGATTCAGTCTTGAGGTTGGCTGAAGGCTGTAGGCTATCGGCCATTCGTTGGTATTTCAATGAAATATAGCCAAGATCCTGCTCTTCGTGTTCCTTCGTGCTCTTCGTGGATCAAACAAGCCCTCAGCGACTGGCTCACCATCCAATCACTGAGGGCTTTGTTATAGGTTAATTAGCCTTGTTTGGCGGCAAAATGGGCCATAAAGCTGGCGAGGGCTTCAACCCCTTCGATGCTCATGGCATTGTAGATCGAGGCCCGCACCCCGCCAACCGAGCGATGGCCCGGCAAGCCGATCATCCCTTGGGCTTTAGCCTCGGCTAAGAACTGCTTTTCAAGCTCTTGGTTAGGTAGATTGAAGGTCACATTCATTTGTGAGCGGCTATCAGCAACGGCATGGCCGCGATAGAAACCACCCGAATTATCGATCGCGTTATAAACAACATTGGCTTTACGGGTGTTGTATGCTGCCATGCCCGCCAAACCGCCTTGCTCTTGAATCCAAGCTAGAACGAGGTTAAGCATATAGACCCCAAAAGTTGGTGGGGTGTTATAGAGTGAATTATTTTTGGCGTGGGTGCTATAGCGCAACATCGTAGGCACGTTCTTTGCGCCTTTATCCAGCCAATCTTCGCGAATCAGCACCACCGTTACCCCTGAAGGCCCAAGATTTTTTTGTGCTCCAGCATAGACCAAGCCAAACTTACTGGCATCGAAAGGCCGCGAGAAAATATCGCTGCTCATATCGGCCACAATCGGCACGCCGTTGGTTTCTGGGGTGCTCTGCCATTGCGTGCCATAAATCGTGTTGTTGGTGGTTAAGTGCACATAAACTGGATTTTCGCTGAATTGCAGTTCAGCTTGGCTGGGGATACGGTTGTGATTTTCGGCTTCGGTGGTAGCTGCAATATGCACCTTGCCGATTTTTTGGGCTTCATCACGCGCTTTTTCGGCCCATGTGCCCGTGATGATGTAATCAGCAACCTGATCGGCTCCCAAGAAATTCATGGGAATCATGGCAAATTGAGTGCTGGCTCCGCCTTGTAGCAACAAGACCCGATAGCCGCTTTCGATGCCAAGTAAAGCCTTAAACCTCGCTTCGACTTCGTTATTAACCGCTTCGAATTCTTTGGCGCGATGGCTGGTTTCCATCACCGAAATACCAGTGCCCGCAAAATCGCGAAGTTCTTCTTGGGCTTGGCTCAAAACACTGGGTGGCAAAATCGCAGGACCGGCATTGAAATTGTAGACCGTCATTTGTACACTCCTCGGCGCAAACAAAAAAAGCCCCTATCCAAACGTATTCAACGTTGAACACGAGGTGGTCGTTTAGCTCAGGCAGCATTGCCAGCAGTTTGTGATACAAGGCACATTGTAGGGAATGCTGGCATAAAAGTCAAAGCTTGATTAATTGGCAAATTAGCCCAAATAGCGATCACAAAGTAGGATTACCACAAGCATGCTGCTGCTATATAATGAATACAGAGAGAGGCTTGATTTATCGACCATAGGAAACGCAGCATGACAAGTTTACGCCAAACCTTGCACCAAACCGCGATCAATATCAAGGTAGAACACACGGTTTTTGCCCTACCCTTCGCTTATTTGGGTCTGTTTTTAGCCAATAAACAGTTCCCTGGTTGGCAACCACTGATTTTGGTAACTTTAGCGATGGTGGCGGCACGCACCGCCGCAATGTCCTTTAATCGCTATCTCGATCGCCATTTTGATGCCCGTAATCCGCGCACGAGCATTCGGCCAATTCCGGCTGGGACACTTTCGGCTACATCAGTCTTAGTTGTTGGGTTGGTTTCGTTGGCGGTGTTGGTGATTTCGGCTGGCTTGTTAAATCCATTGTGTTTGCTGCTTTCGCCGATTGCGTTAATTGCGCTGACAGGTTATTCCTACATGAAGCGCTTTACGTGGTTGTGCCACTTTGGTTTAGGTTTTACTGATGCCATTGCACCTGCTGGCGGTTGGCTGGCAGTTGATCCCAATTTTCGGCTTTCGATGATTTTGTTAGCGGCAGCAGTGGGTATTTGGATTGCTGGCTTCGATTTAATCTACGCCTGCCAAGATGTTGACTTTGATCGCAAGGAAGGTTTACACTCGTTGCCTGCGCGTT
Organism: Chloroflexota bacterium; assembly: GCA_020161265.1. Classification (NCBI taxonomy): domain Bacteria; kingdom Bacillati; phylum Chloroflexota; species Chloroflexota bacterium. Next base: position 315,780 of record JAIUOC010000002.1, on the reverse strand, counting down.
TTAGCATTGCCACCTCACTGCGTGTCGCCAAAATTTGCCATATTGCCATGATTGGTTTGCTCTTGGCGGTGGGAGTTTCATTAAGCCTAAGTTGGCCGTTTTACGTTGGGGTTGCGGCGGCAGCAGGCTTGTTGGTCTATGAGCATAGCTTAATCAACCCCCGCGACCTTTCTAAAATTGATATTGCCTTTTTCAATGTGAATAGCTATATTGCTGGCGTGCTCTTTCTGTTTACGCTCACCAGTTTGTATGTTGGCAACTAGGCTTGAATTGGCTAGGGCGATAATCGTACCTAGCCAACCTCTAGGCTTGAATTGTATAATTGGGCTGTTCTCGGTGTTTTGTGCGAAGGAGATCAATCAATGACTGATGCCAATCAACCGCTGCACGACGAACCCTTACCCGAATTTGATTTGCCTGACCCCAAAGATGCGATGCCGCATGAAGATACGCTCAGCGAGGAAGGCACGCGCGGGGTCGTGCCTGTTGACCAGTTTTTATATGTCGGTCAGGGTCTGAAAGCCGATGAATTTACCCATTACGTTGATACTTATGACTTTGGAGCTGTGCCGCCTAACTTTGTGGTATTGCACCATACCGCTGTACCAAGCACCACCGCCGCACCCTACCCATCAGGCTGGCGCTGGGATAACCAAGAAGCTGGTTTGAGTGAAGGCCAAATTTACCGCAAACGCCTCAAACAGCTCGAAACCCTGCGCGAATACTATCGCACCAGCGCTGGCTGGGATCGTGGCCCACACTTATTTATCGATGAAACATGGATTTGGTTGTTCACTCCAATGTATGATCAAGGGATTCACGCCGCGCAAGGTAATGGCTATCGCGATAGTAAAGGCACATTGCAATATTCAATCGGCATCGAAGTTTGTGGTTACTTTGAAAAAACGCAGTGGTCGGCTCCAGTTGCCGCCTTGGTTGGCCATGCGGTGGCAGTGCTCAAACGCAAATTAAACAGTTTTGAGATTCGCTATCAGAAATTTGGTGGTGGCATTTCATCGCACCGCGATTACAATAAACCTTCATGTCCAGGCGCAGCAATCACCGAATCGTATTACATCAGCACGATTCAAAATGCCTTTGATCGTTTAAGCAATGTTCAAAGCACCCCAATTGCTGATAGCCCAATCACTACTAATACATCGTTGTTGAGCGCAACGCCCTCAGGCAGCCGCGAAAAGGCGATCGCTTTTATTCGCAAAAGCCTACCCGATAATTCCGAATATAAGAACGATGTCGAGACGATTATGGGATATTACTGGGTCTATGCTCCTAGTGTCGGGCTTGATCCCTTTTTGGCTGCATCACAATGTATTTTTGAAACCGCTGGCTTGACCTCGGGCTGGGCTGCACGGCCAAAACGCAATCCGGCTGGTTTGGGCGTGCGCCAAGAGGGTGGCCTTTCGTTCAGCACTTGGGATGGAGCAGTTCAAGCGCATATTGGCCAATTATTGGCCTTAGCTCTACGTGATGATGAGGCTAATCAAGCCCAAAAAACCATGATGGCCGCCAATCCACGCCATAGCAAAATTCCGGCTAATTTGCGTGGAGTTGCCAAAACGTTGGCTGGCTTGAGCAATAATTGGACTGATGATGCCGATTATGCCAACAAGTTTGCTACTCGTGCCGAAGCCATTCGCAAAGGGTAACATTGAGAAGTCAGCGATGGAGAAGGTTTAAAGTGGGCTATTGGCTATTGAGCTTTCCAACGAATTTTCGATAGCCAATAGTCTTTCGTCTATAGCCTGATTATGCTCTGCGTCTCTGCGTTAAAAGCCCCGACCCCTGATAACTGGCCCCTGACCTCTACCCTAGATTCTTTGCTCAAGCTTCGCTGTTTGCGGCTATAATAAGCGTTGAACGACAAACTGTAGGGATTGCATGTGAAAGTCTTGTATATCGCCAGCGGCATTCGCGTGCCTGGTGCATTTGGTGGCGCAATTCATACAACCGAAGTTGCCCAAGGCTTGGCCCAACTTGGGGTTGAAATGCATGTCGTGACGCGGCCAGCTCAAGGCCAGCGCCGCAAACCATGGCAACTGCCGAAGCGACAAATCGGGGCCATTACGTGGTACGAGGCCGATCTACCCAAGCCCTTGAGTTTACTCGGCTACTCAGCAATTGCGCGGCTTGTACGTGAATTGCGGCCCGATGCAGTGATGGAGCGCTACTACAATTTTGCGGGGGCTGGCATTTTGGCAGCGGCTCGCCAAGGGATTCCAACGCTTTTGGAAGTCAATGCCTTGATTGTTGACCCACCCCAAGTGCGTAAGCGCCAACTTGATGATGGGCTGGCTTGGCTTTTGCCAGGCAAGCATGGCCCGATGCGGCGCTGGGCTGCTTGGCAATGTCGCCATAGCACCAAGATTGTGACTCCATTGCATACAACCGTGCCGCCAGAAATTGAACGCAGCCGGATTGTCGAGTTGCCTTGGGGCGCAAATGTTCAGGCATTTAGCCCGCAGACCCAAGCGCCAGCCCAACCAGTGTTTGTCTTTCTTGGCTCGTTTCGCCATTGGCATGGGGTGACCGATTTTATTCGCGCAGCGATTCGGTTGATTGAACAAGGTAGTCCAGCGCGATTTTTATTAATTGGCAGTGGGCCAGAACAAGCCGAAGCCCAACGTTTGGCCGCAGCGTATGCCGAGCGTTTTGAATGGGCGGGAGCCGTAGCTCATGAAGAAGTGCCAGGGTTATTAGCCCGTGCCAGCGTTGGAGTTGCGCCGTTCAATCCAGCGCGGCATCCAGCTTTGCAAGCGGCAGGCTTCTTTTGGTCACCGCTGAAAATTTACGAATATATGGCGGCTGGTCTACCAGTAGTGACGGCCAATATTCCGCCGCTGGATACAATTATTCGGCCTCAGCGAGAAGGCGGATTGTTTGAGGCTGGCAATATCAACGACCTTGCTCGCGTCATGCAAGCAGTTGCCAACGACCCGCAACGCCAACAATGGGGCTTGAATGCCCGCCAACGGGTGGTTGAACATTATTCATGGGAGCAACATTGCCAAGCTTTGCAGCAATTATTGCAAACCATGATTAAGGAGCGGCCATGAAACCGCTGCACGTGCTGTTGCCAACCGATGTTTTTCCACCGCGCACTGGTGGCGCAGGCTGGAGTAGTCATGCCTTGGCGCTGGCTTTGCTCGAACGCGGCCATCAGGTGACAGCATTGGTTCCCAAAGCTGGTATGCGTGGGCTGCATCGGCGGGTTGAGGCCGGTGTTCCGGTGGTTGAGGTTGGCTATCAGCCTGCCCGCTTGCCGTTTGTCGCCAATTGGTCGCGCTTTGAGTTGTTCTGGCCCCAATTTGCCCAAGCAATTGTCCAGACGATCGGCAAACAGCGTGATAAGGTAATCATCCATGGACAGCATGTCCAAGGAATTGGCGCGGCAGTTTTGGCTGGGCAACAGCTTAACATTCCAGTTGTGGCAACCGTGCGTGATCATTGGCCAAACCATTATTTTGGCACAAATTTGCATGGCGATCAGCTCCCGCTTGAGGATTTTGGTTGGGCGGCGGCGGCTACTGATTTAGTTGCACGGCGCAAACCATGGCTAGGAGTGCTTTCGCTCTTGGCTTTGCCCTACGTCCAAGCGCATATGCAACGGCGACGACAATTGTTGCAAGCCTGTGATGCTGTTATTTCATTGAGCAATTACATCACGCAGCGGCTTAGCACAGTGGTTGCAGCCGAAAAATTATGGCCAATTCCTAATCTGGTCAATCTAGCGGCGATTAGCAAAGTGCTAGCAACGCCCACTAAAACGACCATTAATCAACCATATATCTTGTTTACTGGCAAATTAGCCCGCAACAAAGGAGCCTATTTGCTACCCGAAATCATGGCTAGTTTTCGGGCGGCTGGTGGGCTTGCAACCCTTGTCATTGCTGGCGGCAAAAATCCAGAGCTTGTCGCGGAAATTCAAGCCCAAGGGGTTGAGGTTTTAGCATTGGATTGGGTTGAGCATGACGAGGTTTTGCGTTTGATGGCGGGGGCCAAGCTCTTGCTCTTTCCATCAACATGGGGCGAACCACTGAGTCGGGTTTTGCTCGAGGCTTGTGCTGTGGGTATGCCAATTGTGGCAATGGCTACAGGCGGCACCCCCGATTTAATTCAGCATGGCCAGAATGGTTATTTGGCCCGCTCAGCGAAGCAATTGGGAGTTTTGGCGGCAGCATTGCTGCATAATCCACAACGAGCTGAACAATTGGGCCGAGCTGCTTATCAAACGGCCCAAACCCGTTTAGCGACGACGATTGTGGCTGAGCAAGTTGAGCAACTCTATTGGGCACTACTTACTCAACAACCACAGCGTGCGCTGACTGGGTATGATTAAGTTACTGTGTAGGAGAAAAGGCGTATGTGTCGATTGGTTTCTTGGTTGCTGCTGTCAGCCATTCTTGTAGGATGCAGTACAGCCCCAGCAACAGTTAATATCACCGTTACACCGAATTTACGTCAACAAACTGCAACGGCTTTTGCTTTAGTAAACCAAGCGCTGCAACGCCCAACCGCCACAGCTACTGCAACTGCTGAGCCAGGTGCACCAACGCCAACTGGCGCAAGTAATGTGCAGGCTAGCCCAACCCTTAATCTTGGACCGATTACGGTTACGCCGTTGCCAAGCCCAACGCCCTTGGAAAGCCCAACGCCAACCGAGACTCCGTTGCCAACCGAAACGCCAACCCCTGAGCCAACTGCAACTCCTGCTCCACCCAGCGCGAGTAGTGGCTTGATTTTCTTTGAGCGAGCAGGCGCATTGTGGAGCTATGATGTTAAAGCTAAAAGCGAGCAACTGATTGCTGAGCAGGGCGAGTTGGCCCGCGTTTCACCAAATGGCACTAAGATTGCCTATTTGGATAATCGCACGCTGTTTGTGGCTGATCGCGATGGTGAAAATCGCCAAGCCTTGACCCAAAATGTCAATGAAGCGCCACGTTGGGCACCTGATAGCACAGCCTTGGCGGTGGTCAGCGGCAGTCCTGATAATCGCTATCCTTTGGCTTGTGCCAACGATAGCCAATTGATTGTGGTTGATTTGAATAGCGATACCAGCACGACGATTGCCCAAGGCTGCCAGCCAGCATGGTCGCCTGATGGCAAACGCTTAGCCTATGTTTCACCAACAATTGGCGATATCAACGAAGGCTTTAACACGGTTGGTTTGGTTGGTCGCCAAGGGCAAAATGGCTGGACTCCGGTGAGTGCTCCGGTACAAAATGCCGCCTTCCCTGATCCACGGCGTATTTTCTATGCACCGTTCTGGAACCGTGATGGTAGCGCCTTGTATAGCTTTGGTTTTATTGGCTACCGAATCTTGATTGATTTCAGCACGATTGAACAGATCGATCCAATTAATGGTGGAACTAAGCCAATTGGTTTAGCTTTGGATGTGCAAAGTGCCAGCGTGCGGCCAAGTTTGCGTGGTGATGGAGCCGCATTTATCTCGCTGGGAGCCAAAGGTAGCCCAATGTTGAATCTTGTGCACACAGGCAATCAACCTCAAATTATTAATTATATTGATATTCCAATTGAAGTTTCAGCGCTGGTTGATCCTGGAACAGAGTATGTTTCGCAGGCTACGTGGGCACCTGCAGGCGAGATTTTAGCACTCGTGGTTTGCGCCAACGATGGGTTCGCTTGTACGCCTGGTGGGAGTGGCACGATTCAACTCTACGACCCCAAAACCAAACTGAGCACTCCCTTGATTCAAAATGTCGATGCTGAAGGGAGCATTGATTGGGGTCGTTAGCGATCAGGAGTTGTTAACCACAAAGGACACAAAGCGCACGAATCTTGGTTGAATGGTGCACGGCATTGGTTGGGGACTCAAATGCCGTGCCATAAGCCAGATCACTGATCATATGCTTTGGGGGTTTGGCGTTCATCGGGTTAATTCGAGCTAAGCTAGTATTTCGGGTTGTTCATAGATATTGGGCGGAATATAGACCCGAAAATCTTGGAAGGTACAAACAACTGGAACCATCGATTGGCTAATAATGCCAACATCAAGCCGACTATGAGGAATACGCTCAATTTCGGCTGAGCCAATCCAAACATTATTGACAAAAAAACGATGCTGATTATGAATCACCAACATGCCTAATTGGTTGATCTCGCCTGGACGAATTGTTGCAACATGTTTTCGATCAAGATGGATTTGGAAGCTGTCGCCACCATTGCGCGTGCTGATCACCGATGCCAATTGGGGCTGGTCGCGGATTCGGAAAATTGCATGGCTAGCATCGCTCATTTCCTCAAAAATGAGCGCAAAGCCATCATTTTCACTTCCGCCCGAGCAGCGTTTCGCGTAAACACTGAGATAATAAATCGGTGGTGCAAAACAATGGGAATCGCCACCGATAAAAACATCATTATGAAAGCGGTTGTGTAAGGTAAGTTGATAAGCTCCATCGGTGATCGTTCGTTCAACTCGACATACCCCATCATCTTTATAGCCTAACCCCCAATGTTGATTATTGCCCACAAATAGATCATAAAAATAAAGTTGCCATGTGGCTTGTACCGTCGCTAACGAAATATCGTCGGTGCTGGCACTGTGGCGACTTGAGAGCAATTCTTCGCGATAGCGCACAATTGTGTATTTCTGCAGTACATCATGCGGCGTGCCGTAGGTATTCCAAGCATTCTTGACCGAACAAAGCAATAAATCTGCCTCTAAAGCGGTTAGCCCAAGTGCTTGCGCGAGCCGCAAGACTTGATCTTTAAAGCGCGGTGTGTATTTGCCGTTAAACCAGTTGCTTAAGGTTGGCACTGCTACACCAACTTTTTGGGCTAGCAGATTCTGGTTTATCTGTTCCTCACGGCTTCGCTCAAAGAACAGCCGAAGCAATTCAGCGAAGGTATAGGCTTGATAGCGATGATCCATGGTTCCCCCAACAAATCCATAGGATTGCATCCAAAAAACCATCCAGATTGTGATTAAAGCTCAAAGTTATAGCTGAGTGCTAAAAAAATATAACTCGTACAACCCCGCTACTGTTACAGTCATTCCAACAAGTTCTTGTGCTGCGCAGCATCTGGCTTTAGACCATTCAGAAGGCTCAATTGATATAAGGAGACCTCGCGTATGCATAAGCTGAGCGCCCGTGAATACGATGTTTTGGCATTAGTTGATCAGGGCTGGAGTGATGCTGAGATTGCTGAGCGCCTATCAATTTCGATCTGGACAGTTCGCACCCATCTGCGTAGTAGTGCTAGCAAGCTAGGGGTGAAATCGCGCCAACAAGCGGCGCATGCGGCCCGCAGATTATCAACATTCCAACAAACAACAACAGCCAAAAATCGCTAAAATTAGCGATGTGGCTACCGCGATCATTGCTTATCATAGCAATATCCCAAGACCGAGCGATGTAGTAGCCATTTCAAATATTTTGATTGGAATAGGCTAGATATGGAGTAGTTATGCCAACGCCACTATCCCAACTTACTGCCAGCGAACATCGGATTATGCAAATCCTGATTCAAGGCAAAACCAATAAAGTGATTGCCCACATGCTGCACATGACGGAAGGCTCGATCGAAACCAGTCTGCATCGGATCTATAGCAAACTCAATGTTGATAATCGGGTTAGTGCTACTCTTGCCTATCTAGCAATTGAACCCAATAACCATGCTAGGGATTCCTAGCATGGATCAGCTAAAGCTAGGAGATCCTAGCAGCGCAATTATAGCGCAATCACTATACTCTGCTCAATCCACAAACATGTTAAATGAGGTAAAAGGAGGCCGCCGATGAAGCATAACCGAGTAAGCCCCCGTTATCGATGGTTGCGCCTTAGCCAGTGTTTAATGACTTGCTTGATCGTGTTGCAAAGCCTTTTTTGGGGCAGCCATATGGCTCGGGCCACCGAGCCAATCGCTATCACGACAAGCATTGATACCACCCAACCCGAATCGACCGTTCATAGTCTTCCAATATTTTTTATTGCTGAAAATGGCAAAACGACCATTGGTTTACGAATTTGTGCCGATTCGCCGAATTTTCAATTTCGCTCAGAAAGTGTCAACAATTGGCGCAGCGAATTATTCCATCGGGCTGGAAGCAGTGGTGGTTGTACGCCAAATGCCAGCGGTTGGTGGCGGGTTGTTATCAATGCTCAAGCCAATACTGGAGAAGTTTTTAGAATTTATGCAACTGCTAATGATGGGATTCTCAGCGAAGAAGCATTTATGCAACGAGCCGCTCGTACCGATTGTCGGATTACCGGAATTGGGGTTGGCAGTTGTAGCCCTGCCCAACCAGCCGCAGTTTCAGTCCCTGTCGGTGATATTAACGAGCCACTTGAAAATCAGGTTGTTTTTGGCCAAATCAATCTTCGTGGGTGGGCAGGTGATCTTGGATCGATTAACGGAACTTCAGGCGTTGATGCAATCGAAGTTCGCCTAAACAATAGCTTAATCAATGCGGTTTCAACGGGACAGCCACGCCAAGATGTGCAAGATGCTTATGGCGATATGCGTTTTCGCAACACAGGCTTTCTGGCAAGCATCAATATTCGTGCCCTTCCGGTTGGTGCTGCAACCCTGCACATTCGCTACCACAGCACAATCAGTAATTCATGGCACAATATTCAACGCCGAATCTATATTTCATTGGCTGCACCAAGTCCCCCACCAACCCCGCCACCGCCGCCACCTCCAAGCCCAAACCCACCATGGAATGTGCCCTTTTTCTGGCAAGCCGATCCAGCTTGGAAGAATAATCGGATTGGAGCATGTAACAATACCATTGGTAATGTAGGCTGTGCATTAACTTCGGTTGCCATGGTCTTTCAGTTTTATGGTGCAGATAAAAATCCAGGCACCCTCAATAGTTGCCTTGGCGATCATGCCTGTGGTATGAATTGGGGCAGCTTTAAAATTCTGCCTTGTAGCAATAATAAAGTACGCTTTGTCCAACGAATCAATAGCTTTAGTTATGCTCGTTTGGAACAAGAGCTGCGTCAAGGGCCAGTCATCGTAGAATTAAGCAACGCTAATTCAACGCACTTCATCGTGGTACTTGGAGGAAGCGGGACGAATCCAGCTAATTATATGGTGAATGATCCTGGAATCAAAAATGGTGTACGCACCACTCTTAGTCGCACATTAGCATGGTTTCGTGGCTCACCAAGTGGTATGCGAATTTATCGACGCAATGGTTCGCTGAATGCAGAACCTGTAATTGAGCCAGCTGCCCCAGCTCCAGCAACAATTCAAGCTAGCCAAACTGAGGTTATCACTGGCAGCATCACATTATTCAGCAATACCGAAACTGAAATGTTTTTGGAGCTAGCTGCTAGTAGCAATGCAGGCTCAATCGCTGAAATGCAACTTTGGACGAACCAACAAGCAAGCGATGTCTGGCAACCTTTTAGTCAGTATGTGAGTATGCCAATCGCTGATACCTACTATGCACGCTTCCGCGATAGCAGCAACAATGTTTCAGGTATTATCCAAGTCAGTTTGCCATCGGCTCCCGATACGATTGATGAAAAACTGGTCTATTTGCCATTGGTAATTCACCAACAATAGCGGGAAATTGGCTATTGGCTGTGCCATCACGGAAATCATGATCAGTGCTGGCGCAAGCCAATAGCCGCATATTTGCTAGATTGTCGCTTTCGTCCTTGAGCCTCATTTAATCTAGAACTTAACGTTTTGTCCGATTGACTTGATCTTGTGGCACTGCGAGATACAGATTATCAAAGGTAACTTGCTCGGTTGTGGCCCCATCGACCCAAACAAAAATATGCGGGTAGCCAGAAGAAAAGCTACTATCTTCAAGTTTCAAGGCATATTGATTATTAATAAAGACTGCCATATGATCACCCTTGACAATCAATTCAAGATGATTGGTTAGATTCTTACGTGTATCGATCACCGAAGCAACATCCCATGCCACCCGGACTGCTTTATCTGGTAGTTGCTTGGCAATTCGAACTCGTTGGTTGATACCATACCGTAAAAAATAATACGTTTCAGCATTGAGCAAACCGCTCTCGCGAAACAATAAACCTGGCTCGGTTGAAGGTTCACAAACCGCACAAGTAATATCAACTGAGATTACGAAATCTTCAACATAGGGCATAGTTCGGTGGAGATCCCAAACTGTTGCGCCGCTTGGGGTGATCGAGGTTACATCAAAAATAAGTTTGCCATCCTTAATCGAGAGCGTACTATTGGCATAATCATCGATTGTCGTGGTCAAAGGCCAACTATGGCGATTGAGATCAAACGTATCAGTAAAAATTGGTGTCCACAAGGCTGCTTCAGCTCGGAGTTGTTCGGCTTCGGCTTGAAGAATAGCAGGGTCAATCAATTGGCTAATTGGTAAAATTGTGGGTACAAGCGTTGGTTGTGGCGCTTCTAAGGCCCATAAATCGCTACGGGTAGGTGTTGATTGGCTTGTTGAGCTTGGTAATTGACTTAATTCATTTGGTTGTGGTAGCTGAGTTGGCTGTAGCCCATAAGTCGCAAGCCCAGTTTGATAAGCCAGCAAAACTAACCCAATCAGGCTAGCTAAACCAATAGCTAACCGATTTACCCAACGTCGATTTAGGGCTTGAACTGAATCAGCGCTCAACAATTGCTGAATAAAATCGGTAATTGTGGGATGCCGCAGATCTGGATTCAAAGTGAGTGCCTTATGGAGTGTTTGAAAGATCTGAACAGGCAATTCTGGGCGATGGGTGGTTAATTCAATCAACGGGTCAGGTAAACCAGCAGCAATTGCCACTGCTCGTTCAAGCGAATCGCATGGTGCGTATCCAGTTAGGGCATAATATAAGGTTGCGGCAACAGCATATACATCGCTACGCTGATTAACCGGATTGCCATTGCGCTGCTCCAAGGCCGCATAGTTGGGGCTAAATCCAGTTGCTGCTTCATCAAGGGTTGAATTAGCCGTAACTTGAGCTGATCCTTGGGCCAACCCAAAATCCAAAAGTATCAAACTACCGCTTGCAGTTATTTTAATATTTTGCGGTTTAATATCTCGATGAATGATTGAGGGATTTTGATTGTGTAAATATGCTACAATCGCTCCTAAATTTTTAGCCCATTCCAAAACTTGTACTAGTGTAGCAGAAGTTGCCCGACGAGCGATTAAATCAGCTAATGTATCGCCTTCGATTAATTCCATCACCAAAAAGAACATTGCTTGTTCAACAAAACAATCATAGACATCTGGCAACCCTGTATGATTAAGCCCACCTAAAATACGGGTTTCTTGAACAAAGCGTCGATAATCTCCGTCCTCACGCACGATTTGCTTAATCGCAACCCAACGACGAATCGTTGTATCAAGCGCTTTATAAACAACTCCTGAGCCACCTCGCCCAATGATCTCATAGACTTCATAGCGTTGTTGAATCAAACTCGATTTCGCAAAGATCGTTAATTCCTGCATAGGCTCACCATTTATACTAACTTATAGCCAAGGTTTGGATAGGTTACGATCATCTCAGCAGGATAAATATCTGCTAATAGCATTCGTAATTGGCTCATATGAGTATGTAGGTTAGGGTTATCCAGGCTTGGGTCATAGCGATAATTAGGCGGTTGATAGGCCAAAATACATGATTCGAGCGAACAAATCTGCCCACGATGATCGTAAAGATGTTTAAATAATTTGAATTTCATTGTTCCTGTACGAATCGGTATGGGGTTTTGGTTTAAATAAAATTGCATGGTTTTTTGTATAAATAAGAGATTATACTCAGTACCATGCTCTAGCTCAGTAGTGGCATTATCACAGATGAATACTAATAACCGTCGATTATTGCCAAATCCAATAAAATCGTTATTTTGTAAGCAATAAGCTTGCTCATTTGAGATTTGATAATCATTGACGAATGTACCATTACGACTGCCACGATCGATGAGCCAAAAACAATCATTGGTGAAATAAATTTCAGCATGATAACGTGAAACATTACGTTTATTGATATGGATTGTGTTATCAACCATTCGGCCTAGTGTACACGGTTGATCAAGTAAAAAATAGCTTTGCGGCGTAATAACACTATCGGTGGCAAGTAGTTTGGCCAAGGCCATTGTGGTATGAATCATAAACAAGTTACCTCGACAAGCAACTTAAAAAACCTTTAGTTAGATTACAGACGATCTAAATGGATCTTCAAGCTGGTGTTGGGTACGATAAAGCACATTCAGATCAACTAGATCACAGGGAGCGTCTATGCAAAAACCTACTTCCCAACTTACCGCCAGCGAACATCGGATTATGCAAATCCTGATTCAAGGCAAAACCAACAAAGTGATTGCCCATATGCTGCACATGACGGAAGGCTCGATCGAAACCAGCCTGCATCGGATCTATAGCAAACTCAACGTTGATAATCGGGTTAGTGCCACTCTTGCCTATCTAGCAATTGAACCTACGCAGCATGCTCGGGATTCCTAGCATACACCGTCGAACGCTAGGAGATCCTAGCAGCGCAATTATAGCGCAATCACTATACTCTGCTCAATCAGATCGAGCTTTAAATTAGGTAAAGGAGCTTGGAAATGTAAACATTATTGTTGGCTTCGATTGATCATCTACTACCATCAACAATCCGCTCACCATCCGCCACCATCCATCAATCGATCCTAGACCACTCAATTAATCGCAGGGTTTACGGCCATTTGAGCTGAATTTTTATAGATTTGGAGTCTTTAGCATGAACAAACGGATGTATGGATGGTTACTGCTCGGAATGTTGCTCACAATTTTTAACCATATTGGCAGTTCCTCCAGCCTCGCTCAATCACGCGATAAATCAGCACCTGATAAAGCTTTTGTTTCTCGCATTCGTAATAATGGCACGGGAAAGTGTATGAATGTTTATGGCGGCTCACAAAATAATGGTGCCGATATTATTCAATGGCCATGTAACAATGATGCTAACGAACAATTTGATTTTGTGTATGATGGTGGCACACATAATGGTTATGATACCTTTCAAATCAAAACTTATAGCGGCCAAATTGGCAAATGCCTTGATATTTACAACGATTCAGATGCAGTTGGTGCACGGATAGTTCAATGGGGCTGTCATAGCGGTAATAATCAGCGCTGGATCTTTAAATATAAGGGTTCTAGCTACTCCATCGTATCGGTGAAAAGTAATTTATGTTTGCAACCATCGCAAGGTTCAAGCGCTGACGCAATTCGGATTTTGCAAGTATCTTGCAATAATTGGGAAAATAAACCTACGTTACTCTGGCAAGATTACTAGTTCTAAGAAAACTTGAAGCCCTTCCAAGCCCAACAGCCCGAGATTCAATCGAATCTCGGGCTGCTTTTCATTCTCGCTCAGTTAACTATTGTAAGCTTCAAGTCTGTTCCAATAGCCAATAGCCCATAGCCAACGGTCAATGGCCTTCATCTATGCTCTATGTTCTATGCTCTCTAACGCCAATTGCATACGCCGTAACCCTTCGGCTAGCAACGAGCGCGGCGTGGCAAAATTGACCCGCCAAAAGCCCAAGCCAACTTCGCCATACAAGCCGCCTTTTTCTGGCCCAACTTTGGCATGGGTGCGAAACCGCTCAGTTAGTTCTTCTTCGCTCCAGCCAGTTGCCCGAAAATCGAGCCAAGCCAAGTAGGTGCCTTCGAGTGGGGTTAGTCGTACCAATGGATTATCAGCAAAAGTTTGTTCGATCAGGCGATAGTTTTCACGCAGATAGTCGTGCAGCGCATCGAGCCATTCAGTACCCGATTCATAGGCCACCGCTAGGCCAATATCGCCAAAAACCGTGCCAACATGATAGCCGCTGCGGCCTTTTTCGGCTTCGTAACGCTGGCGATGCTCCTCATTGGCAATCACGCCATACGAAGTCGTTAAGCCAGGTAAATTGAAGGTTTTGCTGGGAGCAGCCAAGGTAATCAGCTGGTCAGCCAAATCGGGGCGCAAACGGCCAAGCGGGGTGAATTCAGCAAACAGAGCCAAATCACAGTGAATTTCGTCGCTCACCACGAGCACATTATGTTGCAAACACAAATCGGCAATCCGATTTAGTTCATCGGCGTTCCAAACCCGGCCAACTGGATTATGCGGGCTACACAAAACCAGCATTTTGGCTTGAGCGAGTTTGGCCTCAAGGTCGGCAAAATCAATCTGGTAGCGACCATCGACTTCGAGCAAGCGGTTTTCGATCAGCGTGCGGCCATTGTCGCTGATTGCACCATAAAACGGCGCATAGACTGGTGGCTGAACAATAATCCCATCGCCAGCTTGGGTAAACGCCCGCACAGCGACATTTAATGCAAACACGACCCCGGGATTAATCACGATCTGCTCTTGAGGAATTTCCCAGTTGTGGCGGGTTTGGTTCCACGTTTGAATGGCTTTGAACATGCGCTCAGGCCGCGCTGCATAGCCATAAATTGGGTGTTGTGCTCGCTCGATCAGTGCTGCTGTCACCGCTGGCGGCGAACGAAAATCCATATCTGCAACCCATAAAGGCAGCACATCAGCACCACCCAAGAATTGCTCGCGCATATCCCACTTTACCGAATTGGTGTTAACTCGATCAATCACTTGATCAAAGAAATCCGCAGTGATCATGAATGCTCCCTCACGGCCACAAACTGGCTGCTACAGCGAGAGAACCCAGCAACAACTCGGCGCTGAGCCGCACACAGGTTCTGTTGGCACTCATTGTACTACCAATTTGGGGCAGATTTGGGCTTGAGTTAGCGGCGCATTGGCTTGGCGTTTTGGCGTTTCTGGCGTTCAAAGGCATATTCAACCCCAGCTTGCAACGTGCCTTGGGTGCGCACGCCCTGCAAATTTACCCCAAGTTGCACCAACGTTTGAGCCATTTCAGGCCGAATGCCCACCAACAAGACTTCGGCTCCAACTAATTTGGCTGCCTGCGCCGATTGAATTAAGTTGTGGGCAACTTGAGTATCAACGACCGGAACCCCAGTTACATCGATTAACACGGTTGAGGCTTGCTCCTCGCTGATGCGCTGCAATAAGGCTTCGGTAATGCGGCTGGCGCGTTGTTCGCCCAAAACCCCAATCAACGGCACAACTAACACCCCTTGCGAAAGTGGAATAATTGGGGTCGAAAATTCGGCAATTTGACTGGCCTGATCACGAATATGCTGTTCCCGCGCTTTGAGAATTGTATCGGAGAGTTTCATCGCCCCAGTGTAGACAATCGCATGCATCTGTTGCATCCACCACAATAATCCAGCAGGATTATCGGCAAACGTCGCATTCAGATCTTCAGTAATCACTTCAACGCCCATATTGATGCCGAACAAAATATCTTCGACGGTTGCGCCTTGTTCAGCGCGTTGCGGGCCAATCCGCATCAGAAAATTGGGCATCGCCTCAACCTTGCCAGCGCTGAGATCGCTCACAAAGGCCATATAGGCATAGCGAATTGAGGTTTGCAATTGATCATAGCCAAAGCTACGATACAGATTAATTTTGGCTGCGAAGACACGATCAGTGGCGGTGGTGACGTAGCGATCAAGGTGCGCTTGAATATGCTCAAGAATAGATTGCATCGATAGGCTCCGTTGGAGAGGCACCATTGATCGAACACGGCGATTGATCAGAGTGGCGCTGAAGCATTTAGTTGATTACCAAGGGCTAAACTCATCATAGCCTAGAATAATCATGCTCGCAATCCTGTTTATGCGCCCGTACTGAATCCCCTTTTGGTGTGAATTAGGTCTGCCAATGTTAATAGCTTGCAAGCGGCACAGCCTGCTTTTCGGCCCTATAATACCTACAGGTTTCTTTTGCAGGAGACAGCTGAATGACACTTGCAACCAATCTTCATCGGCTACCCAATGGCTTGACGGTGCTCACCCGCGAGGTGCATACCGCGCCAATCGCGACCAATTGGATTTGGTATAAAGTTGGTGGGCGCAATGAACGAGTGGGCATTTCGGGCATTTCGCACTGGTGTGAGCATATGTTGTTCAAAGGCACGCCATCGATGCCCAAAGGCGCATTTGATGCCACGATTGCCCGCAATGGCGGTACATTCAATGGCTTTACTTGGATCGATTACACCGCCTATTATGAAACCTTGCCCGCTGATCGCCTCAGCTTGGGGTTGCAAATCGAAGCCGATCGCATGGTCAATTCATCATTTGATCCTGATGAAGTTGCTTCTGAACGCACGGTCATTATTTCGGAGCGTGAGGGCAACGAAAACAGCCCCAGTTTTTGGCTTGATGAAGAGTTACGTTCAACTGCCTTCAAAGTCCATCCCTATCGCAATGGGGTTATTGGCTGGAAGAGCGACCTACGCGCCATGACCCGCGAAGATTTATACACCCACTACAAAACCTTTTATGCTCCTAACAACGCGGTTTTGGTGGTCGTCGGGGCATTCAATACCGATGAAGTGCTCAAACAAATTGAAGCATTGTACGGTTCGATTCCCCAAGGCTTGCCCTTGCCCGAAGTGCGCGGCGAGGAGCCAGAACAACAGGGCGAACGCCGCGTGCATGTTTCGCGACCTGGCCCCAACTCAATGATTCAAATTGCCTTCCATGCCCCACCAGCCACCTCGCCTGATTGGGCCGCCTTGACTGTGCTCGATGCAGTGTTGACGGGTGGTAAATCGCCTTCGTTTACAGGCGGTGGCGCTCAAACCAATCGCTCAGCCCGTTTGTATCGCGCCTTAGTTGAGGGCGAATTAGCAACTGGCGCATATTCATCGTTTATGGCGACGCTTGATCCATTTTTATTTGAAATTGGGGCAACCGTGCGGCCTGATCGTACAGTCGAACAAGTTGAGCAAGCGCTCTACACTGAAATTGAAAAACTGCAACAAACACCAATTAGCGAGGCTGAATTGCATAAAATTCAGCGCCAAGTGCGTGCCCAACAAGCCTATAGCCTCGAACGAATCAGCAATCAAGCGATGATGCTGGGCATGTGGCAAACCCTCGATTCCTATGAACGGGCCGATAGTTCGTTGGAAGAGATTGCAGCGGTGACTGCTGCCGATGTTCAACGAGTGGCCCAGCATTATCTGGCCCCACAAAAGCGCAATGTTGGGGTCTTTACACCAAGCAATAGCAGTGGCGGTGGCCAAATTACCCCAACTGCCCGTACATTTCACCCAGCCTTGAGTTTTTATGATGCCAAGGCGGCTGAATCTGAAGCCACTGCTGCCGCCAACAATGCACCTCAAGCAACCCGCCATGTGCTGAGCAATGGCATTGTGGTGTTATTGCAGCGCAATCCAAATAGCCCAACTGTTAGCATTCAGGGCGAAATTGCGCTGGGCCAAATCCATGAACCAAGCGCATTAAATGGAGTGGCCGTGTTTACCGCCGCCGCACTCAATCGTGGCACAACCAGCCGTACTTTCCACGATATTACTAACCTCACCGAAGATCGTGGCTGCTCGATTTCAGCTAGCGCAGGCCGCCACACCACTTCGTTTGGGGGCAAAGCCTTGAGCGATGATGCCCCGTTAATTTTAGAATTATTGGCTGATGTGCTGCGCAACCCAACCTTCCCTGAGCGAGAAATCGAGCGTTTGCGCACCCAATTTACCACCATGCTGCGCCAAAGTGAGCAAGATACCCGTTCGCAAGCCTCCAAAGCTGCGCGGGAGCAACTGTATCCCAGCGATCATCCTTATTATTTTTCACCCAATGGCTCGTTAGATACCGTGCCTGGGATTACCACTGCTGATCTTGCCGCCTTTGCCAAGCGCTATCACCCTGCTGCAACCACAATTGCAATTGTTGGCGACATTGACGAAGCAACGATTTTGGCCGAGGTTGAGCGCTGGTTTGGCGATTGGCAAGGTCAAGGCGAACCACCAACGACTGCCGTACCAAGCGTTGATCTGCCGCCCAGCGTGCTGCGCCGCGAGATCGAGGTTGCAGGCAAAACCCAATCCGACTTGGTTTGGGCTGTGCCAGGTTTAGCCCGCGCTGATCCTGATTTCTATGCAGCGATGATGGCTAATTTGGTGCTTGGCCAATTGGGGTTGATGGGGCGTTTAGGCGAAAATGTACGCGATAAACAAGGCCTCGCCTATTATGCCACCAGCCGAATTGATGCCGATGTTGGGGCTGGCGCATGGATCATCTATGCTGGGATCAACGCCAAAAATGTTGATCGCGCACTGAGTGCCATTCAAGAGGAAGTTGATCGTTTGTTGGCTGAAGGGATTAGCGAACTCGAACGCAGCGATTCAGTGGCCTACCTCACGGGGATGTTGGGGATTAGCCTTGAGGCCAATAGTGGGATTGCCAATATGTTGCTGAATATCGAGCGCTACAATTTAGGCCTCGATTATGTGCAGCGCTATCCTGAGATTATTGGCTCAGTTACGCTTGAGCAGATTCATGCTGCCGCCAAACGCTTGCTTTCCAGCGAACGCTATGTGATTGGTGTGGCTGGTCCAGCCGTCTAAGTTTGGTTGGTAACATCCGAAAGTTAATTTAAGCTGGACGAGCTATCAATTAGGTGATTGGCTCGTCTAGCTATTATTTAAGCAATTGTGCCAAACCATAAACGCCATGTGCTTGCCGATGCTGCTACTAACCGCAAAAAACAACTAATTCTTTGATGGTTTTAATGGCTCAGCCCACTCTTGCCCCAACAAGCCCTTTAAGTGTATGATGCTGCTAGTTTCGCACTGTAGCGCTATGGAGTTGTTGCGTATGAGTAGCTATGCCGACTTTGAATTAACGATCAACCCAAAAGATGCTGAAAATAGTTTTGTGGTGCATGGGCGCACTGCCAAAGGCATGCAAGATAGCGATAGCCTGATTTTGCCCGTTGATGATCCACGCTATCAAGCGTTTCAAACATCCTTGGACTATAACACCCCGCTGACTGAAGATCAGGTGATTGATTTTGGAATTGTGCTCTACGAAACATTACTAAAAGGCAAAATTTGGGCGTTATTTACGGCAGCCCGTGAGACAGCTCGCGCTCAAGGTCAATCATTGCGAATTAAACTCAATATTGATGCCAACAACCCTGCTTTAGCGACAGTTGCCACCATTCCATGGGAGTTTGCCTGCGACAGTGCGGGAATTCCCCTGGCAACCGATCATTCAATCTGTCGATTTTTGAGCTTCCCTGAATCGGTGCCAGTCTTGAGTTTGGGCCAAGAAAAATTACGGATCGCCTTAGTAGGATCCTTGCCAGCTGAAATGGCGAGCACCCATCCAGTCGATATTCAAGGCGAATTAGCGGCGATTCATCGATCGTTAGAGCCGTTGGTTACCCAAAATCAAGTTGAAATTATTGAAGAAACTCAATTAACTGCGCCCAAACTCCAGCGGCTTGTGCGTGAATGGCGACCACATATTTTGCATTATGTCGGTCATGGCGATTTCCAAGGCACAACCGGGGCATTAATTCTCGATGATGGCAATGGCAAAAAACATCTTTCAACTGCTCGCACATTAGCAACGCTCTTGCGCAATACCTCGGTACGCTTGGTGGTGTTGAATGCTTGTAAAACTAGCACGGTTTCCTCAACTGCCTTGCTGCGTGGGATTGCTCCAGCCCTGATGGCGGCCAATATTCCAGCGGTTGTCGCCATGCAATCATCAATTTTAGATACAGCAGGCAAGGCTTTTGCTGAAGAATTTTATCGGGTACTCGCAACAGGAACGCCAATTGATGCCTGTGTTGCTGAAGGGCGCAAATCGATTATTGCCTATGGCTTTGGCCAGCTTGATTGGGGCTTGGCAACGCTCTATATGCGGGCTGATGATGGCGTGCTGTTCAATATTCCCAATCCTCTAGCGCCAAGCAATCAGGTGGTAACTCCCACCACTGCTCCGGCTGTCGAAACCGCTCCGCCCGCAACACCACCTACAAGTGGCAACAGTATTAATAATTTCATGGGCAGTGGCAACACCTTTAGTGGCGGTAATTTCTCTTTCGGTAATGTGGTTGCTGGTGATTTGAATCAAACAACGACCAATCATGGCACTACTCAGCCAAATACTCCACATTCAGCCAATGATCAGCAACAGGCGCTGGCGAATGCCCGTGAACTATTGGCTCTGAAGCAGCGCACTCTCCATGAAACGGAGCTGGAACTGCAACGCCATGGTATCAATAAGCCGATTAATCTCTTAAATCAACGCGATGGCTTGCTCCAAGATATTACAGAAATTCAAAAGCGCATTGCTGAATTGAGCAAATGATGGCTGAGCTTGGTTGTTTGATTATTGCTGGTGGCAAGGCGCGGCGTTTTGGCAGTGATAAACGCCGCCTGCGTTTGTGGGGCGAGCATGGCCCAACCTTGCTCGAATACACACTGGCAGTTGCTCAAACAGTATGCGATCAAGTTATCATAAGCTTAAACGATTCGGCTGAGTGGCTTGAATTAAGTGTTCCATTGCTTCAAGATGCTGTACCTGATGCTGGACCACTAGCCGGAATTGTAGCGGGCATGGGCCTGCTTGCCACTGAATGGACGTTGGTACTAGCCGCCGATTTGCCTTTGCTCTCAACTGAATTGCTGCACGAATTAATAGCTCAGCCACGCCATGGCTTGGCAGTCGTGCCGCAACGCCAAGCCGATTCGCAACAGCAGGGTGGTTGGGAACCATTGTGTGCGCTCTATCAACGGGCGTGCTTGCCCCACTTTGAGCAAGCCTTGGCCGCTGGGCACTATCGATTAACCCAACTGATTGAGCAATTCCAGCCCCAAATTTGGCCAATTGCCAGCACTAGCCCATGGTATCAACATTTACATAATCTCAATCGCTTGGATGATTTGCACCAACTGGCAGCACTTAAGGTACTATAGGCCAAAATGCTAGTTGAGGCTTGTCATGCAGCGTGTGGCTTTTTGCACTCCAGTCAATCCAGTTGAATCGGGTATTTCGGATTATAGCGAGGAATTATTGCCCTACTTGGGGCAGTATGTTGATCTGACGTTGGTGGTTGATGCTGAGGTTCAGCCGACCAATCAACAGCTGCTCGCGAAACTGCCGATTATCCGCATTGGCGATTTAGCCAAGCAGCATGCACGGCAACCTTTCGATGCAATTATCTATCATATGGGCAATAGCCCCGCCCACAGCCGTTTTTGGCAAAGTTTGCAAAGCTTGCCTGGAATTGTGGTGCTGCACGATTATGTTTTACACCATTTAATGCTGTGGCATGCTGCCAATCGTTTGAAAAATGTGGCGAACTACCGCCAATTGATGCAACACTATTATGCTGAACAAGGCACAAGCATTGCCCAACGCATGGAGCGTGGTCAACTTGGCGATGCAGTGTTCGATTTTCCGCTTTCTGAGCCAGTGATTGCCCAAGCCAGCAGCCTAATTGCCCATAGCCAATATGTGCTTGAGCGGGTGCAGCAACAACGCCCCAATTTGGCGACTTCGCTAGTGCCAATGGGTGTTCCTTTGCTACCAGCCCCTGATCGTTT
This sequence comes from Chloroflexota bacterium, assembly GCA_020161265.1. NCBI lineage: Bacteria > Bacillati > Chloroflexota > Chloroflexota bacterium. Next base: position 294,348 of record JAIUOC010000002.1, on the reverse strand, counting down.
GGCCGCTCGGCAAGCGCTCCAATTGCCCGCTGAAATTCCGATTTGGGCTAGTTTTGGCCATATCAACCCCTACAAACGAATTGAACAGGCGCTTCAGGCTTTTGCCCAATTTCGCCGTACCTATCCCGATGCACGCTATATATTGGTTGGCAGCGTCTCGCCAAGCTACGATCTCAAGGCCTTGCTCCAACGCTTGCAGCTTGGCGAGAGCGTCCAAGTCACGGGCTATGTTGATCATGCTGATTTTAATCGCTATGTTGCTGCAGCTGATCTCTGTTTTAATGGGCGCTACCCTTCGGCTGGCGAGACTTCGGCCAGTTTGCTGCGCTTGTTGGGTGCTGGCCGCGCAGTTCTAGTCAGCGATATTGCTACCTTCAGCGAATTGCCCGCCGATGTGGTGGCCCATGTGCCCGTTGATCGCGATGAAGTTGCTTTAATCGCGGCCTATGCTCAGCGTTTATGGGCCGATGTGGCGCTACGCGAGGCCATGGAAACCAATGCTCGCCGCTATGTGGCTGAAAAACATAGTTTGCCCTTGGCCGCACGAGGCTATGCTGATCACCTGAGTCGCGTGCAAGGCTGGCCGCGTTTGGAGCCACAACGTGATCCATTGTGGGATATTAATACTGTAACCATCCAGCATTCAGTCGCCCAAACGATTGGCCATAAAGCCGCCCAACTTGGCTTAGTTGATGACGATGCGCCGTTGCTTGATCGTTTGGCGGCACGGCTACGAAATTTATTGACATAATCATTATTGAATTAATTGATCGTAACGCCAATGCCAACCAACGTGGCGTTGTTGCAAGCGCCAGCCAAAGCCAGCCAACAATAATAAACCCAAAATGCCCGCAGCCAACTGCTGATGGGTCAGGTTGACAAGCGTGAACAGCGCTAAATTGAGCAAATAAATCGCAATTGGCAAGTTGAGTTTTGGGATTTGGGCTGTTTTGGTTGGGGTTTGGCTAAACATTTCAGTTGCCAAGGCTAAAATGAAGGCTAAGCCCCACCAAGCCACAAAATTGGCGGTGGGAATCCCAAACAACGGGCCAGTTTCGAGCCATGTCCAATAGCGATTGACATACACCGCGACTGGCTCGATCACCAAATCAAACAACATGGCAAGGCTGGCAGCACCTAAAACCGTTGGCCAAAAACCAACTTTCGGCATCAGCATCCGACTTAATTCGAGTGCACCTGGCACAACCAACAGCCAGGCAAACGGAATTGCTAAGGGCACAACTCCAACAATTTCGGGCAAAAGTACACCATTATATTGATATGCGCCAAACGGCCAGCCTGTGGTAACCCCAAGATGCTCAGTGAGCCATGAGCCAACCGCAATTATAATGCTGCTGAGCCAACCCAACTTGCCATAACGCTGAATTAGCCACCACGCCGCTAGCCCGCCCGGCACAACCAGCATCACGGTTGCCATAAATTCGCCGCCAGCTGGCACAAGATCGAAGGCCAATAATGGCACGCTCCAAGCCCAAACAAACAAATAGCCCACCCAAACCCAATGCCCCACACGTAGACTAGCCACAAAGTTCACCCCTGAAATAGTAAAATCGTCTCTTGCGATCTTACTCTACTGCCGCTAGGATGGATGTATTCATGTTCAAAATCTCTGCATATGCTTGATCGTTTGATAAAGGACGCACCTGCATGGCCGCCAACCCTCAGATCAGCAGCTTTCTGCCACGCTATGTCCTACAACGGCTTATCGAAGAGCATCAACCGCGCCAGCCGCTAGCCGAAGATCAATTGGCGACGGTGTTGTTTGCCGATTTTTCTGGTTTTAGCCGCCTCAGTGAGCAATTTGCCTACGACCAAACCACCATTCTCGAATATATTTCCGATGTGCTCAACGATTCATTTAGTCAATTAATTGATACTGTGATTGCCCATGGCGGCGATGTGGTGAAATTTGCTGGCGATGCATTAATTGCGATTTGGATGGCCGACGACCTTGATCAATTAACCCAAAATACTCAGCTTGCGGCTCAATGTGGCCTAGCGATTCAAGCAAGCTTTAACAATCCTAGCGAATCTGAGCGCTTGGCGATTCGTGTGCAAATTGGAGCTGGCTCGATTTCAAGTTTTATCGTGGGCGGTGTAAATAATCATTGGGAGCAGTTGATTACGGGCGAGGCGCTGTTGCAAGTGCATTTGCTTGGCTCACAAAGCTTTGCTGGCCAAGTGATCATTTCGCCCGAAGCGCGTTCGTTAATTCGCGAATATGGCTTGGGCGAAGATTTGCGTGCTCAGGCTTTTCGCCTAACTGCAATGGCCGAAAATCTGCCCTTGCCAACAATTAACCAGACTATGCCCGATTATCCAACTGAGCAGTTGACCCCGTTTATGCCCACGGCGGTGATTGCTCGAATTAATGCCGGTTTGCACGAATGGCTGGCTGAGCTACGCCATCTGAGTGTGATGTTTATTAATGTGCCAGCTTTGAGCTTTTTTACCACACTAGAGCAAGTGCAAGCCGCAGTTAGTGCTTTGCAAACCGTTATTTTTCGCTACGAAGGCAGCATCGACAAACTATCGGTTGATGATAAAGGCGTAAGTTTACTGGCGGCTTTTGGTTTGCCACCGCTCTCGCATCGCGATGATGCTGAACGAGCGGTGCGCTCAGCCTTGGAAGCCTCAGCCGCATTGAGCAAACTGAGCTTAACCCACACGATTGGCATCGCCACTGGCCCAGCCTTTTGCGGCGAGATTGGCAATAGCCAGCGCCGCGAATTTACCATGATTGGCGATGTCGTCAATCGGGCTGCTCGTTTGATGGAAGCCAATCTTGCGCCAATTCTCTGTGATCAAACCACTGCCCAAGCTAGCCAACAGCATGTGCGCTTTCAAGTATTGCCGCCAATTACGATTAAAGGTAAAAGCCAGCCAATTACGATCTATCGCCCGCAGCAAACCAACCATAGCCCTGACCAAATTCGGCCTCGGCGCTTAATTGGCCGACGGCGCGAACGTGGCCAAATTGAGGCGCTATTCAACCAAACCCAACCAAGCATTCAACATGTGGCAATCACTGGCGATAGCGGCATGGGTAAATCGGCCTTGTTGTATGAGGCCGTTGAAATTGCTCAGCATTACGAGCGCCAAGCTATGTTGATTACCAGCAGCAGTCTGCGTCAATCGGCTCAGTATCCAGGCTGGCGTTTGTTGCTTGAGGCGTGTTTGGCGGTTGAGCAATGGCCGAATCAAGCGGCTCAATGTTATCAATTAATTATTCAGCGTTTGCAATTGCCTGAGCAGCTCGCTAAATCGGTGCATGTGCTCCACGATGTTTTAGAACTACCAGGTCGTGCCGAAGCCAACGCCACCGATCATGCCCAACAGGTGCAAATCATCCATGAATTAATTGGTCATGCGTTGTATCAACTGCATGCTCAACGCCCGTTAGTCTTGTGCATTGATAATTTGCAGTGGTTCGATTCATTGGCCTTGGCAACGCTGGAATTATTGTTGCAGCAGCATGACGACATTATTCTGATTACAACTGCGCCTGCCAACGTGGCCTGCCTTGAGTCACAGCAAACCATCCATCTGCAAGCGCTTGATCCTGTGGCTTGTATTGCGGTGGTTGCTCAATCATTGGGTGTGCAGGCGATTCCGCCAAGTGTGGCCTTATTTATCAATCAACGTGCGGCTGGCCATCCACTGTGGAGCATCGAGCTAGCCCAAGCTTTGCGCAACGCTGGCATGATTCGGGTTAACAATGGAGTTTGCAAGCTTGATCAATTTAGCCAGCTGGAAAAACTCAATCTCCCAAGCACAATTCAGGGCGTGCTGGTCAGCCGAATTGATCAACTGCCGCCGCAACCCCAATTAACCCTCAAAATCGCTAGTGTGATCGGCCATGATTTTAGTTTGGCAGTGCTTGATGCGATTTATCCCGTGGCTCATGAACGTGAGCATATTCCGGCGCATCTTGAGTTATTGCTGCAACAGGGTTTTATTCACGAGGCTGCCGAGGGCTACCAATTTAGTCAAGCAATTATCCACGATGTGGCCTATTCATTGTTATTGTTTGGCCAACGACGAGCCTTGCATCGCGCGATTGCCGAATGGTACACCCGCGAACATCCCCATTTGGTTGAAGCAGGCAGCAGCCTTTTGGCCCACCACTGGAGCCATGCGATCGATCCTGATGAACCAGAAAGCCGTCAGCCTGCGATCGATGCCTTGCGGCGAGCGGGTGAGCAAACTCTTGTGCGCTGTAGCTATCGTGAGGCGATTCCGTTTTTTGAGCGAGCCTTGCATTTGTTGGCAATTGATGATGATTTTGCTGCGCAGCAACAAATCGTGCGCATGCAATTTAATCTGAGCCAAGCCCGCTGGCGGTTGGGCGACCACAGCATGGCCTTGACCAATTTGGATGCGGCATTGGTAACCGCGCAACAAATTGGCGATGGAGTTGGTGAGGCCGATGTGCTGCGCCAATTTGGCAACATTGCCTATGTCCAAGGCGACCTTTACACTGCCCAACAACATTTTCTAGCCAGCGTCGCGCGAGCACGCAAGGTCAATTATCCTAGTGGAATTATTAGTGGGGTTAGTAATGTCGGCGTGGTAGCGTTTGCACGGGGCGATTATCAGGTTGCCCGCGAAGCTTATCGTGATGGTTTAGCGATTTCGATCGAGCAAGGCCACGATTTTGGCATCGCCGTCAATCAGCTCAATTTGGGTGGTTTGGCGATTGTTGAACAAGCTTGGGATGAAGCACGCTCCTATTTGCAGCAAGCATTGAGTTTGGGCTATGCCAAACACATGACTCTAGTCTGTTTGCATAGTTTGGTAGCCTTGGCTGAATGGCGTTTGGCGACCAATCAAGCCGAGGCCAGCGCTGGCTTGATTCAGATTGTGCTGCATCATGAAGCGATCGATAGCGAAATTCATGCAGCAATTGATAAACTCAAACCCAAGCTGATTCAAATTTTAGGCGAGACTCAATGGCTGATTATGAGCCAACGCCCAACAACCCCGTTTGAACAAGTACTGCCTGCGATTATGCAAGAATTGGCTACTGAAAAAGCCTAAGGGCTATGCTACAATGACCTTATCGCACCAACCAAGATCGAACTATAACGCCAATTTGGGTCAAATTGTTAAGATCTCGTCAGCAAAAGGTCTAGGCACGATCTACCAAAGCCGTTACAATAGACGACGGTATGATCAAGAATAGAGGTATATATGCCGACGATTTTAGTGATTGAAGATATTCCCGATAATGCAGCCTTGGCCCGTCGCGTACTGAACGCCTATGGCTATTCGGTGCTTGAGGCGGCTGATGCTGCGAGTGGGCTGGATATGGCTCTAGAACAACATCCCGACCTGATTTTGCTTGATTTGGGCTTGCCTGATGCCGATGGCCAAACTGTGGCCGGCGTGTTACGTGGTACGCCCGAGACTCAAAACATCCCGATTGTGGTTTTTACCGCTTGGCCCGAAGAAACCGCCCGCCAAATGGTTCGTGCCTATGGGTGTAATGGCTTTATTCGCAAACCGTTGTCAGTGATCGATTTTGCCCAAGCGATTGCCAGTTACCTTTCCTAAAAGGCTTAGCACCATATATCAAGGATGTATATGACTACAGATGGTTTTCACGATGGTTCGGCCATAGAGCTTACGCCAGCAGCCAGCTTTACCATTGATGAATTGGTCGCAATTTATAACCAAACTCGGATCGATTATATTGTGCCAATGCCAATGAATAGTCAACGGCTCGCTGAATATATTCGGTTATATGATGTTAATTTGGATGCTTCGTTTGTCGCCAAGGCCGATGGCGACATTTTAGGCCTCGCGATGCTGGGTGTGCGCCGCGACCATGCGTGGGTCACCCGTTTGGGAGTGTTGCCCAATCGGCGTAAAGGTGGGATTGGCCGCGCTTTAATGGTTGCCATGGTTGAAGCCGCCCGCCAACATTGGCTCAAATATGTCCAGCTTGAAGTTATTTTGAACAATACTCCTGCGCATAAGCTGTTTTTGGCGCTGGGCTTTGAGGAAACCAACCAGCTGTTGGTAATGCGGCGACCGCCAGGTCCAGTCAAACAACCAGCAGTTGGCTCGATTGAATGGCTCGATTGGTCGCAATTGCAACGACTGGTACGCCAACAACCACATGGCGTACCGTGGACCAACCAATCCGATTCATATGATCACATGGCCATGGTCGAAGGCTGTCGGGTCAATTTGGCTGATGGTGGCCGTGGTTGGTGTATTTTCCGTCGCCAACCCTTGGTGCTTTCGCATATTCGTTTGCATACCGAGGCTGGTGATCCAAATGCGGTTGGTTCAGCGCTCTTGGCCCATGTCCATCAACGCCATAGCCGCTTGGATACCCAAGCCGAGAATATTCGCTGCGATGACCCACACTTAGCAGCCTATGAACAGCATGGCTATATCGAAGCCTTCCAGCGCATTGAAATGCTCTTAAACCTTGTAGCCAACGAACGGGTCAATAAAAATCCCCCCCAATCCGCATCATAAACGGGACTAAGGACAAATCGCAAGAGCAGTCAGTTTGGGGGGGAAATAGGTATAATCACAAAGCGCAGTTGTTCTCATGGTGGTTAACCTTGAACAACGCTGGTACGTTGGCCTGAATCAACACAGCACAAAAGTAAATTTTGGCACAGTATACGAGGTAGGGTTATGGCTAGTGGAATGACTGATACCACATTGAATAGCATTCGGCTCAAGCGTATTTTGCGCTTTGGGATTTTTACCATGATTATTGGCCTAATCATGGCCGTACCCTATGGCCTAGAAGCCTTGCGCTTGCCGTCGTGGCAAAACTACATGAGCATCATCAGCATTGTTGTTGCGGCATTTGGGGGTTTATGTGCCACCATTTCGGCAAGAAATGGCTGGTTGATTGCAGGTGCTTACAGCTTAATTGTCTCAATTGCTGTTGCCACTTTTCCAAGCCAACTCTTTATTGCTGAGTTTGGCTTTATGCTCTCGATTCTGAATGTGTTCTTTGTGCTGGTTATTTCGATCCAAACCCTGCCTGAACGCCATATCTTTCCAGTTATCTTGGGCACAATTAGCCTTGGCGTGATTGCCACCTTGCTCAAAACCTTCTTGAATATTCAAGAAGTGCGGGTTTCGGGCAGCCAAGAAATCTACATGCCTTTGATGAGCATTGCGGCAATTGCCATCTTGCTTTTCTTTGTGTTTCGCGAATTTGGCACGCTCTCGATTCGCAACAAAATTCTGATCTCGTTTGTTTTGGTGACAACCCTGCCAATTGCGATTATTTCATTTATTACCTTGCGCTCAACCCGTGATTCGCTTACAAATCAGGCTAATAGCTTGATTTTGGTGAATGCGACCAATATTGCCAACGAAATTGATGATTTTGTCAATCGGAACATTAACCGGGTCAGTGCACTCTCGCGGATTCCTGAATTAAGCGAATATTTGTTGGCTGCCGAACAAAATACCTTGGTTCCCGACCAAGATCGTGATACACGTAATTTGTTTCGGGCAGTTACGACCGAAAATAACGATACACTCTCGGTTGCGTTGCTGAATAATCGTGGCGTGGTCTTGGTCGATACTGTGCCAACCAACGTTGGGGTCAATGATTCAGGGCTTTCATATTATCAAGATGCAATTCGCACTGGTCAGAGCATTATCTCACCAGTAACCTTCGGTAACGATAACCTGCCTTCAATTTATTTCAGTACGCCTGTTCGTAATCCACAAAGCCAAGAAATTATCGGCGTGCTACGGATTCGTTATAGCGCCAGTATTATTCAATCATTGGTAGCCCGCAGTAATGACCGCGCTGGTCAAAACTCGTTTGGGATTGTACTTGATGAATATGGCATGCGGATTGCTCAGGGCAGCGAATTAACTCTCTTGTATAAAATTGCCGATAATTTGCAGCCTGATGAAATTAAACGCTTGCAAGATGAACGGCGTTTGCAAAACATTAATCCAGAAAATCTGCTTGTGCCATATCCCGAATTAATCAATGCAATCAAAGCGATTGTGCTTGATCCGCAAACGAATGGCGAAGTGATTTCGCTTTCCAGTTCAATTCCTGAACAGGATAAACCAGGCGATCCCGATCCTGAAGGCAACGATATTTATGCCTACACCGCGACCAAAACTGTGCCATGGCGGATTCTCTACCATCAAAGCGAAGCAACCTTCTTAGCGCCAATTCGCCAATCGGAGCGCTATACAACCTTGATTGTGTTGGCGTTATTGGTCGGGATTAGTATGATTGCTGTGTTTGCAGCGCGAATTTTGACGAATCCAATTGAGCGTTTGACTGAATTTGTTGAACGTTTCCGCCAAGGCGATTTATCAACCCGTGCTCCGGTCAGCTCGCAAGACGAAATTGGTCAATTGACGACCACCTTTAATAGTATGTCTGATCAGTTGCAAGAAACGCTACAAGGTTTGCAACAACGTACAATCGCTTTGGAAACATCCAACGAGGTCAGCCGCCGACTTTCAACCATTTTGAACCCCAATCAATTGGTATTGGAAGTGGTTGAGCAGCTTAAGAATACCTTCAACTACTATCACGCCCACATTTATTTGGTTGACCAACAGACCAATGAGTTTGTGATGATGGGTGGTACGGGGCAGGCTGGTCGCACCTTGCTTGCGCGGAATCACCGTATTCCGCAAGGCCGTGGTTTGGTTGGCCGTGCCGCCAATACCAAAGATGTGGTGTTGGTGCCCGATGTCAGCCGTGAAGCTGGCTGGTTGGCCAATCCCTTGCTCCCCGAAACCAAGGCTGAAATCGCTGTGCCAATTATGCTCGGCGATGAAGTGCTTGGCGTGTTGGACGTGCAAAATGCTGAAGTTAATTCGCTAACCAACGATGATGCAACCTTGCTCCAATCGATTGCGGCCCAAGTGGCGGTTGCCTTGGAAAATGCCCAATCGTTTGAAGAAATCACCCGCACCCAAGAACTTTTGCGAATTCGTGAACGGGCGATCACCGCTAGTAACGACGGGATTGTGATTGTCGATCCACATCAGTTTGATATGCCAGTGGTGTATGTCAACCCTGCCTTCGAGCGGATTACCGGTTATACACCCGAAGAAGTCATTGGCAAGAACTGTCGTTTCTTGCAGGGCGATGATACCGACCAACAAGGTTTGCGCGAATTGCGTTATGCAGTGCGGGAAAAACGTGCCACGCGGGTGCTCTTGCGTAACTATCGCAAAGATGGCAGCTTGTTCTGGAATGAACTCGATATCAACCCAGTCTTTGATGAAAACGGCGAGTTGATCAACTTTATTGGGGTTCAACAAGACGTAAGCGAACGGGTTGAGGCTCAACAAGCTTTGCAAGAATCCTTGGGCTTCCAGCAAACCATGCTCGATAGTGCCACCTATATGATTATTGCAACCTCGCTTGATGGCAATATCACCTCGTTCAATCGCTCGGCTGAGCAAATGCTGGGCTATAGCGCTCACGAGGTAATTGGCAAGAGTCTGATCGAGTTGGCCAACGACCCTGAAGAAGTTGTGCAATTTACCAAAGAACTCAGCAAGCAAGCTGGTGAGCCATTGAATCACCATGAAGCTTTGGTGTATGAGGCTCATCGCGGACGAGCATCAAATAGTGAATGGACCTATATTGCCCGTGATGGTCGCCGCTTCGCAGTGCTGCTTTCAATTACTGCTTTGCGTGACCGTGAAGGCAAGGTTACCGGCTATCTCAAAATTGCCAACGATATTAGCGCCCAAAAGCAACAACAACAAGCCTTGCGCGACAGTGAAGTCCGCTATCGCTCTTTGGCTGAGTCCTCGCGTGACGTGGTGTTTATTTTCGACCGCGAACATCGTTTACAATATATCAATGAATTTGCGGCTGGTATCTTCAATCGCAAGCCTGCTGAACTGATTGGCTTGCTTGATGAGCAAATATTGACTCCTGCTACGGTCGAATCGCGCCGAGCTGATGCTGAATTTATTTTCAGCACATCCCAAAACCTCAATCGTGAATCGATGTTTATGGTCAATAATGAGGAAACTTGGTTCGACTTCCAATTGCTGCCAATTATGGATGATCAAACCAGCAGTCCCGAATTGATTATGAGCGTTGGCCGTAACATTACCGACCGCAAGCGCGATGAACAAGAACGCGAGCGCAACTTGGTTGAAACTGACCGCCAACGGCGGACGCTACAAGGGATTCTCGAAGCCCTGCCGGTTGGGGTGGTGGTTTACAATGCTGACTTTGAGATGCAGCTTCAAAATCAAAGCGCCCAATTGATCGTCGGTCAGCCGATTGGCGATGTGAACCCCGATGCAATTGATACAGTTGGCGAGACCTACCAACTCTTTATTCCTGGCACTGAAACCGTCTTTGATCCAAACGATATTCCAGTGTTTCGGGCACTGCGCTACGGCGAACATGCCCAAGCTGAATTTGATATTGCCCATCCTGATGGCCGTCGTTTCACAGTTTTGGCCAGCGGCGCACCAGTGCTCAACAGCGAAGGCCAGGTTATCAGCGGGATTGCCCTCTTGCAAGATATTACTGACCGTAAACTCAATGAGCAAGAACGTGAACGCTTGCTGCAATCCACAATCGAACAAGAACGCTTGCTCAAAGCGATTCTCGATAACATGCCGATTGGGGTTTATGTGGTCAATAACAAGGGTGTCAGCCAGATGATCAATCGCTCGACGATTGAGATTCTGGGGGTATCCGGCCAAATGGGTGCGGCAGTCTTGGAACAACCAGCCTTGCCACGACCAAAGTTCCTGTATGAAGGTACAGATAAAGAATTGGAAGTCCAAGAAACTGGTTTGTTCAAGGCCTTAGCATCTAAAAAGCCCACTCGCGAATTGGTTGATGTTATGCGGCTTGATGGTAAGCGAGTCTCGGTTGATTCAGTCGCTGTGCCAATGTTCGATGAGCAACAACAACTAACTGGGGTGCTTTCGCTGATTCAGGATGTAACTGAGCAGCGCAATGCTCAACGCGAACGTGAACAATTGTTGAGCCAAGTGGAATATCGGGCACTCGAACTGGAAACAGTGGCTCAGGTCAGTACCTCGGCGGCAGGTTTGTTGAATGTGGAAGAACTGCTGCAAACCGTGGTTGATCTGACCAAACATCGTTTCGGCCTCTACCATGCTCATATCTACTTGTATAACCCTGAGAGCCAACTCTTAGAATTGGCCTTCGGTGCTGGTGAAATTGGTCGCACCATGGTCAAGGAAGGTCGCTCGATTCCATTGGATCGGGAGCAATCGTTGGTGGCCCAAGCTGGGCGGGCACGACGCTCGATTATTGAAAACGATGTGCGCTCAAACCCGAACTTCTTGCCACACCCACTGTTGCCTGAAACCCGCGCTGAAATGGCGACTCCGCTGATTGCTGGCTCGATGCTGCTAGGGGTGCTCGACGTTCAATCCGACCAAAGCAACATCTTTACTGATGATGATCGCAAGATTCAAACCACTTTGGCCAGTCAAATTGCGATTGCCTTGCAAAATGCCCGCTTGTTTGCTGAACAAACCGCGACGATGCAGCGCTTGCAGGAGCTTGACCAACTTAAATCGGCCTTCTTGGCTAATATGTCGCATGAGTTGCGCACACCGCTCAATTCAATCCTTGGCTTTACCGAGGTCATTCTCGAAGGCATCAACGGGCCAATCAACGACCTGATTCATAATGACTTGAGCATTATTCATCGTAACGGTCGTCACTTGCTCAACTTGATCAACGATATCTTGGATATGGCCAAGATCGAATCGGGCAAACTCACGCTCTTCCGTGAAACCTTCGATGTGGTGGAAGTATTGCATGAAGTGGCAAGCACGGTCGGACCATTGGCTACGCAGAAACATCTCGAGTTGCTGGTCGATATTGAGCCAAATCTCAAATTGCCAGTCTATGCCGACCGTTTCCGTATTCGCCAAGTATTATTGAATATCGTAGGCAATGCCCTGAAATTTACCGAGCAAGGTTCGGTGACAATAGGCATTGACACAACGCCAACGACCCGTATGATTAAAATCCAAGATACAGGCATTGGGATTCCGCTCGATAATCAAGATACGATTTTCATGGAATTCCATCAGGTCGATAATTCGACAACCCGTAAGGCGGGCGGTACGGGCTTAGGCTTGCCAATTAGTCGCCACCTTGTCGAAATGCACGGCGGCAAACTTTCGATGGTTAGTAGCGGCAATCCTGGTGAAGGCTCACTCTTTACCATTGAGTTGCCAATCAATGCCAGCGAAGATGAAGTTAATCCTAATGCAACGCCAGCCAATCAACCTATGTCTGTAGAATAATGGTTATGCGCATTGTGCTGCGGCATAAGCGCGTGGTAAGGGCGTTATGACAGATTTAGTTTGCCAGAACTGTGGCCATATTCAGCCATATACCTTTCGTAGCTCGAATAGCTGTGCCCAATGTGCTAACGATTGGCTTGAGACGCATTACGATTATGCCAACTTTTGCGAGTTGGTGCGCAATCAACAAATGAGCGGCCAGACGTTATGGCGCTATAGTAGCGTTTTGCCGGTGCCGCCACCAGCTGCGCCAACCCATGTTGGCGGAACTCCCTTGTTGCATGCCCAGCGCTTTGGTGGTTTGTTGGGCTTGCCACGCTTGTATATTAAAGATGAGCGTTATAGCCCAACCAATTCGTTTAAAGATCGCCAAGCCGCCTTGGCTGTGGCAGCCTTAGTTTCGAATGATATTCGCGAATGCGTGATTGCCTCGACTGGCAATGCGGCGGTCGCCTATGCCTCAGCTTGTGCCGCAGTTGGCATTAAACTGTGGGTCTTTATGACTAGCGTGGTGCCAGAAGCAAAATTGCGCGAAGCGGCCTTGTTTGGGGCTGAGGTGATCAAAGTTAGTGGTAATTATGATCAAACCAAGCAGATTGCCGCTGATTTTGCCCAAAACCGAAACATTATTTATGATCGTGGGGCTAACAGTATTCCGGCACGGGAAGCTATGAAAACGATCAGCTACGAAATTTGCGAGCAACTTGGCTGGCAAGCACCTGATTGGTATATTCAGGCAGTTAGCGGTGGCTTGGGGCCACTCGGCGTGTATCATGGCTTTGCCGAATTACATGCCATGGGTTTGACCCAGCGCGTACCCCAAACCGCGATTATTCAAGCTGAAGGCTGCTCACCGATGGTGCAGGCATTTCAGGCTGGCAAATCGGTGGCCGAAAAAGTTGTGCCAAATACGCGGATTGCAATTCTTTCAACAGGCGATCCCGGTAAGATCTATACGCGGCTTTGGCAACGCATCCAAACATCGGGCGGCACGATGGAAGCTGTCACCGACGAAGAGGCCTTCAGTGCAATGCGCTTATTGGCGCGAACTGAAGGTATTTCGGTGGAGCCAGCCACGGCTGTAGCATTTGCGGGCCTGCAAAAAATGGTGGCCCAAGGCCAAGTTAACCCTGAAGAATTAATTGTGGTAAATTGTACTGGGCACACCTTCCCAGTCGATAAGCATGTGCTGAACGATCAATGGCATATTGATGTGCATGTCAGCGATACCCAACAATCAGCGCCCCAAGAAGGGCTTCAGGCGGCGCTGGAACAATTGAATGAAAAAGCGACAACGGTGCTGTTGATCGATGATAATCCTGATGATGCTCAATTGGTGCAGCGTATTTTAGAGCGACGCAAAGCCTATCGTGTCTATCGGGCAACCGATGGAGCCGATGGCGTGCAACAAGCAATTCAACGCTTGCCCGATGCCATTGTGATGGATTTAATGATGCCAAATATGGATGGGTTTCAGGTGATGAGTACCTTACGTCAACACCCCAAAACCCGTGATATTCCGATTATTGTGGTGAGCGCCAAAGATATTACGCCCGCTGAGCGCCATCATTTAGCAACCCATACCCGTGCTGTGTATCAAAAAGGCTCACTTTCACCAGTTGCCTTTGTCGAACAGGTTGTGAGTGTCATTGAACACAAAGAGCGTGATAGTGAGGACCAATGAGTACAACCGTTGTCTTATATATCGAAGATAACCCTGATAATATGCTGTTGGTGGAGCGCCTGTTGATTGCCCGTGGTTGCCAAATGCTCAAGGCAATTAATGGCTCAACTGGTATCGAACTGGCTTTGGCGCATAATCCACAGATTATCTTGTTGGATATTAACTTGCCCGATATTGATGGTTACGAGGTAGCGCGACGCTTGCGTGATACGCCACAAACGGCCACGATTCCGATTGTAGCGGTGACGGCCAACGCGCTCAAGGGCGATGCTGAAAAGGCGATTGCGGCTGGCTGTGATGGCTATGTTTCTAAGCCGATCAATTTGCGCGATCTCTGGAATGCCATGTTGCAATTTATCGAAGCCCCCTCGACCTAAACCTACAATGAACCAAAGACACGATAAAGCGCTAGTTGAATTGCTTCAACTAGCGCTATTTATTTAAGTTTGATTAATGTGTGAAGGCTTAACCATACCATGGCTTGGATTGATTGGAACCAGTCAGCCAAAGCTTAACTTTCTCCATTAATGACATAACGTCGAAAGGCTTGCTCACATAATCAGTCCAATCGGGGGTCATCAATTGCTTGACTTCGCCAGGGCTGCAACTAGCAGTTAATGCCACAATCGGAATATGCGCCAAGCGAGGGTCGGATTTAACGGTGCGACAGACAGCCCAGCCATCCAGGCGCGGCAAGTTCAAATCAAGCAATATCAGGTCTGGTCGGCTTTTTTGAATAGCTTCCAGAGCTTCAACCCCATCACGAGCCATCTCGGTTGTATAACCAGACCGTTGGAGCATTATTCCTAAAAGCTGACGGTTGTCAGGCATATCATCAACAACTAAGATGGTTGGCATATGGGTATCTCCTAAATTTGGGCCTTCTCGTTACTCGTATCCAAACGTACTATAGCGATACAACCTTACTAGCCAATTTACAGGTAGGACTCTTGGTCGATTGTAAGTTTAGTTAGGCTGGTGGTTGTGATTAATAATCGATCAGCTGTAATTAGTAAAAGTATATGCAAGTTCAGGCATAAGCGCCATGGTTCCTTAGTCCGTAGCCGTCGTTTAAGCAATGGGCTAGTTGGGGCGGGTACGATCTCACTCCATAGGGTGAAATTGGCCTTAGGCTAGGCTTAACATACAGCTTGTATGCTAGACTAGAGTCGATTGGGATATTTGCCAATCATCAGGCTGCCTGATATACTCAATGCGTCCTCAGTGTACCGTGGGTTTGCAATCCACGCTGAAAAAACTGCGTGCATGCATTCCAAAACAAGAGCTAAATTCTGCAAATCAATGAAAGGGAGTACGGTTTGGTGGCGCGTTTAACGTGATCACACCGCCGTAAAATGCAGTATGAATGTAATTATTCCTACCGCCGGTCTTGGAACCCGCCTGCGTCCACATACCCATACCCGTCCAAAG
Organism: Chloroflexota bacterium; assembly: GCA_020161265.1. Lineage (NCBI taxonomy): Bacteria > Bacillati > Chloroflexota > Chloroflexota bacterium. The sequence goes on along the minus strand of JAIUOC010000002.1, from coordinate 278,921 downwards.
CCGTTGGTTCCGGTTGCAGGCAAGGCCGTAATTGGCCACCTGCTTGATAAACTCAAGGTGCTACCACTCGACGACGTGGTGTTTATTACCGGGTATTTGGGTACACAAATTGAGGAATATGTTCGCAAGAACTATAACTTCAAGAGCCATTTTGTTGAACAAACTGAGCTAAAAGGCCAAGCCCATGCAATTGCTTTGGCCCGCGAGATGGTCTCTGGCCCAACCTTGATTTTATTCGTCGATACGATTTTTGAAGCAAACCTGAATGTTTTGAACCAAACCGATGCCGACGGCGTGATCTATGTAAGCGAAGTTGAAGATCCCTCGCGCTTCGGGGTGGCATTGCTCGAAGATGGGATTATTACCAAGCTGGTGGAAAAACCCAGTACGCCAGTTTCCAACTTGGCCTTGATCGGCGCATACTATGTGCGTGAAGTCAAAGAATTGTTCGCAGCGATCGATGTGCTGATCGAGCAGAATATTCAAACTAAAGGCGAGTTTTATTTGGCTGATGCGCTCCAACTCATGATTAGCAATGGCACGCGATTTAGTGCCGAAACTGCAACCATGTGGGAAGATTGTGGCACAGCCCCCGCCTTGTTACGCACCAATCGCTATTTGTTGCAACATGAAACCGGCAACGTCGAACAACGTGATGGCGCAATTATCGTTCCGCCAGTCTTTATCGGCGAACATGTTGAGATTCGTAACTCAATTATTGGGCCATACGTCTCAGTTGCCGACCATAGCGTGATTGTTGATTCGATTGTGCGTGATTCGATTATCAATCAAGGAGCCAGCATTCAATCATCAACCTTGGAAGGCTCACTTATTGGTGAAGGAGCGCATATTAAAGGCGAATTCCAACACTTGAACGTCGGTGATTCATCAGTTATTACATTTGGTAGCACGATTCAGTAATGCATGATCAAGCAGGGAACCGGATGTCCCCACCAACCAGTTTGCAGCGTGGCACTGGCTTTCATCATCTGATCGCCGATGAATATCGGTTGATTGCTCAGGTGTTGACCTATTGCCACGCCGCTGGTTATGCCATCCCGCCTCTGTTAGTGATTGACTATGTGATTGCGCTTAAAACCAGCCCATTTGTCTTGCTATTTGGGCCAACTGGGCAGGGCAAAACTGAATTGGCGCGGCTGTTTGCTCAGGCTTTGGTGCATCCCTTTGATGATCAATATACCTATGTGAACTTAGGGAGCAGCCTGCAAGCACCCGAAATCCAAGATCGTTTTGGTTGGATGAAATTTGTCGAGACCTTAGAGAACGCCGCTGCTCCGGCCAATGCTGGTCGTTTGTTCTTCTTATGTCTCGATAATTTGCGACCCCATGATGTATATACCTACTTCGCCAATGTTAGCCGCGATGCCGATGGAATTACGCGCTTGGTGATGCGTGGTTATCCACCTGATAAATGGCCAGCCTTGCCCAGTAACGTGATTATCACCGGAACACTTGATGCCGAACATCCAGTTGATAGCGATCAAAGTGCCCTTTTAGCCCAAATTAACTGTGTCTATATGCAGCCACAATGGTTGCAAAGCAATATTCGCACAGTTAAACGTCAACAACGCATGGCTCCGGTTGGTATGCAACGCTTGTTGCTTGAGCAACAGTATCGCAGTGATGAGGCTGCCACTGAGCGTTTACAGGCCTTGCTTGGCCCGCATCTCGACGATATTTTGCAACCGCCTAGCGAGTTGATGGCAATTTTGTGGCAAAGTAACTTGACCTACACCCAGACCTGGCGTAGTACCATGTTGCGGGCTGTGGCAAATAGCTTTACCATAGAGGGGCACGGACTTTTTATTCCATATGATGTGCTTAACAACGCCCAGTTTGCCTATTCGTTTGTCATGGCACGCCAATTGTTGTTAAGGCTTTGGGGGCAACCGCAGCATAGCGCCGCAATTGAGGCCTTGTTGCATCGCCAACTTGCCCAACTACCAAGCACCACCTTGGTAGGGTTAACCGACTCTTTGCTCTATTAGGGTAGGAAGCTGCTTATGCCAGTTCACAACGATCTTGAAGATACTACCGTGGACATGCTGTTTCGTGATGCATTGAAGCAAGAACTAACACATTCAGCACCAAAAGTGAGCTTACCCCAACGTATGAAATCTGCCCCCAGTTATGAGCCGCGCCTGCGTGGTGGCGGCCCTGGTGGCCAGCCCTGCTCAAGTTTTTATTTGCTATTTTATGTGATGAATTCATCACGAGCATCATGGAGCATTATGCCAGCCTAGGCCTTGCTCAATCAACCAAGCGTTTGAAAGGGGGTGATGGGTGACACTGCAAGTTCTCAGATCGTGTTGGTTTTCGGACTCTTTGAATTAAGGAGATAGCCTTCATGCTCAAACGTCGTTTGACCCGCTTATTGGCCTTAATGGTATTGACAGTACCAACCTTGGCCGCTTGTGGCGCTGGGGATGCAACTCCAACGACTGCACCTGCCGCTGCTACCGCAACGACCGCACCTGCTACTGGTGCTGAAGCAACTGCAACAACCGCTCCTGTGGCTGAAGCAACTGCAACAACGACCGAAGCGACCGCTGAGCCAGCCGCTACCGCCGGAAACGTCTTACGGGTACACCAAGTTGCCTATCCAGATGTCTTTGACCCACAGAAAAGTTCGTACAGCGCCGAAATCGTGTTGCTGTCGCAAAACTACGAAGGCCTAACTCGCCTCAATGACAAACTGGAAACCGTGCCTGGTGCTGCTGAAAAATGGGAATCAAACGCTGAAGGTACCGTGTTTACCTTCACCTTGCGCCCTGACCTCAAATACAGCGATGGTTCAGCTCTAACTTCAAAGAACTTTGCCTATGCCATCGAACGCACCTGTGACCCAGTAACCGCTGGCGAATATCAATCAATTTTGTTTGATATCACTGGTTGTGCCGATTTTGCGAGCGCAGTTGTAACCGATACTGCTCAATACGATGCAGCCAAGGCTGCTTTGGGCGTGAGCACTCCCGACGATAAAACCATCGTCATCTCAACCGTCCAAGCTGCTCCTTACTTGCCAACCATCGCTGGCTTGTGGGTGATGTACCCAGCTAAAGCTGAGTTGATCGAAAAAGGTGGCGAAAATTGGTGGAAAGATGCCAGCTTGCAAGTTGGTAACGGCCCATTCCAATTCAGCCGGATTGCTGAAGACCAACAAATTGACTTTGTACGGAACGAAAACTACTGGAACAAAGCCAAACTTGATGGCATCAGCATGATCTACATCGACGATTCATCAGTTGCTTTGGAAGCCTATCGCCAAGGTCAACTGGATATCTTCCAACCAGACCCAAGCCAAATTCCAGCCGTCCAAAGCGATGCTGATCTTGGGCCATTGTACATTTCATATCCAGGGGCAAACACCACTGGCTTGCAATTCAACACCACAACCGAACCATTCAACGATCCAAAGGTTCGTGAAGCATTTGCCTATGCGATCGATCGCGCAACCTTCTGCGAAGTGATCCGCAACGGCGACTGTTTGCCAACCCTGACTTGGATTCCTCAAGGGATTCCTGGTTATGATGCAACCGAAGATCGCTTTGCCTTCGATCCTGAAAAGGCTAAAGCTGCCTTGGCTGAATCAACCTATGGCTCAGCCGATAAGTTGCCAGAAATCACCTTTGCTTACAGCAGCAACGATACCGCTAACCAAGCTCGTCACGAGTTCTTGGCCAACACCTTCCGCGAAGTCTTAGGTGTTGAAGTTAAGTTGCAACCATTGCCAAGCAAAGATTTGAGCGCTGCCAAGAAAGATAACGCAACCTATCCTCAAATTTCATTGGGTGGCTGGATTCAAGACTATCCAGATGCTCAAAACTGGTTGAGCGTGTTCTGGAGCAGCAAAGCAACCTTTGCTCAACGCCAAGGTTACGGCAACCCTGCGGTTGACGAGTTCTTGACCAAGGCCGACACCAGCACCGACGACGCAACCCGCTTGGAAGCCTATGCGGCTGCCCAAAAGTTGATTGTTGGTGATTTGCCAACCGCCATGATGTACAACCGGGTCAACAAATATGTGATCAACCCACGGGTGAGCGGCTTCTCACAAACCGCCGCTGATGATCAATTCCCTGGCCAATGGACATCATACAGCATCGAAGTCAAGTAATAGCTTAACCTTCTGGGGAGCAGCGCGGGCCTGCGCTGCTCCCCACCAACCCTAGCTCCCACTTATTAATTCTTTGCAAGCACCCTGTTAAATTGCAATCAAGGCTCGCGAGGCAACACCCCGGCACGCTCTCGCGCCAATGGAGGCATGGCATGATTGGCTTTATAATTCGTCGCGTCTTGGCGATGATTCCGGTGTTGTTTCTCGTGGCACTCATTACTTTTTTTATGATGAAACAGGCCAAAGGCGGGCCATTTGATCAAGAAAAAGAAGTTGCCCCGTCAACGATTGCCCTGCTGAATCGCAAATTTGGCTTAGATAAACCCGCTTGGCTCAACTCGGCAGAATTTAATAATCGCTTGAGTGCTGAGGGCAACCCCTTTTCGGCGCTGCGCGGTTTGCTCGATAGCCAATTTGGCAACTATATGATAAATGCCGTCCAAGGCGATCTAGGCCCAACCTATGCTTCGAAAGGCACCGAAACAGTTCAAGATAAAATTAAAGAAACCTTTCCGATTTCGTTGCGCCTTGGCATGATTTCGTTGGCTTTTGCGCTGTTGGTGGGCTTTCCCCTTGGTATTTTGGGGGCTTTGCGCCAAAATACGATCTTCGATTACTTTAGCTTGATTCTCTCAACGATTGGGTTTTCAGTGCCAACCTTTGTGACTGGTTTGCTGTTGCTGCTGGTTATGAGCAAGGTATTTGATGTGGCTCCGATTAAAGATCCTTCGGTTTGGCAAGGTTTTAGTACTTCGTATATTCCACCAGCGATCATTTTGGGTTTAGGAACAATGGCCTATATTACCCGTTTGACCCGCAGTAGTGTGCTTGAAGTTAAACGCCAGGATTATATTCGCACTGCCCGCGCTAAAGGTCTCGGCGATCGCGTGGTAATTTTGCGCCATATCCTGCGCAATAGTTTGATTCCAGTGATTACGATTCTTGGGCCGGCAGTGGCTGGCTTGGTAACTGGCTCGTTTATTATCGAATCAGTTTTCCGTGTGCCAGGCATTGGCAGTGAATTTATTGGGGCAATCGGTAGCCGTGATTACTCGATGATTATGGGTTCAACCCTATTTTTCTCATTACTGGTTGCCTTGGGCAATATTATGGTAGACCTTTCGTATGGCTTGATTGATCCACGGATTCGTAACAGCTAGGAGACCCGAACGTATGGCAACCGCATCGAATGTGGCAGGCAAAAGCCCTGCCCAAGCTCAAGAATTTACGCGGCCTGTTCGGAGTCTTTGGAGCGATGCTTGGTTGCGCCTGCGACGCAATCGGTTGGCAATGGCAAGTATTGTCTATTTGTTTTTGCTGGCGCTGGTAGCAATTTTTGCTCCAGTTATTGCCCCGCATGCGCCTAGCCGCCCAACCTCAACCGAATTACGCGAACGAGGCACCTATCGTCAAGCTGCATGGGTAGTTGATGAGAAAAATCCGAAACGTAGTGGAGTTTGGAAATTTCCACTTGGCACCGATTCTGCTGGCGGCGATGTGCTCAGCCGTTTGATTTATGGCACGCGGGTTTCGATGGTTGTGGGTTTTATTCCCATGATCTTTACCCTGACGATCGGGATCACTATTGGCTTGATTTCAGGTTTTGCTGGTGGCAAACTCGATAGTTTGCTCATGCGTTTTACTGATATCGTCTTTTCGCTGCCCGATATCCTGTTCTTCATTATTGTGCAAACTGCCTTCAATCAAACCGCCTTTGGTAAAACCTTCAATGGTTTGTTATTGATTTTCTTATCGTTCTCGGCGGTAAACTGGGCCAGTGTTTCGCGTTTGGTGCGTGGCCAAGTGCTTTCATTAAAAGAAAAAGAATTCGTGGAAGCTGCTGAAGCGGTTGGAGTCCGACGTGGCTCAATTTTATTCCGCCATATTTTGCCCAACACGCTCGCGCCGATTATTGTGGCAGGCGCGTTTATTGTGCCAAGCGCGATTGTCACTGAAGCAACCCTGAGCTTTTTGGGGATTGGTATCCAGCCTGATACCAACCCCAATAATCCGTTCCCTACCAGCTGGGGCCAGATGATTTTGGAAGGTAAGTCGGCGATTGATTCGCAACCATGGATTCTGATCGCGTCGGCGATTGCAATTGCTTCAATTACGATTGCCTTTGTGGCTTTGGGCGATGGTTTACGTGATGCGCTTGATCCCCGTCAATAGATCAAGGCAAATTGCTCGACATCATGAGGAGCATATATGGCTGAAGCACCCTTGCTTGAGGTCAAAAACCTACAAGTTCAATTTAAAACCGCTGATGGTGTGGTCAATGCTGTCAATAATGTTTCATTCTCGGTTAATCGTGGCGAAACCTTAGGCATCGTCGGCGAATCTGGCTCAGGCAAAAGCGTGACATCACTTTCGATTATGCGCTTGATTCCTTCGCCTCCAGGCAAAATTGCTGGTGGCCAGATTTTATTCGATGGCGATAATCTAGTCGATTTTAGCGAGTCGGAGATGCGTAAAATCCGTGGTAATCGGATTTCGATGATCTTCCAAGACCCCATGACTTCGCTCAATCCGGTGCTACGAATTGGTCGGCAGATGACTGAATCGCTGCAATTGCACATGGGGATGACTCCCAAACAGGCGCGAAACCGCGCCATTGACTTGCTCTCAATGGTTGGGATTCCGGCTCCTGACAAACGGCTTGATGATTTTCCACATCAATTTTCTGGTGGGATGCGCCAACGGGTGATGATCGCTATGGGTCTTGCTTGTAACCCTGAGCTGTTGATCGCCGACGAGCCAACGACAGCACTCGATGTAACTATTCAAGCGCAAATTCTCGAATTGCTTAACCGTCTCAAGAACGAGACCGGCACGGCGATTATTTTTATCACCCACGACCTTGGGGTTGTAGCGGGCATGACCGACCGCGTGATTGTGATGTATGCTGGACGGGTGGTCGAACAGGCCTCAACCAACGAGCTGTTCCATAATCCCCGCATGCCGTATACCATTGGCTTGCTTGATTCGATTCCACGGCTTGATGGAATTCAAACGCGCCTTACGCCAATTCCAGGGTTACCACCGGATTTGTTGGAGAAAACCGAGCGTTGCCCATTTGCGCCGCGCTGCGATTTTGTGCAAGAGCAATGCTGGAGCGAAACGCCGAGTTTGCGCCAAGTTGCGCCTGAGCATACCGCTGCCTGTTTATTCGAGATTGATCGTGAACAGCGCCAAGCGATGGCCGCCAAGAAAATTGCCGAAGAACAAGCCGCCTTGGATGCTGCGCTTGAAGATGTTTTAGCCCACGAACAGGCATCGTAGAACCAGAGGAAGGCCAAATGGCAGTACAAAATGATACTCTGCTCGATATCAACGGCTTAAAAATGCACTTCCCTGTCAAATCCAACGGTTTATTACGCCGCACGATCGGGGCAGTTAAGGCAGTTGATGGCTTGAGCTTTTCAGTCAAACGTGGCGAGACGCTGGGCTTGGTCGGTGAATCAGGCTGTGGCAAATCGACAACTGGGCGGGCAATATTGCAGTTGCATCGCCCAACCGCTGGCACGGTAAGCTTTGATGGCAAGGATTTGACCAAACTCAACGGCGAGGCTATGCGCCAAATGCGCCGTAAAGTCCAGATTATTTTCCAAGATCCCTATGCTTCGCTCAACCCGCGTATGACCGTTGGTGATATTGTAGGTGAGCCAATTCGGGTGCACGGCCTGCGCACTGGCAAAGAGGTGCGCACCCGGGTTGAAGAATTGCTGCGGGTGGTTGGTCTCAATCCTTACTTTATCAACCGCTACCCACATGAATTTTCGGGTGGTCAACGCCAACGGATTGGGATTGCCCGCGCCTTGGCGGTCGAGCCAGATTTTATCGTCTGCGATGAGCCAGTTTCGGCGCTTGACGTGTCGATTCAAGCCCAAATTATTAATCTGCTGCAAGATTTGCAGGGCCAATTTGGCTTGACCTATCTGTTTATTGCCCACAACCTGAGCGTGGTCAAGCATATCAGCGATCGGGTGGCGGTGATGTATTTGGGTAAAATGGTCGAGTTGGCTCCCTCAAAAGAGTTGTATGCTAATCCGATGCACCCCTATACTCAGGCTTTGCTCTCAGCTGTGCCGATTCCCGATCCTGAGGTCGAGAAGCAACGCCAGCGAATTATTTTGCAAGGTGATGTGCCCAGCCCACTTAATCCGCCGACTGGTTGTCACTTCCATACGCGCTGCCCAATTGTGATCGACAAATGCAAAGCCGAAGATCCGCCGTTCCACGATTATGGTGGCGGTCATTTTGTGGCTTGCTGGCGGGCAACTGAATCGCAAGAACAAATGAATTTGAAGTTGCAATAGCTGAGGTTCGGGGTTAGGGATCGGAAGGTTGTTCACTTCGATGCTTGTTGAGCCATAAAAAAAGCCCCGCTCTTAGGTTGAGAGTGGGGCTTTGGGCATTTATTCTAGATTGCCGAGGCGAGCATCAAGGTCGTCGAGGGTGTGAGCGAGGTTGACCGTGCGCCAGCTTTTTTGGGGGTGGGTCAAACGCTTGCCATTGGGATCGCTCTCTAATAATGAGTGCAAGGTATCGGCATCGTCGCTAGCAAACAAGTGATGTAATTCTTTGGCGACGCGTTGGCGGCTGATTTGAACGCCGTGTTTGGCCAAAATCACCTTGTAATCTTGATATTTGTCGGCTAAGCGAATTGTGGCTGATTCGTAGCCATGGCGAGCTAGCAACATGCGCTCATCGTAATGCAACACATGTTCAGCAAAGACAATCGCATCATCGGCGCGTGGCTCGATCAAAATAATATCAACATCGGGGTGTTGCTGGCGCAATTTTTTAATGTGATAGTGCAAGCCAGCCTGAATAAAGGTGCGAAATACCTGATTGCCAATCGCCTGAATGCCAGCGTCAGCGATGCGGCTGCCAAGCTGATGTTTCCGATTATCAAAGGCCACCAGTGGATTGACACAGACAATCAGTTTTGCCCCACGATCAATCGCCACATCGAGGCTGGCTGTGCCGCGCACCCCACCATCAATATAATCAACCCCATTGATCCGAACTGGCTCATAAACGATTGGCATGGCGCTGGAAGCTGCAACCGCCGCTGAAATTGGCACATTGCGCAGGTTGCCTTCGCCAAACACTGCGCGGTCACCGCTATCCAGCTCAGTTGCCACGATATAAAGCTCGCGCTGTAACTCAGCAAAGTGGTTGCTACCGCGCTCAGTCAAGAAATGGCGCAGATAGCGCTCTAAGCTGTTGGTTGAATAAATGCCATTGGGCAAGCCTTCGAGCAACTTCCAAGCCCAATCGAGGGGAGCAAAATCTTGTGGGCGACGCAAAGTTTCGATTGCTCGTTGGGCCAATAGGCGTGGCAAACGGCGACCACGCTTGATCAAGCCGCGCAAATTGAGCGCCAGAATTTGGTCGCGTTGTAGTCGTTTGGCATCGGGCAAAGCACCTTCGAGAATGCGTAGCAACTCGCGGGTGGTGATGCCATTCGCCAAGCACGAGCTAATCAGGCTGCCAGCACTTGTGCCAACATACATATCGAAATCGTTGATGCTTAGGGTTGTGAGGAGATCATCGATGGCACGGAGAGCGCCAATTTCGTAAACGGCACCAGAGATGCCACCACCAGCGAGGACAAGAGCGCGTTTGGATGGGGTTGATTTCTTCATTGATCGTGGCCTCATTGCCATTGGCGATAAATCAGCAAACGAAATGGTGAAACGAAGATTGATTATTTATCGTGCAACAGTTGCTCAACTAAATTGGCTAGTTGCTCAACTTGGCTTTTCAAGCGTTCAACATCGGAGCGATCAGGTAGGTTCTCGGCGTGGGCATGGCCCGAATCTTTGAGTAATAATTGGCCCATATGTTGACAGACATCTTCGCTAATTTTGCCTTCATCGAGCAAATGTTCGAGGCGTAAGCGAATTTCGGCATCAACAATTTGGCTCCCGCCCAGCGATTGAAACAGATTCCGGCGCATTTGCGAGAGCGTCTCGCCGCTGGTTTGAATCAGATCAGACAAAATCGGAATTGGCAGCGAGCCTGAACGGCGGCCTTTGCTATTGAGCAGAATTTGCGATAAGGTTTGCACCGTCAAATCTTCGCCAGTCACATTATCGACGACCCGAACATCACTGCCTGCCCGAATCAACTTGGCAATGCCATGCAGGGTAATATATTGTTTGGCATTGGTATGATAAAGCTTCCGATTGCCGTATTTCTTAATTAATTCCACAACGCCTCCTACGATCTGAATTGTGCTGCGGGAAACTCATTATAGCACGGTCGTTGCGGGTTGCTGTGCAGTGCGTCATATATTAATAGTGTACCCCCAAATTGGCTTAAAAAGCCGCTAAAACCACTTGGATCGTGGCCTTTCTCATACTACAATACAGCATAAGACCTTAGGCTTGAAACTTGTGTTGTGAGGATCGTTATGCCTCGGAAATTGAAATGGCCACTCGCTGGCGCATGGCAACGCCGCTTGATTAAAGCAACTCGCCGTAAAGATGTAACGCTTGAGCAATTTCCGGTTGGCTTGGTTTGGTTTCAAGGCGCACAGGTTTTTTTTAATCAAGCAGTTACGGCGATGATTGGCTATAGCAATGCTGAAATTACGACGACTGAGCAATGGTTTAGTACCTTGTATGGCCCTGAAGCTGCCAGCATGCGCCAATTGTATGCAACAACTGCGGCAGCAGCCTTAGGCCAAACGATTCATGGTTTTGTGGTAAATCGCCAGAATCAAAGTTGCCTTTTAGAATGTACGTTGGCATCCAATGGCCATCGTCAGGTTTGGTTGGTACGCGATATTAGCGAGAGCAATCGGCTTGAGCGCTTGATGTTGCAAACTGAACAAACCGCCCGCGTTGGTGGCTGGGAGATCGATTTACGTACCAATCAGGTATTTTGGACGCGCGAAATGTATCATATTTTGGATACTACAGCCCACGAATACACGCCCACAATTGAGAATCAAAATTTTTTCCATACCAATGCGACGCTAATCCAGCTTGAGGCGATTTTTCGCCAAATGATCGAGCAGCGTGGCTCGTTTGATATGAGCGTGGAAATGCGGACGTTTCGGGGGCGCTCGTTCTGGGGGCGTTTTACTGGGCGAGTTGAGCTAGAGTTTGACCAGCCAATCAAAATTTATGGCTCGCTGCAAGATGTAACTGAGCACCATCAATTAACTGAGGCCTTGCGCGTGGCCGAGCACGACTATCGCACAATTTTTGAAACCACCAAAATTGGCATCTTCCGCATTACTCCCGATGGGCGGGTGTTGCGAGCTAATCCGGCGTTGGTGCGCTTGGCAGGCTTTGCCCATGAGCATGAATTGGTCGATTATGTGGCCGATTTAACCACGATGTATGTTGAGCCGCAGCGTTTTGAATATTTGCGTGAGCTGCTGCAAACCGATGGCTCGTATGATGAAATTGAATCAGAAGTTTATCGGCCTGCTACGGGCGAACGAATTTGGATCAGCGAAACCTCGCGTTTGGTGTATGCTGAGGATGGCTCGATGCTCTACGCCGAAGGCACGATTCAAGAAATTACGGCACGCAAACAGGCCGAAGAGGCTTTGCGCCATGCCCGTGATGCTGCTGAAGCCGCCAATCATGCCAAAAGCACCTTTTTGGCCAATATGAGCCACGAGCTGCGCACGCCACTGAATGCAATTATTGGCTACAGCGAATTGCTGATGGACGATACTGATTTTGATGACCCGACGATGGTTGAGCAGTTTCGTCATGATATTGGCCAAATTAATGATGCAGGCCATCAATTGCTCAATTTGGTCAACGATGTGCTTGATTTGGCCAAAGTTGAGGCTGGCAAATATCAAGTTGCTGCCGAAACCTTTGATCTCAACAGCCTTGTGCGCGATTTGATTGCCACAATTAACCCAATGGCCCAGAAAAATGCCAATAGTCTTTACTTTGCACCAAACAAACATCTGCCGTTAATTCATACTGATCGCTCGATGTTGCGCCAGATTTTGCTGAATTTATTGAGCAATGCCGCCAAATTTACCAAAGCAGGCAGTATCAACATCAGCGTCAGCTTTGATCCGGCTAGCCAGCATGTGCAATGTCGGGTGCGCGATACCGGCATTGGCATGAGCAATGAGCAAATGCAACGCTTGTTTGAGCCATTTACCCAAGGCGATGCCTCGACCACGCGGCGCTATGGTGGCACAGGTTTGGGCTTGGCACTTTGTCGCCATTTTATCGAACTCTTGAACGGCTCAATTCAAGTTGAAAGCGTTTTTGGTCAAGGCTCGATCTTTACCATCGTCTTTCCATGCTTGGTTGAGGCGATTGATTAGGCAAATTGCTACATACTTTGGTAATTTAAGCATGCTGGCTGAGGCCTCTAGCGGCAAGCAATTTAATAACCTTTTGTGCACTTTGTACAAATAGCGTGATTTAAAGTTTGGATAGAATACACAAGTTCTGGTGTGATGGGATTGCGTATAATGCGACCTGTTGAATGGATCGCGCGTTCCTTGGCAAGATCCCAAAACTTTCCCAAGCACAATACTAAACCACCATGCTCGCGGGACACCGAGTATGGCTTTGTTAGTACAAAGGATGACACACCATGACACTTCGCGATTTTCTCGAAATTCCCTACGAAGAGTTGGAAGAACTGAACCTGGCTGCTAAAGCTCAACGGGTTGCTCGCACGCCATTAGACAAGTTGCAAGAAGAGCGCATGCGTTATTTGAACGACGAAAAACGCATCAAGGCTGTGACCGTCTGTTTCACCGACCTTGAAGGCCGCTTGCATATGCTCGATTACGACAAGAAATTCTTGTTGAAATCAGCTGATAACTTGACCTTTGATGGCTCCTCAATCCGTGGCTTCTCACAACAATCAGAATCCGACTTGCGCTTGGGCATCGATTGGGGTGCATTCTATTGGTTGCCAGCCGATATCTTTGGGCCTGGTAAAGTCTTGGTGTTCGGCCAAGTGTTGGAACGCGATGGTTCGGCCTATCCTGCCGACTTCCGCTCACGCTTGCAAGCCTACACCGCTGAATTATTTGCCAAACAAGGGATTGTTTGTAACGTTGCTAACGAAATTGAAGGCTTCTTGTTCAAGGGCCGCAACGCCGAGCAACACTACCGTGATACTGGCCACTTCGAATTTGTGAGCACGGGTGGGTATTACAACTCATTGCCAGGCGATCCACTGCGCTTGTTTATCGATGCTGCTGCTGAAGCACAACGCGCAATGGGCTTTGCCAATGAAAAAGATCACCCAGAAGTTGCGCCTTCACAGTTCGAAATGAACTACTCCTACACCGAAGCCTCAGTCGCAGCCGACCAAGTGTTGCTGTATAAATTGATTTGTCGCCAATTGGCCTACAAACTCGATTTGACCGCCAGCTTCTTGCCCAAGCCAGTGACTGGTGTCAATGGTAGCGGGATGCACACCAACATGTCGTTGGCCAAGGGCGATACTAACTTGTTCTATGATGCTAACGGCGAAGAAGGCCTTTCAGAATATGGCTGGAGCTATGTTGATCGCATTTTGACCAGTGGCTTGGATCTGTGTTTGTTGCTGAACTCCAGCGTCAACTCATATCGCCGCCTCGACCCACACTACGAAGCGCCAAACCAAATCAAGGCTTCGGCGATCGACCGTGGTTCAATGGTGCGGATTCCATTAGGTAATGCTCGTTCAGCTCGGATCGAAGTGCGTTCGATTGCTCCAGATGCCAACCCACACATGGCAATTTACTCGATCTTGAAGGTTGGTTTGGAAGGGCCAAAGGCTGATACTTCAGTTCGCAAGGGCGCAAAAGTATTGCCCGACAACATCTACGATGCAATTGATGCCTTCCAAGCAAGCGAAATTATCGCTTCAGTCTTGGGCGAAGAAATTCAATCCAAGTATGCTGAATTGAAAATTGCTTCGGCTGATCGCTGTCCACATCGCTTGGGCACGTTGATCAAGCGCTCGGAAGTTCAATTCCATCACGAAGTAACCAACCAATTCCTCTGGAGCAAGTTCTAATTCTTGGTTCGAGGTTAAGTCAACGCCCAGGGCATTTGCTCTGGGCGTCGCTGTTTTAAGGATTTTCATGCCCTCACCCCTTCGACCCCTCGCCCGCCGCTGTGGGCGAGGGGTCGGGGGTGAGGACACGTATCTATTTGCGAGTATAGGGCAGCCAAACATGTTCGGTGAAGTTTTCGGGTGGGATGGTTGGGCGTGGGGTTGGGCTAGGGGTCGGGGTGGCCGAGCCAGGCGGAGCCATATAGGGAAATTGCTGGGTTCCGGTGCGAATTACATCATCGCCAAGCACAATATTTTCGTCAACAATCATATTGCCATACACATCGGTGGTGCGAAAGCTGTAGGGGCCAGTACCCATGCCCGCCTCGGCAATAAAATAATTGAAAATAAAGCGTGGAGCAATTTTATACGCTGCTTGGCCCATGCGATATTCAAATTTGGCAATTGCATTGCGATGATTGCGTGGCTGCACCGCCGTCCACCATTGGCTGCTGCCATCTTTGAAATGATAACTAACCTTGCCTGTGGTGGCTGGATTGCTGATCAACTGCCAACTGATTGGCACAATGCCCGTAACTCGATTGGCGATCCGGTCGAAGGCTTGCGGGCTAAGGTCAATATGACCAGTTTGGCATTCAGGGCAGCGGTCGGTAATTTGAACTGTGACCGATCCCAATGGGCCTGTAATTTTAACGAACGCGCCACAATAATCGGCTGTAGCGTAATCGGGGTTATTCATGGCCCCAAATAGCAAATCGCTGGGCACAGGAATACTACAATTGCCCAAACCAGTGGCGGTGTAATAGGTAGCTTGGCCTTGGCGAATGGCCCAAGGATTGGTGATTGTGGCCGGATGTTGGGCAAAGCTCTGTTGTTGCCAAGCATAGCTGCCAAGCAAAACCATGAACAAACTTACAAACAATAGCCAACGTACAGCATGAGTGCGAACAAGCATACAACCTACCTTTAACTAATAATTAATAGTTGCCACTCTACGCAATGCGGTGGTTGCTGTCAAGTTTGGTTAACATCAAAACAGCACCACCCTTTGATGGGTGATGCTGCGAGCAAAGCAAATAGTGAATTTAGGCGTTAGTTTGAGCGATTGGTTTGAACCAATTTAGTTTTAAGCCTAGCCAAACGACCAAAGTTGCCAAGCCAATGCACAAGCCGGCGACAATAAAGACCAATTGTGGCCCTGATATATCGAACATATAACCACCAGCTTGGGTTGCCAACAATGGCGACAAACCACCAGCGATTGCACTAATCAGGCCTTGCGCGGTTGCCAGCAAGGTGGTTGGAATGCGCTCGGTAATCAGGCGAATGATCGCGACCGAGTACAAGCCAAATCCACAAGCCCGAAACATGCCAATTGGAATTAACATCCAAGCTTCGCTCACCATGCCGCTGCCAATAAACCCCAGTCCAAGAATCAAGGTTGATGCGGCCAGCGTTTTAGCTGTGCCAAAGCGTGCGATCACCCGATCGGCGTTGAGCATTACTGGGACTTCAGTGCTGGCGATGACACATGGTAAAACTCCTAGCATGATGGTGCTACCGCTGATCCGTTGGATGAGGTTGCCATCGAACATTGAAACCATGCTGAAGGCGGCCCCAACCAAACTCGTGATCACCACAATTGCGATAAAAGCGGCATCACGGGGCGCTTTCGCCGATTTGGTGGCAGTTTTGCGCAATTCAGGCGTATGATCAAGGCTATTGGCCACGATCGCAACCAAGCCAGTCATCAAGCCAGTCAAAATAAACATGGTTGGATAGCCCGTTTTGGCCCACCAAATGCCACCTAATAATGAGGTGACGGCATAGCCAACCGAACCCCAGAGCCGCAATTTGCCATAGGCCAGTTGATGACGCACGGCCATACCTGCAATCATGCTATCAGCCAATGGCGCAATTGGCCCGCGTACCACTGCCAAAACGACCATCACTGGCAAGATTGTAAAGAAGGTTGTTGGAAATGCCAAGGCAATTTGGCTTAAGCCCGTTAAAGCCAACATGCTTAGGAGTAACTGCACATGCCAGCCACGTCGATCGGCTGTTGCACCCACCAATGGGTTGAACAACAGCACTGCTAGCGGGCTAATTGCCCCAAACATGGCTATTTGTTGCCCACTTAAGCCAAGGTTGGTGAAATACACATTAATGAATGGAATATACATCCCAACACTTGACCAAAAACATAAATAGTACAAACTACCCCGAACCCCGGGACGTGCATTCGACCGCCAGAGCGCCAAACGGCTGCCCATACGCTGACTCCTCATAGATTCCAACAATATGCCAACGCGTGAAAGGAAGCCATGCTGGGTATTTTGCGCATACAACAAAGCTGGCGAGTGCTACGCCTGCCTCGCCAGCTTCATTGCCGCGGTTTTGCATCTGTAGATTGCAAAAAAACGAGCGCTTTCTAGAGCGGCTCGTTTTTGCAAAGCATGGGTCTTACTTCACTTCTGTAACGATACAGCTAATTTCTGAAATTGCAAGTATGATCATATGATAACGTTCGAGTAGTCCTATATCCCCCAAACAGGTGATGGGATAGGCAAGCAGGATTTTGCTGAGGTCGCGTTGCTGATTAACGCCTAGACAGCTATGGTACAGTATGCAAGCTATCATCATACTTTCATTGCGAAAGGACATTGCTGTCATGACTGGTCTGCGTCGGCTTCTTGGTCTACTCGTTTTAGGATTGTTGGCGCTAGGCCTGCGTCAACCGACTACTCAAGCGGCTCCCAACGATAGTTTACACCTCACACTAGGCAACCCTAGCAATGCTGTGGCTGATCCATTAGTGCCAAATAATTATTTAATTGAACGCACGCAGTATGCCTTGGCCTATCAGCGCGATGCGGGAATTCCAGCCTGGGTTAGTTGGCACTTGGAGGTGCAAGATTTGGGCAGCACTTCGCGCGGCGATTTTGCGGTTGATACCAGTTTGCCCAGTGGTTGGTATCGCGTCGCAACCAGCGACTACAGCGGTAGCGGCTATGATCGTGGCCATATGACCCCATCGGGCGACCGCACAAGCTCGCGAGCAGCCAACGATCAAACCTTTATCATGTCGAATATTATTCCTCAAGCGCCCGATAATAACCAAGGCCCATGGAACGATTTGGAAAACGATAGTCGTACCTGGGCACGCGCTGGCAATGAGTTATACATTATTAGTGGTGGCTATGGTACGAAAGGCACGATTGCTAGTGGTCGGGTGTTAATTCCCGCGGTAACGTGGAAGGTGATTGTGGTGCTGCCTGTGGGGAATGATGATGCCAATCGTGTGGCCGCCAATACCCGCGTAATTGGGATTTGGATGCCGAATGATCAAGGAATTCGGAGTAATGCTTGGGAGCAATATCGGGTCAGCGTCGATTATATTGAAAGTATGACTGGCTACGATTTTCTCTCGAATGTACCAACTGCGATTCAAGCGATTGTTGAAGCTCAAGTTGATGGTTCGCCAGTGGTAACCGTCACACCTGGAACGGTTTCGCCAACTGCTACCCGCACGCCAACCGCAACGCCAACTGCGACCCGTACCGCTACCCCAACGGCGACGGCGAGCGCAACTGCTACCCCAAGCAATACGCTTACCCCAAGTGCGACAGTAACCACAATTCCTAGCGTAACCCCTTCGATGACTGCCAGTGCTACGCCTTCAGTTAGCGCAACCGTGGTTATTCCTCAATATCATTCATTCCTGCCCTACGTCACTCAATAACTAAAAAAATGCCGCATCCTGCTAGCGATACTCCTAGCAGGATGCGCTTGTCGAGCGGTTCATCAGGCAGCCAATAACTCAGTTAAGGGCTGCTCGATTTCGGCAAGATTGAGCCAATAGAGACCAAGATTGGCGTGTGGATTCAGCAGCGTAATTAGAATATGGCTGTGAATTGGCCGAATCAGACACAAGCCTTGCGCCGTCCGAATAATGCTTTCTTCGGTTTGGCCTAGGGCGGCACTTGCCGCAACTTTATCGGCAATCCGCAGCCATGGGCTACCGATTGCTGCAAGTTGCTCAGGATTAATCGCTTGGGGCAAGGTTGAAACCAGCAGATCGCCATTGGCAGCGATTAATGCTGTGCCAATCAGATCGGTGCTATGATGGGCTAATTGCTCAAATAGCGCTTGCACCTCAGCTGATTGATCAAAGTTATCGGGCGTAATATATTCTTTTTGGACAGAGCTAGCGGTGGGAAGTGTACCACCCAAGGCGGTCATGATGCGTTGGATTGATTCTGGTTTATTCATGTTGTAACTGTCTACTATGTGATGGCTTGAATGATCTAAGGCGTTGCGGAGATGGGCGGGTAAGTTGGATTGCTGTGATACAAGCAAAACGACAGGGCCAGTAATCCAGGGCTGGATTTGGTCGGCCAATGTGAGCATAGCTGCATTATCGTTGATTGAATCGATTAACACAATACAGCTAGTTACGGTTTGCGCAAGGTCGTGCAACACTGGGCTAGCACTCGCGGGGATGCCATACCAGACTGAACGCTGTTCGGCGTAGTCTAAATGGCCTATATCCATGGCGATGCTTTGCGAGCTTGGCATGCTCGAAAGCTCAAGCTCATGGCTGCTCCATGTATCACAGATTTGCTGAATAAACTGGGTTTTTGGTGCTGCTTCAGCGCCAACGACTAAGATTCGCTGGGTTGTCATGGCTACGATGCTCCTGTATGATCGTTGGTGTTGAGCCTGAACTGCATCTAGTGTGCAGCTAAAAATAGCATTTGTAGACAGTCTAGATCAATTTCCTAACAAAATTGCTTACGTAAGCAAACTAATCACCTACGTTGCAAAAAATCTACCCTAAGCGGTAGATTTTACCAAATATGGGTTGCACCATATAGGGGATGGCACAAAGATTATGCTTATGTTAAAGTTTTGTTATTGATTATAGGTTGATTGCTGAATCGCAATTTTAGCTATCTATAGAGCAAGAAGCTTGCCAACGAAAGTTTACTATGGTAGTAACACTCCAAATCCAACACGCATTAAAACAATCGACAAATCCTGCACATACGATCGATTTATTGAATGTATGGGCCGCAAATTTACGCCACACCGATTTAGCGCAAGCTTGGAAATTAAATTATCAAGCCGAACATCATGCTCGTAATGGCATGTTTGCCCATACTCCTTATTATCAAGGTTTAGTTGAATGTTGGTATTGGCGTGGTAAGTTTTATAGTGTGCATAAAAAATATGCCGATGCACTTGGTTGTTTTTATAAAGCAATCGAATATTGTGATTATGTTGATGATGCATTGCTTAGCTTTGAGAATCAGGCTGCTTGCTATTACCAAGATGCGCCCGATCAGTTTATTGAAAATCGGGTAGATAAATTAGCATTACATAATATTCTTGGCGTAACCTTAGCCTTGCAATCGCAGCTTGATGCAGCTCTAGAGCATTATCTGATTGCTGAAGAAATTGCGATTATGCACCAAAATGAATGGATGCAAACAATTCTTAATAGTAATATTGCCTATTTATATCGTGTGCTTGAGCAACCTATCGAGGCCGAAAATTATTTGCAACGGGCTTTTCAGCGCTTACCTGAAGCTTTAGAAACTCAAGCCCAAAAACGTTTGTATGCCACGATGCTTGATAATACTTGTTGGGTTGCACTTGAACATGGTCAATTGTACGATGCTTTGATTTATGCCAATGCCAGCTTGGAATTGTATCAAGCCCTGAATTGGTCGCAGGGCATTGTCGAGGTTTTGAATATTTTAGGGGTGGTTTATCAGCGATTTGATCAAGCTGAACGGGCCATGGCCGAGTTTGAAGCTAGTTTTGAGTTGGCTCAGCGCCTTGGCTTTCAAGAGGATATGATCTTTTCATTGATCCAGCGTGGTATGCTAGTAGCAACCCAACCGGATTACACCCAAGCCTTAGCCTTGATTCACGCTGGTTTGGCTTTGGCCTTGGATACCGATGATCTTAGCCAACAAGCCTTGGCTCATAAAGCCCTAGCCGATGTCTACGAACAAACCAACGCTTGTGCCGAGGCCTTGCACCACTTCAAATACTACCATCAGATTCGCGAAAAGCTGTTTAACGAGCGCTCAGATCAACGGTTACGGCTATTGCAAGTGACACATCAAGTACTTCAGGCTCAACATCAAGCACGGTTTTATTATCAAAAAACACAGGAATTGGTGGCTGAGATGCAAGAACGTGATCGCCAACGAATTGAATTGGAACGCTTGGCAACGATCGATAGTTTGACTGGTTTATACAATCGTCGCCATTTTTTAGGCTTGGCTCAAAGCTTGTTGGAACAAGCTTGGCAGGCTGGCAATGCTTTGGCTATTTTGCTGTTTGATATTGATCATTTTAAGCAAATTAACGATCGTCATGGCCATCATATTGGCGATCAAATGCTGCAATTGGTGGCCACAACGGCCCAAGCAACCTTGCGCCAATCTGATTTGATTGGGCGGTATGGCGGCGAGGAATTTGTGGTGATGTTGACGCGGGTGAGTAATGCCGAGGCGCTATTGGTGGCCGAACGCTTGCGCAGCGCGATTGAGCAGCAGATATTAACTTACAACCAGCAATCGATTACGACTTCGATTAGCCTTGGTTTGGCGCTGAGCTACCCGCACGCTGAAATTCCCTTGGAGCGCTTGATTCAACAAGCCGACCATGCGCTCTACCAAGCCAAAGCTGCTGGCCGCAACAATGTGCAACTCTATTCAGCCTAAAATAGTAAAAGCGCTCCTAGCATTAGGAGCGCCTTGATTTAGGCAGTTTGTTCGCTGCGCCGTTTGGCCGCATCTTCGCGCCAGAGGGTGATAAACAAGCCCACTGCGCCAAACGAAATCGCCATATCGGCAATGTTAAACACTTGGAAAATTGGCAGCGGAATCAAATGAATCATATCGACCACAAAGCCATAGATAAAGCGATCGATAACGTTGCCCAAGCCGCCAGCAATAATCGCCGCCACTGAAATTTGGCCAAGCAAGCCCGCCTCGCCAAACCATGTGCGTGAACGAATCAGCATAAAAGCAATTACGCCCAGCGCCATAATGCCAAGCAGCAGCGAATTATTTTGCAAAAAGCCAAACGCCACGCCACGATTTTCAACATAAACCAGCCGTAAAATGCCAGGAATTGGCTCGTGGCCTGGATTGCCCAAGGGTGTAAGCGTGTCGAGCGCCCACCATTTGATCCAGCGATCAAGCGCCAAAATTGCTAAAACCATCATTCCAAGACTTAGATAGCGTTTGGTTAATTTCATAATTTGGTTAAAATTTCCGGATCACCAGTGGTGATCGCTAGTTGATGTTCAAATTGAGCCGAACGTGAGCCATCGGCAGTTTTGGCGGTCCAGCCATCGCGCAGCAAGCGGGTGCGGGCCGAGCCGATGTTGACAATTGGTTCGATTGTCAGCGTCATGCCTGCTCGCAGTTTTAGCCCTTTGCCCCATTCGCCAAAATTAAAAACATCGGGTGGTGTTTCATGCATTTTGCGACCAATGCCGTGGCCGGTGTATTCGCGCACCACCGAAAACCCTTGGCTTTCGGTGTATTCTTGCATTGCTGCGCCAATATCGCCGATGGTTTTGCCGGCGCGGGCTTGGGCAATCCCACGCCACATCGCTTCCTCGGTTACCTTCATCAACTTGGCGCTTTGCGAATCGAGCTTGCCTACCGCGTAGGTTACACACGAATCGCCATGCCAGCCATCTAAACATGCTCCAATATCGATTGAAACAATATCGCCATTGCTCAGCCGCGATTTATCGGGAATGCCATGGCACACCACATCGTTAACCGAGATACAGGTTGAGGCTGGAAAACCGCCATGGCCTTTGAATGATGGCGTTGCGCCATGATCACGCAAAAATTGCTCGACCCGCTGATCAAGCTCAAGCAAGACTGCTCCAGCCACCACATATTCGCGCAACATGGCATGAGCTTGGGCAACCAATTGGCCGGCTTTGCGCATTTCATTAATTTGCGATTGATTGTAGATTCTGATTGCCATTGTTTAAAGCACCGTTAAAATATCTGGTTCGCCATCGGTGACCGCTAGTTGATGTTCAAATTGCGCTGAGCGTGAGCCATCGACCGTTTTGACTGTCCAGCCATCTTTGAGCAAGCGCGTGGCATAGCTGCCAACGTTGACCATTGGCTCGATTGTGAAGGTCATGCCTGCCCGTAAGCGCAAGCCTTTGCCCCACTCGCCATAATGTAAAACGGTTGGTGCTTCGTGCATGTTGCGGCCAATTCCGTGGCCCGTGTATTCGCGCACAACCGCAAAGCCTTGGCTTTCAGTATATTCTTGGATAGCTGCGCCGATATCGCCAAGCGTGTTGCCAGCCCGCGCTTGGGCGATGCCTCGCCACATGGCTTCTTTGGTTACATCCATCAATTTTTGGCTTTGAGCGTCGATCGTGCCAACTGGATAGGTTACGCATGAATCGCCATGCCAGCCATCGAGAAACGCTCCAATATCGATTGCCACCAAATCGCCATCTTTTAAGCGCGATTTATCAGGGATGCCATGGCAAATCACATCATTAATTGAAATACAGGTTGACGCTGGAAAACCCTTATAATTTTTAAACGATGGGGTTGCGCCATGTTCACGCAGATATTCCTCGACCAATTGATCGAGATCAAGCAAAACTGCGCCAGGAACAACATATTCGCGCAGCATGGCATGAGTTTGGGCAACC
Organism: Chloroflexota bacterium; assembly: GCA_020161265.1. NCBI lineage: Bacteria > Bacillati > Chloroflexota > Chloroflexota bacterium. The sequence goes on along the minus strand of JAIUOC010000002.1, from coordinate 256,044 downwards.
AAACGGCCTGCATTGCGCATTTTTTCGATTTGTGTGCTGTTGCGTAAAACGAGTGTCATGTGTTTATTCCCCAATCCATGTACGCCAATCGTCGCCAACCAAGCCACGATCCCGCGCAGATTGCATGGTCTGGCGGCAGGCACAGGTTGGTGCTGTGGGCAAATGTTGTGCAACGCTTGCAATTAATGTATTGCCAAGTTTACTGGCGGCTGTGCCGACAATCCCGACAACAGCGTAACATAATTCTAATTCTTTCGCGAGGTAGGCCGCTGGTGCTGCGCTGCGACTCAGGCCATGAGCTTGCCATGTTTGGGCGGCCTCAAGCGTGGTGTCGGCCTCGCCAACCGCCAGTGTACCACGACTAAACACCCGTTGGCTGATGCTTTGGGCGGCGGTTAATAAACTAGCTCGCAAATCGGGACACCAAACTAGGTTCTGGCCAATAAAGCCATAGCCGCGATTGCGAAAAAAGGTCGATGACCGTTGCTGGGTCAAATCCACCAGTTGGTCGGGAATTAAGATATCATCAGGTTGCAGCAAGCCATCGCATGGCAGCATGCTGACCGCTTCGATAATCCAAGTGACCCCTTGCGATTTAGCGGCATAAATCGCGGCATGCGGATTTGGTTCATCGAGCAAAATTGCTAAGGAGCCGCCAGCGCTGCTTTTGGTGGCAAACATTGCCAAACCAAATGGGGTATTGAGTGAGGTTATGGTAAAGCTCATTGGGTGCTCACCTCGTTAGTTGCCAACAATTGCTCAGCAGTCGCTAGCACAATTTGCAGACAGGTTTGGGCGACTTCGACTCCAAAGAAACGTGGTGCGCCAGTGCTAGGTTCCACGCCTGTGGCAAAATTGGTTACATAGGCCAACGAGGCAAATTTAATGCCCAATTCGTAGGCCAATAATACTTCTGGTACCAGCGTCATGCCTACCACATCGGCCCCAAAATTGGCCCAAGCCCGAATTTCGGCAGCGGTTTCTAGGCGTGGCCCTTCTGAGCAGGCATAGGTGCCACAATCGAAGCTGCGAGCTTGATAGCGTCGCGCCTGCTGGTAAAGCACGCTGGCGCTGGCTGGGTCAAACACCCGCTGAGCAATCTGCCAAGCATTGGCGTTGGGCAGATCGCCAGCAAAATTGATCGGGCGGGTTTTGGTGCCATTCAGCACATGGTTGAGCACGACCAAATCGTGCACTTGCAATAATTGATTGATTGCCCCGACCCCGTTCCAGCTAAGAATCTGTTGATAGCCCAGCTCTTTGGCAGCCCAAATATTGGCGCGACTATTGACGAAAGGCGGCGAAACATCCAAGCGACCCCAACCGTGGCGCGAAGCAAGGCCAATTTTGCCTGCAAAGCGCTCTGGTTGATAGATCGAGCCAGCCGTGCCGTAGGGCGTTTCGATCGTTTGGTAATTGCCAGCTCCTAGCGTGGCCTCAAGCTCAAGAAAATAAGTTCCCGTGCCACCGAGCAATAAAATCATGCGCCCCCCAAATACATTAAATCATCGTCATCATCATGCTCATTGCTCGGCGCTGATTCATCCAAAAACTCATCATCAGCATACTCGATTAGGTGACCAGTAAATTGGCCATTCAAGCCAAAAACTAAGCCAATACAACCAAAACTGATCGCATGCGGCAGAATCGTCAAGAAATCAATCCCGCTGCTTTGGCCTGTCCAACGGGCATGCACTTGAATCACGACGATTAAAAATTGCGTAGCCAGCAACGCGGCGATAGCGCTGGGTGGGGCGCTGGGCAAGCCATCCCAAGCATCGCGACCAGCCTCAAGTGCTCGCCAAGCAATAAAGCCCGCCATAATTAATAAAAACCAGCCAGTCCAGCCATCTTCGGTAAAGAGAAATTGGAGTAGGCCACACCAAACTACAAAAAAACCACCGAACACTAAGCCGAGCACTAACATCAATCCAGTTACAATTATATGGGCGGCCTTGCGCTGTTGCATGCTGCTCTCCTATAACGCCATCACAGCTTCACGTAAGGCCTGAACCAAGCGTGGGTCGCCCTCGATGCTGATATTGGCGGCACTTTTGCGGCCAAATAAATACAGCAAAATCTCACCTGGCTCACCAATTAATTTAACTGCTGCATCGTTGGGGTTCGCTTGGCGCGGCAATCCAGTGCCAACCTGAAAGGCCAAGGACTTGCCATTGGGCCGAACGAGCGCAATAATTCCAGGCGTTTTGAACGAGCGCAACATCATGCGAGCATTAATATGCAGCAATTTCCAAATTAAATCTTGGACTGCTGGCGGCGAGACACGGGGTTTATTCAAGCCAGCGCGGCGTAAATCTTCGTTATGTACCCACTGCTCAACAAAATTAGCCAAAGCTGGGCCAGGTAAGCGAAACGCTACTGGTGGGCCATTGCGCAGTTTTTGCAATAAGGCAAACCGACCTTGCTTCAAGGCCTGTTGCATCAAATCGTCGGGGTGCAAACCAAGCTTGCCTTTGGTCGATTCGGCGAAAATAAAGCGCACAGGCTGAGTTTCGCGGGCGACCATATGCGCCACCAAATGCGTGACAGTCCAGCCTTCGCAAAGCGTGGTGGCCTGCCATTGTTCTTCAGTTAACGATTCAAGTAATGCCACGGCATCAGCGCGTTCTTGTTTAAGCAATTGCGAAGCATTCATGGCAACTCCAAGCACTAAAATTCTCAAGATATTGTATCATGCTTCACATTGTATCGATGGCTAGAGGCTAGTTAAAGCTGTTTGCGAATAACAATAATTAAGCCTTCCACGACCCGCGATTGTTCGCCAGCAGTTTCGGGCAAACCGCGTAGCACCACAATTGCAATAACCAAGAGAATTAATAAGGCTAGGCCAATTGAAATAATCGAAATTGGTTGCATGGTGGCTGCGGTCGGTGTTTGTGGCGCAATTATTAGTTGCGCTGGTTGTGGCTGGCGCGGTTTTGAGGGCGTTGACAGTTGGGCGGCTTGAGTTACGGTAGTTGGTTGATCGAGGGCGGTTAGGCGTTTTTGGGCAGTTTGGTTTTGTGGTTCTAGAGCCAAAACCCGCTGTAAACATTCGCGCTGGCGCTCTGGCTCGTGCACTACTTCGCTGAGCATCAGCCATGCCAGAACATTCAGGGGTTCCTGTTGAATGACCTGGGCTAGATGACCACGGGCACGGGTGAGATCGCCGCTGAGTAAGGCTGCTTGGGCTTGATTGATTAATTCATTCATACAATTGTACCTATTTGGTTAAAAGAGCAGCAGTATTTTAACCAAAAAACCATGCCTAAATTGCAGCAACTTAGGCATGGCCGAATTAATCGATGCTTATTTATGCACCAACGCGGTTAATCCACAGTTGCGGGTTGCGAATTTCTTCGAGGGTTGGCAACATTGCTGGGCCTTCCCAGACGCGGGCAGCTAAGTCCTTGCCACCATGATCAGCAATTGCATTAACGAAGCGTTCGCCTTGTTCGTATTGCTGCATTTTGAGGCTCATACCTGTGATCCGATTGAACAATTCATCGAAGATCGAGCGTTTTTCTTTGCGATCGCTCATGCGAGCTTCGATCTGCTCGAAGTTTGGCAGAATTTCGCGGCCAACCGCATTCATAATGTGGTTGCTATAGCCTTCGACCAACGACATCAGGGCTTGGAGTTCACTAAATACTTGGCGTTGGGTTGGAGTCAACAGCTGCTCCATCCAATGGCCATCGCTGGGCGTTTTGCTATTGCTGAAAATGCGGTTGATGAAGTTGCCAACGCCATTGCGCAGCGCATCGAGTTGGCCGCCAAGCTCGTTGAAATAGCGCTGAATCAAGTTGCTGAAATGGTCGCGCACCCAGCCATAAGCTTCAAACTCATAGGCATGGGTGGTTTCATGCAGCGTAATCCACAAGCGGAAGTCATGATCATCAACGCCCAAACCTTGTTGCACGCGGGCAATATTTGGCTCAACAAAATAGAGCATGCCTGGCTCGGCTTGCGGCGAAAGCAAACTGAGATCATATTGACCTAGCACTTTTCGCGCTAAAACCCCAACCATTGCCCCAACTTGTGCGCCGACAAACGCCCGATTGATCGCATTGACCGAGGGATTGCGGCCTGCATTTTGAGCTGCTTGGCGATAAAGTTGCTCAATTGGCTCAAACAAGCGCTCAAATGAACGCAAATTGGCATCGATCCACTCTTTGCGATCAACGACTTTGACCCGCGAAAGCGTTTCGGGCAGCTTGACATTCAAATAATCGTCGATTAAGGGTTGGCTACGCTCAACCATTTGATCGTATTCGGCTTGGCGCTCAGCTCGATTGATCACGGGATGCTCTTGCCATTGCGAGACTCGCAGGGCGATCATGCGGGCAACTGACCAATCGATCAGTTTTTGCGGGGTTGTATAATCGTAGATTTTTTGGCCTTGTTGGCGGGTTTTATTGGCGAGATAGCGTGCGCCAGCGCCTGCGGCGGCACTGATCAATAGCACACTCCCAAGTTGCTTAATTGATAAACGTTTTGTCCTCACGTTTCGACATCCTTTCCGCTGGCACAAACGCCATTCACTTCAGCATAACACGAGCATTTGGGTGGGGCTAGGCGTGCCAAGCTTTTCTAACACTTTGTTAAGCTCAATAGGCTACCCGTAGATCGCCAACGCGGCGGGTAATGTGCAGTTGATCGCAGTGTTCGAGCATGGCCTGGGCATATTTACGGCTGGTTTGCCAAGCATCACGGGCTTGGGCAAGGCTGATGCTTTGGCCAGCAGCAAGTTGCTCAAGTACCCAAGTATGCATCTGTTGGTATTGCTTCGGCAAGAAATAGACCTCTGCGCCAATATGAATCAATTGCTCGGTTTGTAGCAAATAGCGCCAAAGTTCTTGATCAAGCTTGGGCCATTGCTCACGGCTTGGCGGTAGGGCTGGATTGCTTTGCCACAATCCCAACAAGGCTTGGATTTGGGCTTGTTGGCTAGGGCTAGGTTGGGCTTGATGTTCAGTTAGCTTAATCTGCGTAGCTTCAATGCTGAGCCATGGTTGCTCGGCTACAGCGTTTAATATTTGATTAAAGCTGTTGGCTGCTAACCCCATCCGTTTGCGTAATTCCTCACGGGGCATGGCTGAGCGTAACGGCCACATGGCATGATATTCGGCCAGAATCTGGCGCAAATTGGCTTGTAATTGGCTCCAATAAGCTATGCTTGTGATTAAACTGCTAGCCGTGAGTGTCGCCATTGTTGCTGAGACGATGCTGATTAAGCCGTTGTTGCAGCCAGTATTGAGCGCAGCTAGGGCAGTTGGCGAATCGAAGCCGCTGCGTTGTTGCAGTTCCTGCCAGGTTAAATATTGCTGTTGAATGTGCTGTAACAGAATTTCATGAGGCAAGCCATTGGCTAATTGTTGCAACTGTTCAATCACAGCTGGGCGCATGCGCCGATGGCGTTGGGGATGGGCATCGAGCACCCGTATTCCGGCAAGCGTGGCGGCAGGCGAGGCACGCCGTAAAATTCCACGATCGCCGCGTTGGGCAATGCTTGGTTGATGTAAGCGCAATTGGCCAAAGGCTTGTTGTTTGGCTGGCAAGCCGTCGCAATCGAGCAGGGCGAGGGTGCAACTCAGTTCGGCACTACCAAGGTAAAGTTGTAGAGGCTGATTATGGCTCAAGCTTGGGGCATCGGCGGTGGTTTCAATCAACACATCAAGTAAGTTGGTTGGCTCAAAGGTTTGCGGCAATGTCAGTACATCGCCACGCTTGAGACTTTGGCGTTCGATGCCGCTCAGATTAACCGCCACGCGCATGCCTGCCTGCACGCTGGCGTAACTGATTTGCTGCGATTGCAGGCCGCGAATCCGCCCACGCAATTGTTGGGGCAGAATTTCGATTTCCATGCCCACGCTTAAATTGCCGTCGCGCAGCGTTCCAGTGACGACTGTGCCAAAGCCATCGATGCTAAACATCCGATCGATCGGCAAGCGCGGATGGTGTTGCTGGATTGTTCGGGCTGGCAGCTGGCTGATTAATTGGTCAAGCGCTTGGCGCAATTGAGCCATGCCAGCCCCAGTTCGCGCCGAAACTGGCACGATTGGCGCATTGGCAAGGCTGGTAGCGGCAAATTGCGCCTGAATGTCGCTGCTGATAAATTCAAGCCATTCAGCATCAACCAGATCTATTTTGCTAATGATGATCAACCCATGCTCAATGCCCAATTGATTGAGAATTTGTAAATGTTCATGGCTTTGGGGCTGCATGCCTTCATCGGCGGCAACGACGAACAGCACCCCATCAAAACCAGTTGCCCCAGCCAACATATTTTTGATTAGCCGTTCATGGCCCGGCACATCAACCAGATTGACCGAATGACCAGCGGGTGTGCTGAACCAGGCAAAGCCCAGATCAAGCGTCATTTGGCGGCGCTGTTCTTCTGCCCAGCGATCGGGGTTGATGCCTGTCAGGGCTTGAACAAGGCTTGATTTGCCATGATCAACATGGCCAGCAGTGCCGAGCGTAATTCCCATTAGCGTAAATGAAACACCAGAAAATCCTTGCCAACGGCGCTGCTAATGCGGCGCAACTCGCCTTCGGGATATTCCTGTTGCAATTGATCAATATGCGCTTGATCGTCGGGATTGAGAATGTAAATTAATGGCCGATTGCCTGGTACGACCAGCGCCATTTCGGGTTTAATCGTGTTGTTGACATACCATTGCATATCATTCAGATGCACGCTGATATTGCGCGATTCCTTCCAGAAATAGCTGTTGAGCATGAGATAGGCATTTTCGTAGGGCACGCCTTGGGCATCGCGATAGTAGCGAATTGCATCGGCAACCTCACGGTTATTCGGGATAAAGCCTGTGTATTGGCGGGCCATATCAACAAAGTAGCGCTGGAAATTTTCGCGCCCAGCCCATGCCAGCAGCCAGATGGTTAAGCCAATGCTCAGCAATCCACTCACGGCTGATTTGCCGCGCCACCATTGCTCAAACGGCTTGGCTTTGGTTAGCCATTCAAGCGCCAAGGCTAGCGGTGCAGCGGCCATAGTAAAAATCACTGGCATCAGCACGCCAGTTCGCGCCGCGCTGGGGTTCTCGATTGGGTAGGCTAAGCTCAACGTTGTGGCTAAACCAAGTAATGGCAATGCGACGACGAGCATCCACCAACGCCATGAACGCTCAACCACCAACCTCCATACGACGATTGGCAAACTCAACAAGAGCAAAGCCGCACTGACAATATCAAGCAATGGATCGAAACGGACATTATTAACTTCGTTACGATCGCCACGCCAGTTAAAAGCGACTGCTAAATTAACATTATTGGCAACGAATTTTTTAATATCGCATTCACGTTCGCTGCTCGTAGTTTGGCAAAATTCGCGGCTAATATCATCGGTATGGTTGCTGGTACGGGTGCTGACGCGAAACCAAAAGACATCGGGGTAATCGAGCATGAAATGGCCTAGTGGCAAGAAAATCAAGGCGGTTGTAATTAACGTCAAGCTGCCATGGCCGAGCAATTTGAGCCAGCCTTTGGGATTGCGTCGTCGTCGCTCAAACAGCATCAGGCCAAATACGGCGGCAATGACGAAGGGTACTGCTCGCACGCCGATATAGCCATATAAACCCATGCCCATCCATAACCCGACCAACAAGGCATCGCTGCGTTTGCCCAAGCGCACATAGCGCCAGAGCGACCACAACACCAGCGCAGCGGGCAAGGTGGCGTAAGGAAAGCGCAACCCCATGCGGGTGGTTTCGAGCGGCCATTTGCCCAGCGCATACAAGGCGGCACTCAAAATGCCCAACTTGCGCCCGCCCAGCTCACGCGCAAACAAATAGATAAACGGAATCGTCAGGGTGCCGATAATCACATTGCCAAGTTTGAGCGCGATAAAGCCAAACGGCACACCAAAAAAGCGAATCAACATGGCGATGTAATAGAATTGGCCTGGCTCGCGGCCTGTGTTATTGGGCAAAAATAATGGGCGACCACCCTGCAAAATGGTGTAAACATCTTCCATCTTCCAGCCATGGTCAACCGTCATGTCATACGGCATTTGATCGAGCCGATATAGCCGAATCCATAAGCCAAAAGCAGTGACAATCAGCAAACAGCCGAAGGTCAGCCATGCCCGTTGGGTTTCGGCCCGATCAGCTTTGGGCAAGCGTGGGCGATGCCAGGGCATCCATGCCAACAGCCATAAGCCAATCGCAAGCAGCCATGTCCACGTCGAGAGTGGGTTGAATTCATTGCCAAAGAGATTATTCCATGCGACGAAACCGCTGAGCAAAGCAACTGCACTTATGCCAAGCCGCAAGGTTAGGTGATCTAACGGCTGATCATTGAGTTCAGGCAAGCTATCAGCTTGTGGCGGTTGGCGCTTGATCAGCCACCACCAAATGCCGAGCGCAACCGCTGCCCCAAGCAAAACTGCCCCATTGAAATGGCGGAATTCAAGTTGAGCTTGCACCTTGAGCATGAGCGCTAGGGCTGTTCCAAGCAAGCCTAAAAGCCAAAGCCAGCCTAGACGCTGGCTTGGGAAGACACCTCGTAGCATGGACACGATCTCCTGACAGACTTAACTCAAGGGCTTGCGGGCTTTAACAAAGACATTCACAAAGCTGCGTTTATCTAAAGTTTCTGGGCGTTCATTGAGTTGGTCAACATAATTGATAATGCCGCGTGCAAGGTTGAGTGGATTCAATTTGCTGCCTTGGTTTTGGTCGCCACGCATGCGGTCGGCGCTTTTCATCCAGCTTTCAGGCAAGATACCCGATTCAATTAAAGGCTTGCCAATGCCATATACCACATAAGGAGTCATCGGAATAGCGTAGTGAGTAGCTTCTTCGCAGCATTCAACCTCGAAATCGGCCATCCGCACTTGACGTACCAATTCGGCTGGCTCATACAAGCGCACATGGTTTTCCCAAATGCTGCCAAATTTGGTATGGGTGAAGGGTTTGCCACCAAGCCGCGTCCAGATCCAGCTGGCGGGGTCCCACCACAGCGGATAATTGGCATGCGGCACTGAAATTGCCAAGATGCCACCAGGCTTAATGATGCGGCGCAATTCGTGCAAGGCTGCCTGTTGGTCGGGAATATGTTCGAGTACTTCTGAGAGCAGAATTTTATCGAAGCTATTATCGGCAAAGGGCATGCCTTGGCCATCGCCGCGTACAAAGGTCGCGCGATTGGCATGTTCTTGACCAACCAAGAGTCGATCAAAGGCTTCATCAAAGCCCACAACATGCAAATCACGCAGCTTATCGATCATCTGGGTATAGAAGCCATAGCCACAGCCACAATCCAGCACCGTATCGCCAGCTTGCAAATCAAGATATTGCATCAAGCGGCGGGCGCGGCGGCTATAGGCAGGGTCGGCCTCGTTGCGCAGCATTGTATCCATCAGGGCTGCATCGTGTGGGGCTAGTGGGGCATAGGGTTGTTCGGTCATGTTCATCGCTCTTCCTTATACAACCGATGCAGAAACGGGCTGACCACACATTTCGGCCATCGTCCGCTCGTAGCTATCGAGAATGGTTTTGACTGAAAAGACTTGTTCAACTTTGGCTGGCTGCACTTTATAGGTTTCAGGGTTTTTAAGCACTTCAATAATGCCATCGGCTAAGGCGCGAGGGTTTTGAGTTTGCACCAAGCGCCCAAAGCCGGTTTCCTGCACGACAACCCGTGCGCCTGGAATATCGCTGGTGACCAACGGCGTGCCCGCTAGTAAAGCCTCGATCTGCACCATTGCCAAACAATCGGTGCGGCTGGGCAAGGTAAACAAGTCGCACATTGCATAAAAATTGGCAAGTTTTTGCGCATCGCGCAACAAACCGAGGAACACAATTCGTTCGCGGTTTTGCTCGATCATTGGCAAACAGGTGGAATAAAAATCTTCATAAACCATTTTGTGCTCGCCAGCAAACACAAAGCGCACCTCAGGAAAGACTTCGGCGATCATTGGCATAGCTTTGAGCAAGAAATCAAAGCCTTTTTCTTCAACGAAGCGCCCTGCAAAGCCAACAATTGGCTTATCGCTGATTCCAAGTTCAGCCTTCCAAGCGGCAACTTGGCTTGGATTGGGGGTTGGTAAATCAACTGGTGGGTAAATATAGGTCAATTTATTGGTGAATTTTTGCAAAAAGCTGGAGTTTGCGGCGTAATCGCGACTATAGGCACTAACCCGCCGCGCCAATTTGCCTGCTAAAACCATTTGCCCAATCATCACCTTCTCGATCGCCCGATTGATCAAGCCAGTTGGCATGACCAAATCGCCGTGATGGCTCATCAACAATGGTTTATTCATTGCGCGGCATAAGCCTGAGAGCAGCAAGGCCTCAAGTTGAGGCGTATGCACATGCACCACATCGTGGCTACGAATCAGTTTAGCGGCGACAAATGGGAAATTGAGTGCGAGCATGCCACGGCTAATTTGAGCCGCAGGCTTAAGCCGCAATACATGCACCCCATTCAAGATTTCTTCGGTTGGCAGCGTTGGCTCATGCTGGATTGTTAAGACGGTGACGTGGTGTCCACGAGCTGCGAGTCCTTCAGCCACCCGTTGGGCATGCATTGTCAAGCCCGTCCAGTGTGGCGCGTAGTAGGTCAAGGCAGATAATATTTTCATGGGAAAAGTCCAGCCATACTAGTTAAACGTGGCTCATTATACCTTATCTATAGAATGGGGATCGGGGACTGGTTGTTGGGGATCGGGGATTCGATTCACAAAGGACACGAAGGCACGCAGCTACATGAAGGAGTGTTTATGTCGTTCTTCGTGCTCTTCGTGTCCTTCGTGGTTAAATGCTCTGCCCCTTAACTTTTTCGCAACCGATTGACCCACTTTAACAAGCGCATCACTTTGCCATTTTCGAGGCCTTTGATGTGCTGCTCAAGCTGAGCGATATGGTCGTTTTTTTCAGCAACCACCCGATCAAGCTCATCCATGCGGTAGCGCATGCTGGTGTGGCCTTGTTGCTTGCTTTGGGCTTTGACGGTGCGGCGTTTATCGGCAGCATAGTGTGGTTGGCGACAAAACTCGACCAACGGCGCACAAGCTTGTTCCCACGTATAAGCCTGTTGGATTTGGGCAAATTGGGCTTGGCGTTGCTGACGATCGGCTGGTTGTTCGGCAGCATGCACCAACGCCTTAACCCAACCCTGAACATCTTCGATTGCGACAACCTGGCCAAGCTGTTGTTGCTGCACCAAATCGGCCAAACTATCGCCCGCCGAAACGATCATTGGCAAACTGGCCCAGAGGTAATCGAGCAAGCGCGTGCGAAAAGCAAAGCGGGTTTCAGTATGATTATGATGAGCGCTAACCCCAAGATCTGCCTCAAGCAAATAGTTGACCCGTTGATCATAGGCGACCCAGGTTTGATTGAAAAAGACCGTTTTAGCATATAAACCTAGCTGTTTTGCTAGTTCAACAGCCTCGCCATACCGCTGCATCACCCCAACATCTTGGGCATTCGGGTGTTGCCCGCCCATAAATACCAACTTTAATTGGGGGTAGCTCTGCTGCAATTCGGCCATGGCGCGAATGATTGTCAATGGATCAAGCCATTCCCAGATACCGCCGCCCCATAACGCAATCACATCGGCGTGATTAATGCCCTCAATTACGCCACGCATGACCGGCTGGGTTGCTTGGGGTGGCTCACTGGGCAAGCCAAATGGCACGATGTCGATCAGTTTGCGCAAGGTTGGATCATTGCGATAGTGCTCTGGAGTCAGGCGCTTGCTAACGGTCAAGGCTCCCAGCCACAAATCGCGCTGGCGTTCACTAGCACAGATGAAGAAATCGCCAAGCGCTAGCTGTTCAGTCAAGGCTGCCACACTTGAATCGTTGAGCTCAATCGCGCGTTCGAGGCTTAATCCGCGTCTTTCGGCTAGTTCGAGCGCCTCAAAATGAAATGGATCGTAGAGATCGACAACCAAAATGCGTTCAGCATTGACCAATTGGGGATACTTTTGCAAGCTATAGCCTTGGACAATCAGCACTTCAGCATTCAGCGCCAGCTCGCCCAAACTTGTGCCATCGTTGCTAGGGAAGGCGATAGTTTGGACATTAGGAATAACCAGATCTGATCGATCCGGCGCTGCTAATACCACGTTGCACGATTGGCTTAGTTGCTTGGCGATTTGCACGCTACGAATTGCCGGACCAGCCAAAGCCTCGTGTAACGGATCAATGCTGACAATCAACACATTTGTGGTAGGGTTGGGCATAAGTTCTCGCAATTTAAAGCTATCAATCAATTGTTCTTGTTGCATATGCAATTGAATATCAATATCGATCAGGCCGAATGGTTGTTCAAATAAATTAAACAATTCAGCATCGCTACGTTGGCGAAGCTTTTGTAGGCGTTGGCGTTCAGCCCACAAGCTCTCCCACCCATCAAGCACATCGCCCAAGGCTGCGATATAGCTCAACATAATTTTGGGGACTTGCATGGTGCTGGTTTGATCGCCCTGTTTACGCAAACGTAAATCAAATTCTTTGCGATCAAAGCCACCACTGCCATCAAGCAAACTGCGCTGAATAATCAATAACAGGGCGGCTGGCAGAATGCGCCACAATTGCTCATCGGCATAATGTTTGATGATGGTGCGCAGGGCGTTGCGCTCAAGCAATGTGCGAATTTGATGCCCGCCCATGGTGTTGGCGGTGGCATGTTGGCGGTGATAGACGACTGCTGCTGGATTAAAGCGAATTTGGTAGCCCAACAACCATGCTCGCCAGCCAAAATCGACATCTTCAAAATAGGCAAAGTAGCTTTCGTCGAAGCCACCAATGGCCAAAAACGCCGCCCGATCGGCCAGCATGGCTCCACCACAAGCAAACAGTTGTGGGCCAGCTTGGCCGGCAACACTGGCAGTTGGCATACGGGTAAAAGGCTGATTGCCATGGCCAAAAATATTCAGCGCCGCTTGAATAAAATCAATCTGCTGGCCTTCCCAATTGAGCATTTTTGCGCCAACCGCAAGCACCTTTTCAGCTTGATGAGCTTCGATATCGGCAACTAAATGCTCGATCCAGTTAGGGTCGGCTTTGGCATCGTTATTGATCAAGGCCACATATTGGGCTTGACTGAGCCGTACAGCCTGATTGACGGCTGGAGCAAAGCCCAGATTCTCACGATTTTCAATTAAGCGAACCTTGGGAAATTGCTGGCGAATCAGATCGCAAGAGCCATCGTGCGAGGCATTATCGACAACGATTATTTCAAGCGCATTGCTTGGGTAGCGCTGAGCAAACAACGAATTTAAACAATCAACAAGGTGTTTTTTACCATTGAAATTGATCACAATGATCGAAACGCTGGGCCGATCCATGCACAACCCTTCGGAATTACAGGCCACAATCAGCCAGCATCGTACCATAAAACGCCAATCTGCATACAATAGCTGCAAGAATATTTTGCGACGGAGTGTTTATGCCACGACCTGTGTTTATCGATTTGTACTTTACCTTGATTGAACCAGATCCAGCCTACAACTGGGCCAGTTTGGCGGCCCCATTGTTGGGCATCGAACAGCATGCCTTTCATGCTGCGGCTGGGCGTTCATATCAAGCGCGGATGGTTGGCACCTATCGCTTGGCCGAAGAGATTGTTGATCAAACCTTGGGCTATTTGGGCATTACGGTTACGCCTGAAGTGCATGCCACGCTGACCAAACAACGCTTGGAGTTTTTCAGCACGCTTCGCGTTTATCCCGATTCGATTCCAACCTTGCAAGCCTTGCGAGCACGCGGCCACCAAATTGCCTTGGTTACCAACTGCTCAGCTGAAACGATTCCGATGATGGAGCCGCTGGGCTTGCTGAATTTGTTTGATGCAATTGCCTACTCCTGCGATGTGCGTTCGGCCAAGCCTGAGCCTGGCATTTATCAACATGCGCTTAATGCCTTGGGAGTTGATTCGCGTGAGGTGGTCTATGTTGGCGATGGCGACACCCAAGAGCATGCTGGCGCAGCCAAATTTGGTATGACCACTGTACTGCTCCAGCGGCCTGAAGCCAAAGTTCGGGCTGTGCAAACCGATTATGTAATTAACTCGCTGACTGAATTATTAGATTTAGCGCCACTGAGCCAAGGAGCCTAATGCTAGCAGTTATTATTGCCGACGCGCCGCAAGCCGATATTCGGGCGGCTTTGCCTTTATTGAGCAGTACCGATTTATTGATTGCTGCTGATGGCGGGGCACGTCATGCCTTGAATCATGGCGTAACGCCGCATGTGATTATCGGCGATTTAGATTCGATTCAGCCTGCAACCTTGGAGATTATGCAAGCCCGCAAGGTTGAGATTCAGCGCTTTCCGGCGGCCAAAAACGAAACCGATCTGGAGTTGGCGTTGTTGTTAGCGGTTGAACGCGGCGCAGATCAGATTCGGATTTTGGCGGCGCTTGGTGGTCGACCCGATATGCATATGGCCAACCAACTCTTGCTGACCCATCCAGCCTTAATTGGGCGTGATGTGGCGCTGCTTGATGCCAACTGGGAAGTGCGCTTGATTCGTGATCAATTGCAGCTGCACGGCAAACTTGGTTTGCGGGTTTCGCTGTTGCCCTTGGGTGATGTGCAAGGCGTACGGACTGAAGGTTTACGCTACCCATTGCGCGACGAAGATTTGCCGATTGGTCCAGCGCGAGGCGTTAGCAACGAATTTGCAACAGAATCGGCGCAAGTTAGCATTCGCTCAGGGCTGTTGTTGGCGATGATCGAACGCGAGCTACAGTCGGGCTACTTGGCTTAAATGAAACAGGCGGAGCAACTATTGCCCCGCCTGTTTCATTCCGAAATTAGTTATTCAGCAGTAATCAGATTCTTGCCGAATTGCAAGCTTGGTGCTGCAAACGTAGCGGTTTCTGCAAACACGATGACATCAGTGGTTTCAGGTACCGTCATGGTTGCGGCATCGGTCACGACTGGCTCGGCGGCGACACTTGGGCTACCGCTCAAATATTGGCGGAACCACAAGATTTGTTCTTGAGCGGCGCGATATTGGTTCGCTGGATCGCCCAAACCGTGGCCTTCGAGTTCAAACGTCACCAACTTGACGCGGTGCTTTTGAATTTCGATTTGGTCATGGAAGTCAACGGCATACTTGACTGGCAAGAAGTCGTATTCGCCATGGAACAACAGGGTTGGGGTGCGCACGCGATCAGCGCGATTCAATGGCGAATCGGCGGCATATTCAGCGGGCTTATCCATTGGTGTGCCACCTTCGAGGTAGGCAATTAATGGTCCCAAGCCAAAGTGGAATTCATTAGCATTGTTGAGCAAGGTACATTGTGGGTTGGCGGCAGCGTAGCGAGTTGGATGGCGGGTGATACTTTGGGCGCTGAAATAGCCGCCGTATGAACAACCGGTAACCCCAACTTTGCCTTGCGAAGTCCAACCACGTGAGATGGCTTGACCAATAATTTCAGCGCCTTCGTCGATGTCGATCTTGCCGAAGTTATCGTTATCAGCCAAGGCGTTCAAGAATTCTGGCCCGAAGCCCAAGCGGCCTGGCAGTGGCACATACAACACGGCGATGCCAAAGTTTGGCAACAGGTTGTAAGGGTTTTCGGTGTTTGAGGCAAAGATTTGGGTCATGGTGGCGCGTGGGCCACCTTCTTGCCACATCACGATTGGCACATCTTTTGGTGGGAACTCAGCGCCAGCAGGTTGAATTAAGAAGCCATTGCGTTGTGCGCCACTGCTGACGGTAAACGAAACGTTATCAACCCGAATATTATTGATCTTTTCCAGCTCGGCGTTAGCCCAAGTCAAGCGACTGAGCGCTTGGCCATCCCAGTTCAAACGATAGACATCGGCTGGTTGGTTGAATGACATGTAGCTAAAGATCAACTGGCGGCTCATGTTGGTGGTAATCACCCCAAAATAGGTGCCATCCATGCTTGATACTTTGCGGAACTCACCTGAGCCTTGGTTGAAGTAGTACAAGCCTTGATTGGTGCCATTGACCGCATTGAACAAGACTTCATCTGGTGAGAGATAGAAGAAGCCCGAGGCTTCTGGGGTTTGCAATTCGGGCGCGTATAATTCACGTTGCAACGTGCCATCAACGCTACGGAATTGGAAACTCGCCATATCTGGGAAGATATAGGTTGGGTGTGGGCGACCAGCGATTTGGGCTGGGCGTTCCAAACGCACAATATAGCGTTGGCCGTCGGTGCTCCATTCGATGTCGCGTACCACCCGACCATCGCCATCAACGGCTCGCCATGCTTCTGGCTGGAAGTTGCCAGTCGTCAGATCGAAGATATCGAGCACATTTTCGGTGAAGAGTGGGTTATCTTTGGGCGACAAACCACC
Source organism: Chloroflexota bacterium (assembly GCA_020161265.1). Taxonomy (NCBI): domain Bacteria; kingdom Bacillati; phylum Chloroflexota; species Chloroflexota bacterium. Next base: position 239,733 of record JAIUOC010000002.1, on the reverse strand, counting down.
AAGCGCATCTTGGGTCATGATATCAACCAAGCGCTTTTCGCCAAAACCTTCGCCCAAAATCACCGTATCGCGAATCAAGGCAAATTTGCTGCCATCTTTTGACCAAGCATAATCGTAGAGCAAGGTATGATCAGGCACGCTGTAAAGTGGGGTTAATTCGCCAGTCGTCAGATCGAAGATTGCCAAATCGAGGGTTTCTTCGCTCATGTGGCGGCGTGAATCGGTATGGCTATAGTAGGCAATCCGATCCTTGGGTTGAACCCGCTCCATGGTGGTTTTAGGAGCTTCGATATTGAAGGGCAACTTCACCGAATCAGGTGATTGGCGCATTGCTTCAAGATCAAGTTGATCGAAGGTTACCACCAACAGGCGTGAGCCGTTAGGTGCAATCGATAACGGCAAGAATGGCAAATCAACTGGATACAAGCTAATTTGGCCACTATAGCGATTAATTGACAGCACCATCCCACCCATAAACAGGTCGTATAAGACTTGACCAATATTGTCATTGTCAAGCCAAACCATTTCGGTGGCTGCCAAAGGGAAGAAATCGCTATCTTCGGGTAGTTGCAATGGCTGAATTGGTACAATCGAGCCATCAACAACATTTAAGAAAGCTGAACCAGTATCGCTATAACGGTAGTTGCCAATCACCACGGTTGTATCATCGGGGCTGATCGTGGTGCCAACGCGGGGATAGGTGTTGTCTTGCAGTTGCGCGAGTTTAAGCAACTCGTCTTCGTCAAGCAGCAACTCAGGTTCTTCAAAGTAGGGTACATTGACAATTTCTGCCGAGGCAGGCATTGTCGTAAACAAGATCGCCAACAAAGCCAGCAATAAGCTGATGCGTCGTCGCATAACGCTTGTTTCCTCCTAGAGCAAAGCTCTTCCACACAAAGCCCAACATGCGAACATTTCCAACTAAGGTCTACTTTAGCAGATTTGCTGCTAAAAAACGAGAGCAATTTTGCCAACGATTGCTAGCAGAATGTACGCTAGCAATCGTTGGTTTGTTGCATTACTCTGGTTGCCGTAAGGCCTGCCACATTGCCCCAAACGAGGCTTTGCTACCACGCAACAAGGTGCTAGCCCGAAACATACGAGCCGTAACAAATTGCAAGCCCAAGACGGTCAGGGTCATCAAGACCACCGAAACCGCTACTTGCCAAAATGGCACGTTGGTTAAAACGCTGCGAATTGTCAGCACAACCGGCGCAGTCAATGGGAACATGCTGAGCGCTGTGGTAAAGCCACCATTTGGTTGATCAATAATGATGCTCAGAAAGATCAACGGAATGATAATTGGCAAGCCAACAATCACGGTTAGCTGCGAGCTTTCACGCATGGTATTGGCAACCGCACCAATTCCAGCCATCAGCGAGGCATACATAGCATAGCCTAGCAAGAAGCTAATCAAAGCCAAAAACCACGCCCCAAGTGGAATCTCAACGTTGGCCAGCATGCTGCTCAATGACGCACCCTGACCAGTTACAACCGCACCAATCGTGATCCAGATGCTGACTTGAATTAAGCCCAATAAGCCTAAACCAAGAATTTTGCCTTGTAACAAACTGCGTGGCCGGAGCGACGAAAGCATCACTTCAATCACACGATTTTCTTTTTCTTCGATCAGCGATTGCAACAATAAGTTGGCCGATGAGAAGATTGAGATATACAACAGCAATGCCAAGCCCATGCCCAAAATAAAGGCCGATTGCATACGTTCGCCTTCATTGGCAGCTTTGTTGATTGGACCGTCTGGCCCTTCGACTTTAAGCTGAGCGGTTGGCTGTTGGGTTAAAAAGGCATAGCTGCTACCAGTATCGGGATATAAACTGGTGCTCAGGAGCAATTCAAGCAGCGACGATTGGAGCGAATCGCCAAATGGATTGACTTGGTTGCTATAGCGTTGCACCTTGCCAGTTGCCACATAATCACTAGGAATAACATACAAGGCTGGAATATCGGCTTTTTCCAAGGCCGCTAAACCTTGGTCGATATCAGGGTATTGCAGATATAATGAGGCAGTTTGTGGATCAAAGCTGCTCGGAATGCCCTTGATCACGCCACTTTGATCGACAAAGCCGATTTTGAGTTTGCCCGCCAAAATATCTTCGCTGATTTTGGCGGGGTCGCCTAAACCTGGCACCGCAAAACCATCGCGATTGCTATTGGCATCCGAGCGACCCAAAAAGCTAATCACCGCAATCATCAAAGGCATACCAAACACAGCCAACCAAAAGGTCGGCTTGCGAATATGTTTGATAAATTCATTTTGGGCGACGCTGAACATTTTATTCGCCATGCTGACCTCCCAAGCTCAAGGCACGCCGTACATCGGCCCACGAAAGTCGTTTGCCATAGCGCAACATACCAACCCGCACGATCCGCGCTGAAAGCCAAATCATAAAGATCGCCATGCCAATCAGCAACAAGACCGAGAGGCCAATTTGCCAGGCTGGAACGCTAACTAAAGCCACCCGTTGCATCATCACAATTGGCGAGGTGAAGGGGAATAGGCTCAGGAACAGCGCTAATGGGCCATTGGGGCTTTCAATAATCAAGGTGATAAACCAGACTGGCGAAATCATCAGCAGCGAGATAATCCCTGAGAATTGTTGGCCTTCTTGAACTGCCGAAACGCCAGCCCCGATTGCGCCGAGTGCACCTGCAACCATCAAATAGGCTGGGATGAACATCACCACGCCAATCAGCAACACATTGGTTGGTAAAGTTAAATTGGCCATGCCTTCGATATTGGCGCGGGCAATCGTAAAGCCGAGCAGGGCAGTGCCAACCCAGATGCTAATTTGAGTTAAGCCAACCAAGCCTAGCCCGACAATTTTGCCCATCATCAGCTCGAATGGGCGCATTGAGGTGGCTAAAATCTCCATTACCCGCGATTCTTTTTCCTCGACCAAGGCGGTCATCAGATAAGCGCTTGAGCTAAAGACGGTGATGAAGAAGAAGATGCCAAAGATGTAGGGCGTGAAAAACAGCAAAATACCTTGGCCTTCGCTGATTTCAACATCGCTATTAGGCTTGCGGTTATAAACCTGATCGATTGGTTCCAATACCCGTTTGCCATCCAGTGGTGCTTGATGGCTGATCAAGGCTTTTTGTAGGTAATCTTTGAAGCGGCCTTGGGCATCGCTGCTCAAATTGCCCTCATCGGCAACTCCACGCAATGCGCCAGTTTGCAAATAATCGCTGGGAACAACCAAATAGCCATCAATTTCTTGATTGCTGAGCGCAGTTTTGGCTAAATTTTCATCATCAAACCGAATGATTGCTACATCTTTGCGCAATGTATCGGTGATTGTGACTGTAGCTGGTAGTTGGTTGGTGATGCCAGCTTGATCAACTACCCCCAAGCTATTGCTCTGATCGCCAAAGACGATAAAAGCAAAAATCGCCGCAAAGATTGCTGCTAGCAACAGTGGTGTGCCAAAAGTGGCGATCAAAAAGCCTTTGCGTTTGGCATGGACAGCGTATTCATGAGCAGCGATCGTCCACCATTTTGCCTTGTTCATTGGCCACGCTCCCCATTAACCACTCGCACAAAAATATCGTCGAGTGAGGGAATCGCCACTTCAAAGCGATCAACGGTGGTGTCGCTGCGGCTGGCCAAGGCTTGGAAAACACTTTGAGGGCTGGTACCAGCTTGCAAATTGAGCTGCACTTGGCCGTTTTCAGCTTGGACGCTCTCAATGCCTGGCAAATTATCGAATGAGCCATGACCTTCGACCCACACTGCATTGGGGGCAAAACGGCGACGCACATCACGTAATGTCCCATTCAAAACAATCTCGCCACGATTGAACATCACAATTCGGTCGCACATTTCTTCGATTAAGTGCATTTGGTGGGTACACATCAGCACTGCCCGACCTTCACGCCGAATATCAAAGAGCAGATCTTTGACCATGCGCGTGTTCACGGGGTCAAGCGCTTCAAATGGTTCGTCGATAATTACAATATCGGGTTCGTGCAAAATAGTTGTGCCAAATTGCACTTTTTGCTGCATACCTTTACTTAGCTCGCTGACCTTTTTTTGGGCAACATGACCAAGCTCGACTCGTTCGAGATAGGCGCTGGCACGTTTGCGAGCCTCATTGCGCTCAAGGCCTTTGAGTGTGGCCAAATAGACCATACAATCTAAAACTTTAAGGTTGCGATACAGACCGCGTTCTTCGGGCAGGTAGCCGATACGGTTCTTTTTGGCTTCATCCATTGCACCGCCCAGCACCTCAATCGAGCCACTGTCGGGGCGCAAAATATCCAAAATCATGCGGATAGTGGTGGTTTTACCCGCACCATTGGGGCCAAGTACCCCAAACAATTCGCCAGGTTCGACGTTAAAACTTACTCCACGAACTGCTTCAGTTCCGGCAAAAGATTTTTTAACATCAACAATATTTAACATTGCCATGCAATCGTTTCCTCCTGTAGGCTAGGAGCCTACCCACTGCCTAAGCATACCATGGCTGACCGATCGTTAAACAGGTATTCGAGAGCGAACCGCCCTCGTCCTTAAGAATGAATGGGCTGCTAGATCTTCCTCTAGCAGCCCATTGCAGATATTCAATTCAGCACGATTTATAGCTTATGGGCAACTGACACTGTGGTTGCCCAAGCCACTGAATGTATCAAGGCTATAGCTATCCCATGTGCTGCTTGGTGTGAATGTATCGCTGCGATTGGTATCGCCTGCGCTGATCGTGGCTTTGCGGCGCAGCGTGCGATCGGTGGTCGTGCCACCCCAACCGCTGCTGCCTGGATCGTTGCCAACTTGGCCAAAGCTATCAACCACCGTGCCATTGTAGGTCAGCACAAGTGCATCATTGCCATTAAAGTTGGCCACGCTGCTGGTGATGTTAGCGAGATTTTGCACACTACTTGAGGCCGAGGCATTGGCAATCACATAGGTTGCGCCATTGGCGACCGAACCACTCAAATTTACGCTACTGCTGACGCTGGTCGAGCCGTTGGCATACAACTGAATGCTGTAGCCACTGAGGCTGACGCTGGCTCCAGTATTATTGTAAAGCTCCAAAGCTTTGTTGTTGCTGCTGCCTTCAACATATTCTGAGAAGAACAAGCGGCTCGATGTACAGCCAGTGCTTGGAGTTGGGGTAGCCGTGCGCACTGGAGTAGCGGTTGGGTTGGTTACCGAGGTTGGCACAGCTGTGGGAATTGGCGTGGTTGAGCCATCAATGCGGGCTTCGATTACGCCTTGGATGCTGGTTGAGACATTTGAAAGGAAGTTATAGCCAGTCAGGCTTTCGAGGGCATCGACCGTGGTCAGATAATCGCGCCAATCGTTATCGCGAATACCTTGCACATTCGGCATATTAATTGCGATGACGCGGGTGCTGTTGCTGACGCGGCTCAGGTCGTTGCTACCTTGGCTCAGCACCACGATGATTTTCCAAGTTGAATTTGGAATTCGCACCTTGCCGCTGGCGATTGTGCCCCGTGAGCCAGCCCCGCCACTGATGATATACAACTCATTGCCAGCGCTGACCAACTCGCGAGCATAGGTTTCGAGGTCAACCCATGGGCCTTGGTTGTTATCGGGTGCTTGGGGAATAATGTTGGTCATGTAGAAGGTGGCTTGGTTATCGGCGGTGGTGGCGGTGCGATCGCCTGAGGGAGTCATATGGCCGCGATCGTAGCCGCTGCCGCTGTAATCGCTGGTGGCAACGCGATACCAACCACTAGGTAAGCTGGTGTCGGTTTGGAAATCGCTGCGCGAAACGCTGCCAATATCGCCGCTATCGAGGTGCCAACTGACCCAATTGGCAATCCCATTATCGCGGTGATACGAGAGCGCGTATTGGTTGCGTTGAATTAAATAATTGGTAGGATAGCTGCTGCTGGCGACAGCCCCGCTGGGATTGCCCAAGACCAAATTATCGCTACTGACGGTTTTGGCATGCGTTGGTTGCACCAAGCTAGCCCCAACAAACCCAAGGACGAACAACGCGAGCAGGGTAATCAGCCGACGATCCTTCATGTAACTTCCTTTCAGAATGGAATTGCTGATCTGATGTGGCGTTTCGTTATTCTTTGTTCCTAGTTTGGTACTATAGAATACCATACTTAATAATTTATTAAAACAGGGTCAAAGGCTAGTTATATTTGTGGGGTCTAAAAATGACGATTGAGCTAGCTCCAAAGGGGGATTTAGGGGTAAGCAGAGTAAGTTAATCATGCGAAATCAAGCATGCTGGTAGCTATAAACATTGCTAAAATGGCGACAATTGAGCGATTATTTGAGCCATGGATGAGGGCTAAAAATTCAAATCGGCGTGGTTGACAGCATCAAGGCTCTCTGCTATAATCCGATGCCGTGTTGTAAAGAAAAAATGTTATAAGAGGGCGGGCAGATGCCCCTCTCTTTTTTATCGGCGGCGGACCAAACCGCCAGAAGGAGCGGCATCGTGTACGCCATTATTCGAGACCGTGGCCAACAGTATCGCGTTGAGCCAGGCCAAACATTGCAAATTGCCTTGACCGACGCTGAAGATGGAAGCACTATCGAATTTAATGAAGTCTTGATGGTTGGTGGCAGCGACACCCTTGTCGGCTCCCCATTGATCAGTGGCGCAGTTGTGAAAGCAACCGTTGGCGAAGTTGTGAAGGGCGAAAAGATTATCGTGTTCCGCTACAAAGCAAAGGCACGCTATCGCCGCCGCACCGGCCATCGCCAAAAATACACTGAAATCACCATCAACGATATCGTAGTTCCCAGCAAGTAATATGACCGCGCGGTTGGCCCGCGTCTGAAAGGAGCCTGCAAATGGCACATAAAAAAGGTGTAGGTAGCTCGCGAAACGGGCGCGACAGCAAGCCGCAAATGCGTGGAATCAAACGCTTTGGTGGTGAGTTGGTGCAGCCTGGTTCAATCATCGTTCGCCAATGTGGCACCAAAGTGCGCCCAGGCGCAAATGTTGGCCTTGGCCGCGATTACACCATCTACTCGATGATTGATGGTCATGTCAAATTCGAAGATTACAGCCGCACCCAAAAAATGGTGAGCGTTGTACCTGCTGAAGCTGAAGCCTAAACCAGCATCACCATCGAGGAGTTATCATGAAGAAGAACATTCACCCAAAATATTATCCAAATGCCAAAATTGTGGTGAACGGCGAAGAAGTCTTGATTACTGGCTCAACCAAGCCTGAATTGCGCTTGGACGTTTGGTCAGGCAACCACCCCTTCTACACCGGCGAACAACGCATTCTGGATACCGCTGGCCAAGTTGATCGCTTTATGAAGCGCTTGCAATCAAGCCAAGAAAAGCAATCAGATGCCCAACGCCGCCGCGAAGCTCGCGCTCAACAAGCCCCCAAAAAGCGCAGCCTCTACGATGAAGTCTACGGCGAAGAATCAGCTTCAACCGAAGAATAAGGTTTCATCGTTGTTCTGATATTCGAAAGAGCCACGCGATTCCTTGTGGTGTCGCGTGGCTCTTTTGTTGCCTCGCGACCCTCGTTCCTCTAAAATGCTATAAGGAGTTGTCATGCAACGTGGTGGGATTGAAGTTGTTTGCGGCAGTATGTTTAGCGGCAAAACCGAGGAATTGATTCGCCGCGTCAAGCGTGCCCAAATTGCCCGGCAAAAAATTCAGGTGTTTAAGCCAGCGATCGATACCCGCTATTCTGATGAAGAAGTAGCTTCACATAATGGCGTTCGCGTGTTGGCAACGCCAGTGCAAACTGCTGCCGATATTGCCGCCGCAATTGCGCTTGAAACAACCGTTGTGGCAATTGATGAAGTGCAGTTTTTTGACCCAGCTGTGATCGATTTATGCGATTTGTTGGCGCATCGTGGCGTGCGCGTGATTGTCGCTGGCCTCGATCAAGATTTTCGTGGTGAGCCATTTGGCCCATTGCCAATCTTGCTGGCCAAAGCCGAAGAGGTGACCAAACTACAAGCGATTTGTGTGATTTGCGGTCAGGCTGCTTCGCGCACCCAACGCTTGATCAACGGTATGCCAGCCTCTTATGATGACCCAATTATTTTGGTTGGAGCGCAAGAAGCCTACGAAGCTCGTTGCCGCCGCTGCCATGAAGTGCCACGCACCTATCGCAACGGCAATCATGCCAAAGAAACCGCAGTCAATAGCTAACGATGCTGGGCTTGCAGCAACAATCAACTTCATCGCAGCCAAGCGCCGATTTTGCGCTCGCATTGTGCTCATTTGTTGGTTACTTTGCTGCAAGCCATGTCCCCGATCAGCCTGCCTATGTCGTGCCTGCCACCGCGCTTGATCGGGCAATTCCACTCATGCCCACTAGTGTGTTGCCTTATCTTTCGTTATACCCCTTTTTGGGCTTGAATGCTGCCTATTTTTGGCCAAAACCCAGGCAAGCCCGCCGGGTGTTTCAGGCAATCACCCTGCTGAATAGCCTTGGTTCGATTGTATTTTGTAGTGTTCGAACTACCGTTCCACGCCCTCAATCAACCAAGAGTCGGCTGCTGAATTGGCTTTGGCGGGTTGACCCACCCTATAATGCTTTGCCAAGTTTGCATACTGCCTATGCAGTGGTTTTGGCCGAGGCCCATTGGCGGGTGCGCTCACCATGGCGCTGGCTGGTCAGTGCTTGGGCGATGGCGATCATCATCAGCACCCTCACCACCAAACAACACCATCTTTGGGATGTACTTGGTGGCATTGGGCTTGCTCGTTTGGTTGCTGGCAAACTCTTCGCTGATTTATCACCCGTACATCAGCTTTAATCTGAACGACATAACCTCAGAGCAATGGTATAATAGCCACATTGTTTAAGTAGGAGAGTCCACGGTGAATAATCAGCAGCTTAAACAAATCTATCGAATTGTTTCGATTGTTTTGGTGGTACTTTTGGTGCTTTCGTTAGTCGCTAGCATTTTTATTGGCGTATAAGCAATCTATCATTGCATATCGACGCTATGTTTGTTAGCCTGAGAAGATATTTGGTGTTTGGTCGCTAGGAGCGCTTGGCATGGCAGATGAATTTTATCAGAAATATGGCCCAATCGAGCGTCGTCGCCAAAATGGCGATGTGCAACAGTTTGATGCAACTGCTCCCTTGGCCGACGATCTCCCCGTTCGATCCGCTGCGCCGCCAAAGCGTAAACGCAGTCGCCTACGTACTTTTATGTGGGGCGCTGGCATTACGCTCGGCTTGGTTGGCTTGTTGTTTGGCATCGGTTTGTGGTATCTCAATCGGACTTTTGAAGGTCGAATTTACCCAAATGTGGCGATTCAGGGCATCGATATGAGCCAGAAAACCCCTGAAGAAGCCAAGGCTTTGCTCACCGAACAATATGCCGATTTGCTCAAGCGCCCAGTTGGCCTAAGTTTCAATGGCCAAACTTGGGAGCCAACCGCCGATCAAGCAGGTATCAGCCTTTCAATTGAGCAATCGGTTGATGAAGCTTACAGCCTTGGGCGGGGTGGCAACATCATCAATACCTTGCAGGCGGTTTCGGGCATTTGGCAAAATGGTTATGATATTCCGTTGGCAGTAACCGTTGATCAAGCGCAACTGAGTGAGTATCTGATGACTTCAACCAACGATTTGATCACCGCGCCAGTCAATGCTAATTTGATCGTTGCTGGCAACACTGCCACAATGACGCCGGCTCGTGAAGGTCGGCTGATTCTGATCGATGAAACTGCCCAAGATATTTTGACCCAATTGCAAACACTCTCACCTGCTCAAGTTGTCTTACGCACCGAAATGGTGATGCCAACCGTGCTTGATGATGGGGTGTTTGAGGCTAAACAAACCATCGATGCAGTGTTGCAATCGCCATTAACCTTGATTGCTGGCGATTTGCAATGGGAACTCAGCACCGATGATCTGCGTGCTTTGATTCGACTTGACACCCACACTGATGCCAATGGCAAAACGAAAATGGTGGCTTCGTTGAACGATCAAATGATTCGTCAACGGGTTGCAACCTTTGCCGATGAAATTGGGCGTGGCTCAGTCAACCCGCGCGTGGCCTGGGATGGTGGGGCACTCACGATTGTGCGCGAAGGCCGCACCGGTTTGCGTCTCGATGAAGAAGCCTCGGCCCGCCGCATTATCGAGCAAGCCACGATTGGCGAAACCCGCACGATCGAATTGGTTATTCGCGAAGTGCAGCCCGATGTTACCGCTGAAAATATTCATAGCCTGGGAATTGTTGAAGCAGTTGGGGTTGGCAAAAGCTCCTACAAAGGTTCAGCATCCTATCGTGTGACCAATATCAAAGCTGGCTCACGCTTGCTTGATGGGATTTTGATCAAGCCAGGCGAGGAGTTTTCGTTCAACAATGCGGTTGGCTCAATCGACGAATCCAATGGCTTTGTTAAGGGCTATGCAATTGTTGGCAATCGCACCCAAGAAGAATGGGGCGGCGGGATTTGCCAAGATTCAACCACGCTGTTTCGAGCGGCGTTCCACGCTGGCTTGCCGATCACTGAGCGTCATACCCACTCGTTCCGCATTTCGTGGTACGAAGTCTATGAACCCTATGGCATGGATGCAGCGATTTTCACCGGAGCCTTGGATTTCCGCTTTGTCAACGATACGGGCAAGTGGCTGTTGCTCAATACCTATGTTGATGATTCGACGGCAACTGTAACCTATGCCTTGTATGGTACGGCTCCCCAGCGCGAAGTGATCCTCGATGGCCCTTATGTGACCAAAGAGTATCCCAAGCCAACCGAGCCAACCTTTATAGCTGATCCTAAAGAGCCAGTTGGGGTCTTTCATCAAACCGACACCGCCCGCGATGGCATGGATATCATCGTTTATCGCATTATCCGCCAAAATGGCCAAGTGATTTTGCGCGAGCCATTCAATACCCATTTCAAGCCATGGCCTGATATTTATGTGCATAATCCGGCAACTCCGTTGCCACCAAAGGGTTGTAAACCAACCGATCCATGTGCTAATCCAGCAACGCCAACGCCAGAACCACAGCCGCCGCAACAGCCTGAGCCAACGCCTGAGCCACAACCAGAGCCAACGCCAGGTGGCGAGATTGTAGTACCAACGCCAAATCCCTAATGAAAAAATATCTGCTTATGCTAATAATGGTCGCTGGATTGCTTGGCATTCCAGCGACCACGCTTGTTGCTCAAACCCCAACCATTGCGCCAACGCCTAGCCCCAGCGCTGTGCCAGTTGTCGATTTGACCTTTGGAACTTCGTTGCAAGGGCGGGCGATTACGGGTACTCGCTTTGGCAATGGCCCACGCAAATTATTCATTGTATCAAATACCCATGGCGGACCCGAAGCCAATACCTATCAACTGGCACTTGCTTTGCTTGAGCATTTTCGCCAAAACCCACAACAAGTGCCTGCTGATGTGAGCCTCTACATTATTCCGACGGTCAATCCCGATGGCTTGGCGATTGGCACGCGTTTCAATAGTCGCAGCGTTGATCTCAACCGCAATATGGATACCAATTTCGATGCTTGCCCCGAAAACGACTGGAATCAAACCGTTGAAGGAGCGTATGGCATCGTTTCAGATACGGGCGGGGCATTCGTTGAATCGGAGTTGGAAAGCCAATTAGTGCGGGATTTGGTGCTTGATGCCTCAGCGGTGGTTTGGGTACATAGCGATGGTGGCGATGTGTTTCCGGCTTTTTGTGAACATGGGCCATCAATCGCCTTAGCCCAAGTTTATGCTGAAGCTAGCGGCTATCGCTACGATCGTTATTGGCGCAACTATATGATTACTGGTGGCATGCACGATTGGGCGGGAGCGCTTGGCATTGCCTCGATTACGCCCGAATTATCGACGGGCGAATTGCCTGATTTTGCTGAGAATTTGCGGGCGGTGCAATCAGTCATGGCGCGTTCCGAGGAGTTGTTGCCATTGGTAACGACGACGGTGGAAGCAACGACCAGCATCACCATGCCAACCTTATTATGGCGCTATTGGCGTGCCCATGGTGGCCCCGATATTTTCGGTCTGCCAATTTCGCCTGTGGTTGAGTATCAGGGTCGGCCAACCGTCTTTTTTGCCGAGCAGTATTTGAGTTTAGTGCCTGATGGGGCTGATCGTATGCAGTCTGCGTTGCGTGGCGAGGGTGGTTTGGCGCTTTGGCAAGCCTATTTGCTCGATCAACGTTCAACCAGCTATCAAGTGCGCTAAGCGTGGCCAAACGATGATCGCGGCAATAATTAATGCCCCGATTGCTGCGATCAACACTGCGCCGGCTGCTACATCCTTGGCGCGGCCAGCTAGCGGGTGATATTCTGGCGAAACCAAATCGACAACGCTTTCGATGGCGGTATTCACGGCTTCTAATGCCAAGACCACCACGCTAATTAAGCTTACCGCTAGCCATTCGTTGGCGTTGATATCCAATAGCCAGCCAAAAAAAAGCACCACTACGATGGCTAAACAATGAACTTGGGCGTTGCGTTGGCTGCGAATTAATAGCCAAATGCCGCGAAAGGCATAGCCAAAGCCACAAATAAATTTCCAAAGCGCCTGAAGCATTCCATAAATTCCCAAAGGTAGAACATAGAGCATAGAACATAGGGACTGGGGATCAGGGGCTAGGGGTCAGGCATTGGGCATAGCAGGATAATCACATAAATCTGTGGAATCTGTGGCTAAAAACTTAACCTTCGCGATCTTCGTGTGCTTCGCGGTTTCGATCTCCCTGCCCTTCGTGGAGCAATTCCTAGCCCTTGACCCCTAACCCCTCGCCCTTAAACTAAACAAACGGCTCGGCTTCGCGGGTGATGCCAAGCGTGCTGAGGGCTTTTTCTTCGCGCTGGCGCATATCTTCGCGCTCCTCGTCGGTTTCGTGATCGTAGCCGAGCAAGTGCAATGTACCGTGAGCTACTAAATAGCATAATTCGCGGCGGCTTGAATGAGCATATTCTTGGGCTTGAGCCAGCACCCGCTCATACGAAATTGCTAAATCACCAAGATAGGCCGCTTCATCAGCCTCAGGGTCATCGAATTCATCATCATCGTACACGCCGTCGGGCACGATAAAATCATCGTCATCATCTTCATATTCGCCAAACGAAAGCACATCGGTTGGCCGATCAACGCCACGATATTGGCGATTGAGTTCATGCAATTCTTGATCGTTGGTGATGCGAATGCCAATTTCCCATGTGCCAGTTTGGCCTTCATCGGCGAGCACTTGGGCCACGACTTGCTCTAATAAACTGGTATCAAGCGCAAGATCGGTGGGCACAACTTCAATATGGGCTGTTAGTTCTAACATACCGCGCAAATTCCTTGTTGGTAGATGGTTATTTACTTTGAGGTTCCCGCATCAATTTGGGATACTCAACCCGTGGATGATAGATCCCTTGGAGCGTTTTGACAAACGATTGGCGAATCGTGTTGAGATCTTTTTGGGTGAGCGGGCATTGATCAAGCTGGCCGCTGGCAAGGCGCATATCGATGCTTTGGTTGACCACTTGAGCAATGCTTTGGCAACCTTTGGGCGCTTGTTGATCATCGTCATCGTGACGCTCAGCCACGAGCATGCCCGCTTGCTCTTTGGAGCGCACGGTGGCCTCAACCCCATCGGCCAACATCAAAATCGCTGTTTCTTTGGATTGTGGCTTGGGCCCAGGGTAGCGATAATCGTTGATATCAACACTATCTTGGGCTTGTAAGGCTTGCTGATAGAAATAGCGAATCACATCGGTGCCGTGATGCTCAACGATAAAATTAACAATTTGCTCAGGCAGCTTATGCTGCCGCGCTATCTTAGCACCCTCGATGACGTGATCAGCGATTAATTTGGCGCTGGTTTGCGGATCAAGGTTATCGTGCACATTTGAGCGATCATATTGATTATCGGTGAAGAAGAATGGCCGCAGCATTTTGCCAATATCGTGATAGTAGGCTCCCACACGAGTTAGCAAAGTATCAGCGCCGATCCGTTCAGCGGCTTGTTCAGCTAAATTACTGACAACGACCGAGTGATGATAAGTGCCGGGAGCTTCTTGCATCAAGCGGCGCAGCAGCGGCTGGTTGGGGTGGGCCAACTCCAATAATTGCATTGGCGTAACGATGCCAGCGATCCGCCCAAGCACGTTATGCAAGGTCAACGACATCATGGCCGTGATGCCACCATTGAGCATGCTAAAAATCAAGGTGAACATGGTTTGTTGCCAAGTTACGCCTTGGGGCTGAATCAAACGCCAAATCATGGCAGTGGCGAATACGCCGAGTGCAATCCAAACGCCAGCCATAATAAAGGCCATTGCCCGATCGGCGCGACGAATTGCGTAGATGCCACACAAAGCTCCGGCAAAGCTGATCATGCCAACTTGCAGTGCGCCTTCGCCCAAAAACATCATCACAATCGAGACTAAAGCTGAAATAACTAAAGCTAAATTGTTGTTAAACAGCGCCGCCAATGGAATCGCAATCACCGCCAAAGCAAACGTTTCAGGGAAATTCAACCATGTGTTGAGGAAAATTCGCCCAAACAAAATCGGAATAACCATCAAAATTAAGATTACCAGCAATGCACGAGGCCATGTCAAAAGATTATGCTGATCGATATAAAGCGCTGTACATAAGGCTAAGGTGACCAAGAGCGCCAGCAATAAGCGCCCCATAAAGCCATCAAGCCCTAATTCAGGCGTGATCAAACCCATTTTGACGAGGGTTTCATATTGTTCAGCTGATACCGTATCGCCTTGGCGCACAATATTTTGGCCATTGATAACATCTTTTGAGACCGATTGGACGGCATTGCGGGCTGTTTGTTGGCGACGCTCAGTTTCCTCTTGATTCAGCGTGCGATTAACATGCAGGGTTTGTTCGACCAAATACAGCACAACCGCCCGTTGATCTGGCTTTAAACTGCTTGGCAAGTTGTAAGGCAAATAGCGCACTTTAATTTCGGCGAGGGTGGTTTCATCAATTGAATAATTATTTTCGCGCAGAGTTCGGTCATATAAGGCATTGGTTTGATCTTTGATGCGTTGCCAGGTATCGTCATCAGCTTCAAGAATGGTGATGGCGAGGGTATCGGAGAGTGGCAGCGAAGGTAATTCAGTCAGTTGACCGCGTTGTTGATCAAGGTTGAGGCTGGGATTTTCGCGAACTGAGTTAATCACGCTGTAGGTTGCTTGCAGCTGTTCACGCTGCTGGCCATGAATTTGGGTATCTTCGTTATAGACCAAGTTGCGCGGATCGTTGGCGGCTTCACGGCGTTTGGCTTCAGTTAGCAAAGGGCTTTCAAAGGTCAAATCGCGGTCGGCGTTGATGGTGCGTGGGCTGGGGCGACCAACCATAATATCTTGGTTGATCGCCGAGCGCCACGTAAAAATCAAGGTCAAAATTAGGGTGAGCACGGCCCCAAAGAGCACCAACACCAAATGGTGGTGATGCTCGATGAACGAACGTAACAAGGTTTTTAAGCGATATGAACGAACTATCATGGCTTAGGCACTAAGTAATGAGCGCACAACCTCGTTAATCACCCGGCCTTCAGCTTTGCCTTTGAAGCGTTGCATGGCTGCAGGCATTACTTTGGAAAGATCGGCGATGCTGGTCGCACCAAGCTCGGCAATAATTGCGGCAATTTCAGGGCGCAATTGATCGGCACTGAGCATGGTTGGCAAATAGGCTTCAATCATCACCAATTCGACTTCTTCACTAGCAGCAAGGTCGGGGCGATTAGCTTTGGTATATTCGGCCATGGCATCGCGGCGACGCTTGGCTTCTTTTTGAATTACCCCAACTGCTTCAACTTCATCAAGCTCGCGCCGAAGGTCAATCTGCGCGTTTTTGAGCGATGCGAGCATCATGCGAATTGTATCGAGCCGTTGTTGCTCTTTATTGCGCATGGCATTTTTCATATCTTCTTGCAATTGTTGTTGAATCGACATAGTTAAACCTCTTCTTTAATAAATCTGCAACTCTCATGATACATAAAAATCGCCACAGTGTGGGGTATCCACAAGCTGCGGCGATTTGGGGTGCGTCATGCGAATTGCTTAGTTGTTGGCTTCACGAGCCATCTTTTGCAACTTACGCAGACGAGCAGCTTCCTTGCGCTTGCGTTTAACGCTAGGCTTTTCATAATGCTCACGGCGACGGGCTTCCGTCAAAATGCCGTCAGCTTGCACGGCCTTGTTAAAACGGCGCAGTGCTTTGTCGATTGATTCATTTGAATCTACCGAAATGCTTGCCACTAGAATTCACCCCCTTTATTTGGCGTTTCGTACAACCATAAAATTGACACGTAATAACTATTATACAGCAAAAACGTAGATTGCGCTCAGTCGTTGGCCCTGCGCGGCCTCAGCCCTGAGTCGGGCTAGGCTTTGGCATCAACTAAATTGATTAATGTAATTTCTGGAGCCGAACGAAACCGCAGCGGCGGCCCGGTAAAGCCAAAACCGCTATTGACATAAACCTGTGATTTGCCCAAATCATAATGGCCGCGCACAAAGTATTCAGCATTGCCAACCAACTGATCGGTGAGAATCGGCACTTGGAATTGGCCGCCATGGGTATGCCCCGATAGGATCACATCAAGTTGGTAGTTGGCGACAAAATGCGGCACAATCACCGGATTATGTACCATCGCCAGGCGGGCAACATTTTTTGGTGTACCTTTCAAGGCCGCTTCAGGATTGATGCTCTCAGGGCTGAGCCGTGGCCCGCCGCTACGATTATGCCGTGGATCATCAAAGCCTACCAAGACCAATTGATCAGCGCCACGGCGTAGAACTGTATGCTGATTGACCAACAGGCCTAAATCGTGGCGTTGAATGGCTTGTTTGATTGTATCGATCTTGCCGCTGTAGTAATCGTGGTTGCCGAGCACCGAATAAATGCCTTCAGGTGCACGCAGCTGGCGGAATGGCTCGGTGGCGGCATCAGCAAATCGCGCATCCCAATCAACAAAATCGCCAGTGAGCAGCACCATATCGGGATTAAGTTGGTTGATTTGGGCCACAGCACGGGCCAAATCGGCGCTGGTGGTGTAGGCATTGATATGCAAATCGCTCATTTGGGCGATGCGCATGCCGCGAAAACGTTCGGGCAAATTGGCGATTGGCAAATTAACTTCACGCACCTGAATCTGATATGGCTCAATCAACATCGCATAACCGACCACACCGCCAACTAGCCCTGATTCGACCAAAAATCGACGGCGGCTGAGCGGTTTTGCGCTCATAGTTGGGCTAGTTATAGGTTGAACTTCTCGATCTGGCTGATCAACGGCTGGCGTAGGCTGGAGCTTAGGCTGGCGGCGCAAGCGTTGAGCCAATTTGAGAATGTGGCTGACGACCCAGCGACGGGTGCGAATTGGTCGCAACATCAACAACAGCCAGAGCGTAAATGGCGCTGCCATCAACAGACGCATGCCAAATTCGGCGACAAAATGGGCCGAGCCTTGTAGGTTGCTTAGCCATTCTGCGCCGCTGAAATAGCGAATCATCAAAAAGATGATTGCTACACAACTGATCCATAGTACCAGCCAAATAACGACGTTGCTGGCCCAGCGACCAGTCTGATATAGACGTTTTGCCCAAGGATTAATTGCTTGTTTGCTTGCTTGCACCATGCCGATGGTTCTCCTCATGTGATCGATAGCTTTAGGCTACCTTGAATTGGTTAAAGAAATTGCAAACATGGTGTAAGCATTTGATGAGCAATTGTTAACAAGGCAAAAGGCAGAAGGCAAAAGGCAAAAGTACAGAGGGGTCAGGCGTTGTAGAACAAAGAACATAGAGCATAGAACATACGAATCATTCACATCTGTGGGAATCTGTGGCTAAACAATTAAAGCCTTTGTGCTCTTCATGTCCTTCGTGGATCATTAATCGTAAAGAGCACGAAAGATAATCCTTCGTGCTCTTCGTGGATCAATATTTAACTAGAGCCAATAGCCAATAGCCTATAGCCATTGCTTATTGGGCTAATTCCCAGGTTTCGATGTTGTAGAAATCTTGTTGGCTGGTTGGGTCGAGCTTGAAGCCGCTGATCGTTTTGCGAGCAGCCCCGACGTTGATCCGTTGATATAACGGCAAGGTTGGTAAATCGCGGTTGAAGATTTGTTGGGCTTGGCTGAGCAATGGCAAGCGGCCAGCCCGCTCGATAATGCTTTGGCTTTCGAGCGCTACTTTATCGTAATCGGGGTTACAGTAGCCAGTGTTGTTTTGACCAGCATACCCATTGGCTGCGGTTGGCACTTGGCTGCACAAATACAATGGAGTTGATGGCTCAGGGCCACTGACCCAGGCATACAACGCCATATCGTAGCGGCGACCAGCCAAGATGCCTTCTTCGCCATTTTTGAACAAGGCATCGGTGCCAGGCACAAACTTCAATTCAGCATTAATCCCAACATCGCGCAAGTATTCTTGGACCAATTGGGCGACTGATTGACGCGTCGCGTTGCCTTCGGTGGTGAAGAATTCGATCGTGAATGGTTGACCATCTTTGACCAAAATGCCGTCATCGCCTGCAACCCAGCCAGCTTCATTGAGCAATTGAATCGCTTTGCTGGGATCAAAGGCATAAGGGTTGATCACGCTGGTATCGCTGGGGTAGGCCCAGTGATCATCAGGCATGAAACTATTCATGGCAACGGTTTTGCCAAACAACACTTGATCGATGATTTCTTGGCGGTTGATTGCATAAGCGACTGCTTGCCGCACTTTGGCATCGGCAAATGGAGTAGCAACGCCATCGCCGCGCTCAACCGCAAAGTCAATATGTTCCCAAACCGTGGCGGGTACATATTGGATATCGAATTCAGCGCCTGCTTGCAATTCATCAAGTGATGGAGCTTGACCTAACGATAAGCCAATTTGGCCAACGACATCAATTTCGCCTGATTGTAATTGTTGCAAAATTTGATCTTCGCTGGTGACGAATTTATAGATTACGTTGCTAATTTTGGGCAGGCCTTGTTTTGCTCTCCAATAATTTGGATTAGCGCTCAGCGTGACCCGTTCTTGGGGCACATATTCGTCGATTTTGTAAGGGCCATAGGCCAAGGGCTTGCTGGCGTAATCGCTACCACCAATGGTTGCTGCATCGACACTGCCGAGTACATGTTTGGGTTCAGGGCCAAGTGCGCCACCAGCGTAGTTCAAGAAATAGGTTGAATCTTGATAGCCTGGCACGCCATACCATGAGAAAGTTTGATTATCAACTTTTTCGTATTTGGCGGTGTGCTCGATGGTGAAGCGGCTGGCAACTTTGGTGCCTGGGTTGGCATACAACTCAGCGGCAAACAAAAAGTCATCGGCGGTTACTGGCGTGCCATCTTCCCAAGTAATGCCATCGATCAACTTCCAAGTAACTTTAACTTGGGGCAATTCGATTGGCCCAGTCAAAACGCTGGTATCAGTGATCAGTTCATTCTCGATCACGAATGGGCCAGTGTAGCTTTGATCAACTGTTACCATTTCTTCGACTGCGCCGCCATTTTCAAAGGTGGGCAATTCAGCGAAACAGACTGGCTGATAATCGTAGCTGAGGGTGGTTACGCAGGCTGGTTGCACTGAGTTTAACACTTGGGTGGTAGCACTCGATTGCGATTCCATCCCAAATAAGGTATCTGGCGATTGGCTCATCCCAATGATTACAATGCCATCGCTGCTGGGTTGCGACCCAGTATCAGTACCTGGTTCAACGACGGCGGTTGCCTCGCTGCTGCCAGTAGTTGGTTGTGTGGTGCTGGTGCCGCTACCGCATGCTGCCAAAATCGCGCTAGTAAGCACGATGGCGGCTAAGCGTTTGCTTCGTTCGAACATGACTGGATTCCTCTTTCCTGTATCCAAAAATCTGCCAACTAAAAACGAAAAAAGCTGCGCCTGCGTCTTCCCGGAACGCACGCCTCGCTTTTTTTCGCTGTGGCCTGTTTTGTTGTGGCTGGGTATTGCTACCTCGCCGTGAATGCACGTTGGTTGTGCAAGCTCAAGACGGTGCATTCCCCAAAACTATAGCAGATCTCATAGTTTTATGCAAATATGCGGTTTCTGTGATATTTATGCCAATAAAGCTCAAAATTTGATTAAAAAGTATGCTTGATTAAGCATATTGATCGTACATAATCCGATTAATTGCCAATTTTGTTGAGTGCTTCGAGTAATTGCCGCAAGACAACTTCCCAATCATCGCGCAACACCCGCCGATCAAGCCGCGCCAACTGCGGGCCGATTACTACGCCGCGTGGTGATTCGCGCTGAAGTTGTTCGCGATCAAGATAGACGCTCTTGGGCAAGCGCACAGTTATTTCATTATCATCAGAAATAATCGAAATTACACCTGCTTGTAAGGCCAAAACTTTGATTGTCAGCAAATCGAGCAGGCGGGCGGCTGGCTCAGGCACAGGTCCAAAGCGATCTTCTAATTCTTGGCGTAACATACGAATATCGCGGGTGGAGCGAGCCTCGGCAATATGTTGATAGACGCGCAAACGCAGCGGTTCATCATCAACATAATTTTGCGGCAAGTAGGCATTAATCGGCAGATCAATGCTGACCATCGCATCGGGCAAGACTGGATCATCGACATCGCCGCTAAAACTGCTGCGGGCTGAAACTACCGCTGCTCGGCGTAGGGCTTCGACTGCACGAGCGCGTTGGGCTTTTTGTTCGCCAGTTTTTTGCTGTTGGCCGCGTTTGCGTTCTTCGCGCACGCGCTCGACAGCCTGCGAAAGCAAGCGCGAGTAGAGATCAAAACCAATCGTGGTGATATTGCCCGATTGTTCAGCCCCAAGCAGATTGCCAGTGCCGCGAATTTCTAGGTCGCGCATGGCGATGCGGAAGCCAGCGCCCAATTCGGTAGCCTCTTGAATTGCCTCAAGCCGTTTTTGCGCTTCTTCGCCCATGGCTTTGGTGGGGTTGTAGAACATATAGGCATAGCCGCGCTGGGTTGAGCGGCCAACTCGCCCACGCAATTGATAGAGTTGGGCTAGGCCATACGTCGTCGCATCATCAATAATCATGGTGTTGGCGCTGGGCACGTCGATGCCGCTTTCGATAATCGTCGTACACACAAAGACATCAAACAAGCCTTCGAAAAATTGCAGAATAACCTTTTCGAGCGCTTTTTCGGGCATTTGGCCATGGCCAACCCCAATTCGGGCTTCGGGCACTAATTTTTGAATCCGATTGGCGACCGTATAAATTGATTGCACCCGGTTATGCACAAAATAGGCTTGGCCATTGCGCCCTAATTCGCGCAAAATCGCATCGCGCACCAACATTTCGTTGTAGGGTTGCACATAGGTTTTAATTGGCATGCGATCGTCGGGCGGTGTATCGATCACGCTCAAATCGCGAATACCCGACAAGGCCATGTGCATGGTGCGCGGAATCGGCGTGGCAGTTAATGTCAGTACATCAATTTCATGGCGCAATTTTTTAAGCCGCTCTTTATCTTTAACTCCAAAGCGTTGTTCTTCGTCGATAATCACCAAGCCAAGCTGCTTAAAATGGATATCGCTTGATAAAATCCGATGCGTGCCGACCACAATATCAATTTCACCCTTGGCGATGCGTTCGGTGATTGATTTTTGCTGTGATGCTGAGCGAAAGCGTGAGAGCATTTCGATCCGCACAGGAAACATTTGCATGCGCCGCGAGAAAGTTTCGAAATGTTGTTGGGCTAGCACGGTGGTCGGCACAAGCACCGCAACTTGGCGGCCATCTTGCACCGCTTTGAAGGCAGCACGTAGCGCAACTTCGGTTTTGCCAAAGCCGACATCGCCACAGATCAGCCGATCCATTGGGCGAGTATTTTCCATGTCGCTTTTGACTTCTTCGATTGCCCGAAGTTGATCGTCGGTCTCGGTATAGGGAAAACTATCTTCGAGTTCGCGTTGCCACGAGCTATCGCTGCTGTAGGCAAAGCCCTCGACTAACTGACGAGCTGCGTATAAATCGAGCAATTCAGTCGCAAGTTCTTCAACATCGGCACGTACTTTGCGTTTGGCGCGTTCCCAATCTGAGGTTCCCAAACGGGTGAGGGTTGGCTTGCCTTCGCCTGCGCCGATATAGCGTGATACCCGATCGACCTGATCGACTGGCACATACAATTTATCGCCCGAAGCGTAGCGCAACACCAAAAACTCGCGTTCAGCGCCGCTAGCCTCGATCCGTGATAAACCCTCGTATTGAGCGATGCCATGCTCGATATGCACCACATAATCGCCAACTTTGAGCGATTGTAAAAATGCCGTGCGATCGCTTTCGGTGCGCTGTTTGCGGGCACGGGTTGAGAGTGCTCGGCGTTGCTGCCAGCCAAAAATCTCACTATCGCTTAAAATCGTTAAGCGCAATGGATCGCTGCTAAACCCACCTGATAAATTGCCATGGCGAATAATGATCGTGCCGCTTTGAAATGGCGGATCGTCAACATCAGGGCCATCTTCTTCGCCAATTAGGGCTAAATTGTGTTGGCTGGCCAATTCGCGCAGCCGACTAGCCTGTGGTGAAATCAACACCACTCGTTCGCCGCCAACCAAGCGTTCGCGCAGATCCTCAAACAGCCGATCAGTTTGGCCGCCATACGACGCAGCTTGGCTAAATGTATTAATTTCATGCACAAAGCCATCGTTTTGATCATCGGCGATTGGCTGATTGCTGAGGTTGAGGCAACTCCAGCGTTGAATCGACCGCCGAATAAAGGTCCAGGCGATTAATGGGAACGGAAAATCAGGCGGTAATTCATTATTTTCAATTTGCGTGTTGCGCACCAAATCGGCATGGCTTTGCAATTCAATGCCTTGGGCATTCAATTCATGCTCTTCGGAAAGCAAGATGATCGCCGAGGCTGGCAAATGCTGCCATAGCCCAGCCTCGACCGCTTCGTGGGGCGTGCGAAAGAATGGGGCATAAAAGGCTCGACCTTCGAAGCGCTGGCCAGTTTCAAGGTGTTCGCGGGCGGTGGCCCATTCATGTTGCACTTCGCGGCGCAAGCTGGCAATTTGCAACTGCTCGATCCGTTTGATCGCCTCGGTTCGTCGCCAAAAGGGAATTTCATGAGCTGGGCTGATTTGAATCTGGCGCACCCGTTTATCTGAGCGCTGCGAAATCGGGTCGTAAATGCGCAAACTTTCAAGTTGATCATCCCAAAATTCGAGCCGAATTGGGCGCTCGCTGGTTGGCGGAAAAATATCGATAATGCCGCCGCGCTGACTGAGATCACCTGGTTGCTCGGCTGTTGGCCCAACCCGATAGCCCAAACTGACCCAGTGGGCGAGCAACTTGCGTGGATCATGCTGGTCGCCTTGGCGCAACAAGCGCGTAGCAAACTGAAACTCTTCAGGAGTCATGGTGGGCTGCATCAAGGCTTTGACCGAAGCAACCACGCAGATCGGTTCGCTAGCATGCAAGCGCCCTAGCACTGCCAAACGTTGCGCTACAATCCCAATATCCGCCGACATATGCTCGTAGGGCAGCGTATCGGTCGGTGGAAAGAGCATGACGTTCTCGCCGAGCCATGCAGTTAGGTCGGCGTGCATGCGTACTGCGGCATCAGGTGTGGCCGCAATCAACAAACTGCTACGATGTTGCAGGGTCGCGATGGCTGCGACGATGCGGCGTGCTGCACTTGGTACAGGCGTGATTGTGCGGGTTGTATTGGGTTGGGCTGTTGCCAAGGCTGCTTTAAGCTGCGGCTCGCTGGCAAAGAGCGCCTGAATATCGGCTAGCAAAGTATCAACATGATCTGTCATTGTGCGCCACCGCTTTAAACAATTCAAATATTGCTATTGTACCTTAATTAGCTTAAATCAAACATATTGAGGGGTCAGGATTCAGGGATTAGGGATCAGGGTTCAGGTGCTAGGGTTCAGGGGTTGGGGATCGGTTGTTGGGGAATCGAGGATCGATATTTAACGCAGAGTCGTAGAGAACAGAAGGATGAGAGATAAAGTATGTGGAATGAAATACGGTTTGGTATCATAAACATCATTCGTGAAATTCGTGAAATTCGTGGCTAAAATAGTTCCTAGCTTCGTGTTCTTCGTGTCCTTCGTGGTTAAAAAGCAAAAATCTCTAGGAGTTGAATGATGCCAATCGATGGATATGGATTAATGCAGCGCAATTTTCAGCAGCTTGCGCCAATTCCGCCTGAGCAAATGCAGGCTTGCTTAAGTTTGTTCAAGCCGCGTTTTCTTGATGCTGAGCAGATTTGGCTGCATGCTGGTGAGACAACCCATGAAGTGGGATTTTTGGCCGATGGCTTGCTGCGCTTCTACTACTTAACTGTCGACGGCGAGGACTGGACGAAATCGTTTTGTCTGCCTGGCGATTTAATTGGTGGTTATCGGGCTTTATTGCTGAACGAACCATGTCAATTTACGATTGAAACCCTGTTGCCAAGCCATTATTTAGTTGCCAATTATACTGATTTTGCTGCCCTGACCGCCCAGCACCCCTGCTGGGATCGCTTGTTGCGGCGGGTGGCTGAAGGCTTGTTTATCAAAAAAGAACAGCGCGAAAGTAGCCTGTTGCTTGATGATGCGACTACCCGCTATCAACGCTTCTTGGCTGATTTCGCAGGTGTGGCAGGTGTGATCAAGCAATATCACATAGCTTCGTATTTAGGAATTACCCCGGTTAGTTTGAGCCGCATTCGTCGCCAATTGCGTGACGATTAACCTATGATAATGCGTTACGACCTTGAACCCGCTAGAGTAAGCGCAGGAAATTTATCTAGTGAGGTACCTTCAATGCAAACCACAGGTCATACAGTCTTAATTACGGGCGGTGCAGCCGGGATTGGCCGAGCCTTAGCTTTGCGTTTTGCCCAAGCAGGCAACCACGTGATTGCGGTTGGTCGCGATGCCCAAAAATTGGCTGAACTCAAGGCAACTCAGCCAGCGATCACCACAATTCAAGCTGATTTAGCCCAAGCAAGTGAGCGTCAACGCTTGGCCGAGCAAGTTCCAAGTATCTCAATTTTAATTAACAATGCTGGGGTGCAATATCATGGCGATTTGATCGAGCAGCAATATGCCCACGTTGAGCGCGATCAAGAAATTGCGATTAATTTAACTGCACCAATTGATTTGATTCAGCGCTTTTTGCCCACGCTGCAACAGCAACCAGCAGCGGCGATCATCAATGTTTCATCGGGTTTGGCCTTGGTTCCCAAGCAACAAGCACCGATTTATTGCGCTACTAAAGCTGGAATCCATATTTTTACCAAGGCGCTGCGCTGGCAACTAGAGCAAACGCGGGTACGGGTGTTTGAGATCATTCCGCCATTGGTCGATACCGCGATGACTGCTGGCCGTGGTAAGGGCAAAATTAGCCCCGAAGCTTTGGTTGAGGAGTTTTGGCGGGGTTTTAGCCGCGATAAGTATCAATTGGCAATTGGTAAAGTCAAATTACTGATTCAATTACAGCGCTTTGTGCCAAGCGTGGCCGATCGTTTGATGCGCTATGGGCGGTAATGCCCTCACCCCAACCCCTCTCCCGTCCAACAGGAGAGGGGCTTTTAGTTCTGTGGCTCCCCTCTTCCACCGCAGTGAGAGGGGTTGAGGGCGAGGGATCTAAACTGTGGCTGCTTTGGTACGGCCTTGAATTGGTCGATCCATGGCATCGGCAATCCGTTCGACTTGATCCATCAATTCGACGAAGCGTTCGGGCAAGAGCGATTGCTCGCCATCTGACCATGCTTCGGCGGGGTTAGGATGCACTTCGATCATCAAGCCATCAGCACCCGATGCGATGCCAGCACGAGCCATTGGCAAAATACTCTGCCAGCGGCCAGTTGCATGGCTGGGATCGACGATAATCGGCAAGTGGGTCAATTCGCGCAACACCGGAACCACGCTCAAATCGAACGTGCCGCGTGAGTGGTCGTCGAAGGTGCGGATGCCGCGTTCGCACAGAATGACCGCTTGGTTGCCTTCGGCCATGATGTATTCAGCCGAAAGCAGCCAATCTTTGACGGTTGAAGAAAGCCCGCGCTTGAGCATGACTGGGCGACGAGTGCGGCCAACCCGCTTGAGCAAGGCAAAATTTTGCATATTGCGTGCGCCAAGCTGCAAAATATCGGCGTATTCGGCGACCAAATCAACTTGCTCGGTATCCATCACTTCGGTGATCACCGGCATGCCGGTGAGTTCACGCGCTTCGGCTAATAGTTTCAGCCCATCTTCGCCCATGCCTTGGAAGCTGTAGGGCGAGGTGCGTGGCTTGAAAGCGCCACCACGCAAAATTGTGGCTCCCGCAGCTTTGACCGCCTCGGCAGTGCTGAGCAATTGCTCGCGGCCTTCGACCGAGCATGGTCCAGCCATCACCACCAGTGCAGGCCCACCAATTTGCACACCATTAATTTCAATAATCGTGTCTGCTTCGCGATACTCACGGCTGACCAATTTATAGGGTGCGGTGACGCGAATCACATCGCGCACGCCAGGCATCAATTTAAGCCGCGCAGCTTCGGCAATTGCCCCTTTATTGCCGGTAATCCCGATTGCTGTGCGGGTTGGGCCGGGCATGGTGTTGGCCTGCAAACCCATGTCCTCGATCACTGTACAAACAGCTTGAATATCCTCAGGTGTAGCGTGTGCGTCCATGACAACTAACATACAACCTCGCATTGGGTAATGCATGACATAGATAAAGAGCTACGATAAATTCGTAGCTCTTGGTATCAGCATTACTAGTTAATATTCCGCCTATCGGGATTCTAACACCCAGATAGGTAAGGGTCAAATTTGGCGCGAGGTCAAAACATCGTTGCGTTCGATGGCGATTGCCCCAGGTAAATCGGCCAAAGTTTGCAAATTTAGGCCAGTTGGCAATTCTTCGAGTGGTTGCTCAAAGAAAATCACCCGCACAATCGCTTCATCGTTGAGCATATGCCAAATCATATTCTCACGGCTAATTTGGCGTACTCGTGGTGTTTCGCCAATGCGAATGCGTTGGGCGAACGATAGAGCATCATCGGGCGTGCGAAACAGCACCACATGGCGGGGTTTGCTTTGAGCAGCGGTGTTTTCGTCGCTATCATCATCAAACTGAGGCTTTGGCCGCGCTAAATAATGATAGTAATGGGTTTGTGCCAAATGTGCCACCGAGCCATGGACTAATTCGTCGAGTTCAGCGCGTGGCATGCCAAAACGATCAGCCACTAGATCGCTATTGTGTTCAGTCATAGCAGCCCACCCTGTAAATATATCGTTTAATGGTTGATCAAGCATGTTTGGATACCTCGCGATTACAGTGTTTGGTCTATCCATAGCATCGTGGTTCGACATAACGAACCAGCCTACGGAAAACTATTGTGGTGGCTCGATTGTGAGCGTTTGGTTGAATTTCGAAACAACCAAGGTGCGCTTGATGGTTTCTTTTTCGGTGCTGACCAAGCGGCCAACTGCGACCAATTGCCGTAATAATTTGTCGTCTTTGCCAATCCACAGATCGAGCTTAATTGTACCAGCCTCGGCCACTCCGCCAGTCAGCGCTGAGACGCTTTGAGCATCAACTTCGCCGCTGATATGATAGGTTGCCGTGCCGTCGATTTCTGCCTCTTCGACAAACGTTGGGTTTTTGAGGCCGCGCAGCACATCACTAATACCTTTGGCTGGCGAAAATGTTTCAAGCCCGCCAGTATCTTCCAATTTTTCGAAGGCGGTTGGGTTGAACGGATTCGGCGTGATCCAGGCATCGGCTCCGATGATGATGCCGTTGATATTGACGGCGATTGGTGCGCCTGCCAATTTGGCCTTGATTTTAGCCTGAATTTTATCAGGGCGAATGCTATCGCCATCAGCATCGATGATGATAATATCGCCCAAAGGTGCGGCTTCGCCTTCGCTGACCGTCAATTTAAAGTGAAAATTGTTGACGCTTTCAAAGGCGGTTGCACCTTCGCTCGCCACTTTTGCTGCATCGACATCGGCGTTGCCACAGGCCACCAAGGCCATTGCTACCACCAATAAGCCAAGTTTTTTCCACCAGCGCATACACCCTCCAAAAAACGTTGCGAATCGGCGTTAGTGTTGATCAAGAAAGATAATCTGTCTAGCCCGTTGTTCGCGCTGCAAACGCCCTTGACCCTCTAAATAAACCAGATGGGCCAAGGTTTCGGTGATTGCGAAGCGTAGTTGATGGGCTGAAAGCGTGGTTACACCAAAGGCAAATTCGCAGACTTCAAAGGCGGTTTTGCCTGTGCTAGCGTATTGGTGCATCAAATCAAGCCGCTGATCATGATGCTGCGCGATTTCGTGGCAACGTTCACGAAAGGCCATAATTGGCTTGCGATGCCCAGCTAAGGCCAAGCGTACATCGAGTGCTGCAAATTCGTTTAATGATGCCAAATAATCGGCCAATGGGTCGCGTTTGGCTTCGGGCCAAAGGCTGATGTTGGGTGTAATATCGGCCAACACATGGTCAGCCACAATTAATAGCTGATCGGCGGCATCGTATAAACAGAGCTGCCCATCGGCGTGGCCTGGTGCGTGCAAGAGTTGCCACGAGCGTTGCCCAAGCTGCAACGGTTGCCTCATATCGAGTGGTTGAAGCAGCGGCTTGGGATCAACATATTGGCTTGCATCCATGGTGTGTTGCCAAATTTGGCGATTGAGATCATCGGGCATGCCGTGCAGTTCGAAAAAATCGGCCAAATGATCAGCCGCATCGGGCAATGGTTGATACCACGCACGTTGCACGCTTTGAATTTCAATTGGTGACATCCAAACGCTGGCTCCACTGCGCTCGGCCATCCAGCCCGCCATACCATAATGGTCAGGGTGATAGTGGGTCACGATAATTTTCTTAATCTGTGACCATGCAATCCCCAATTGCTCAAAGGTTGCTTGCCATGTTTGCTCAGCTTGAGCATAGCGCATGCCCGTATCGATCACGACCCAGCCATGATCAGCTTTGAGCAAGTAGCAATTGACATATTTGAGTGGCAACGGCACAGGAATTGGCACCCGATAGAGATCAGTGGTGATTGGTTCAAACATGTGGCTATCTCGATACAACAACGTAGTAGTATTATGCGCTACTTTTCGCTGCTGCCATGTTAGCAGAATGTTAGATCGTCGTGGTTAAGGCTTGTTCAAGTTTCTCGCGGGTTTGTGCCTCGGCTAAGGGCAGATAGACCACCAGTTGTTGCTGATCGCTATTGTGAATTTGCAGAACTTTGGGGTGAAACACCAAGCTGCCTAAATCCCAATGGCGGAGTTCTTTGCGCTCGATCGTGATGCCGCCAACGTCGTGTTGCGCCCATAATTGACAAAATTCAGGGCTAATTGCCATCAAATCTGCAATTAGCTCTTGCAAAATTGGGTGACCAATATATTTGGTGCTGTTGGCGCGAAAAAATGCCAGCACGCGCTGAGTTTCGCCAACCCAATCAGCAAAAAATAAACGAGCGCCAGGCTGGCTAAACGTCATCCAAAGCAAGTTGCGTTCGCGCATACTTTTGGCTTGCCAATCGCCAAAAACGAGCTGGGCTGCTTGGTTCCACGCCACCACCGTGCAACATGGGCTAATGACATAGGCCGGAGCCGGATCGAGCATGTCGAGCATCAATTGGGTGCCTGAATCAATTTCATGACATAGCCAAGGCAAGGGATTAACACTATCACGGGCTAAAACATACAAATGCTCACGTTCATAGCCATCAAGTTGCAACACCCGCACCAAACTATCCAAAACCGCGCTAGAAACTTGAATTTCGCGGCCTTGCTCAAACCAGGTATACCAACTAACGCTGACTCCCGCCAATAAAGCCACCTCTTCGCGACGTAAGCCTGGGGTGCGGCGGCGTTGGCCATTAGGTAAACCAACACTTTCCGGCGAAATGCGAGCACGCCGAGCACGCAGAAAATCGGTCAGCAAACGGCGGCGCTGAATCTGATTTGGCTTGGTTGGCGCGAGGCTAGGAGTTTTTATCATAGGATATTTCCATGTCTTACTAGCGAAGCCGTGGCTTGGTAGCATTCTGCTATGAACATTATTCAGAAAGGAATGCTCCAATGGCTCGGATCTATCTATTAATACTAATTATCGGTGTGAGTTTAACGAGTTGTGGGAGCAGCGTCGCCCCGACTGCAACCATTGCGCCAATCGCAACTAGCGTTAGCCAAGCTGAAGTAACGGCCACTGTTGCCCCAACGCTTGAGCCAACAATCGCCCCAATTGCCGCAATTACCACACCAATCACCTTGAGCGAAGGTTTTGCCCAACCAGAAGGCATGCTGCACAATCAGCTCAGCGATCTGTATCTGGTTTCAAATATTAATGGTACACCATTTGGCCGCGATGATAACGGCTATATTGCGCAAATTAACCCCGATGGCACACTTAATCAAGCCAAATGGATTGATGGCGCGAGTGCAGAGGTCGAATTAAACGCGCCCAAAGGCATGGCGATTGCCAATAATACCCTGTATGTGGCTGATCTGGATAGCGTGCGCTTGTTTGACGCAGTTTCGGGCGAGGTCAAAGGCACAATTGCAATTAGCGGTAGCAGCTTCTTAAATGATCTTGTGGCGCGTGATGATGGAATGGTGTTTGTTAGCGATATGGGAGTAAAAGAGGATTTTTCGAGCACTGGTACGGCGGCGATCTATCAAATTGATCCAGCGGGCAATGTTTCGCTGATGGTCAAACTTGCCGATGGTAACCCCAATGGCTTGGTTATAACTGCTGATGGCACGCTGTTGGTTTGCCGCTACGATACTGCGGTTGAGATTTTTGAACTGACTGTTGATGGCACATTGCAGCCTTATCGCAAGGCTAGCGCTAGCCAACATGATGGCTTGGTGGTGTTAGCTGATCAAAGTTTGTTGGTTTCATCGTGGCAAACCGCCAATATTCATCAATTAATGGCTGATGGCAGCGAACGCATCATGTACCATGGGACAACAGGCGCTCCTGCTGATATTAATCTTGACCGTCAACGTGGAGTTCTATTGATGCCGCTGATTATGACTAACCAAGTGGCGTTATGGCCGCTAGCTAACTAAATCCAAAGCCCCGCAGCTTCAGCCAGATCTGCGGGGCTTTGATCCATTTAATTAATCAATTGCCATAACGCTGGCACTGCTGAGGGTTCCCAGCCTGGCAGCGAGGTATGGCCTTGGCGGCAGATATAGGTGCTGCCTGCGTAGGTCACTCCTGCGCCAGTGGCATAGCTGGTGTAGGGTTGCCAAGCTTGGGTAGTTGGGTTGGTTGGCGTAGCAGTTGGCACGCTGGTTGGGCGCGGTGTAGCGGTCGCAATTGGTGTGCCTGTTGGTGGCACGGTTGCAGTGGGCACAGCGCTTGGCCGTGGCGTGGCGGTTGGCACACTGGTTGGGTTGGTGCCGCCAAAGGTCACATCCGAGCAGGTGTAAAAGGCCTCAGCACTATCCGAGCGCTGCCAAATTGAATAGATCAAATGGCGGCCAGTTTTGTTACTGGGAATGCGGGCATTGATCACATATGAGCCATTAACTAATTGCGGATTGGTGACCTTCAAAAAGGGCGTGGCCTCAAGATCCGACCATTTGAGGGCTTGGGTCGGGCTATAGCCATCGCGGGTAATGTAAAACTCGAATGAACCTGGGTGCGGTGCGGTCGCCCGATAGAGAAAACTCATTGAACTGCCCGAAGTTAAGGGCGTGGCGGGCCAATCGGCGCGTGGTAGATCAAAGCCGGCATACTTGGCGCGGCCTGCACTACACAATTTGCCATCGGGAATTAACGAACGATGCTGACCCGCAGCATTACCAATATTAACTTCATTCCAATCGTAGAGCGGCTGCGTGCCCCCGATATCAATTGCTGCGCGACAAGCGGCGGTATCAGGAGTTTCTGGGCCTTCGAGAAAACATGCATACGTCCGACTGACTGGCGTTTGCATCGCTCCGTGAGCATTAACTTGGCTGCTAATCGCCAAAACTAGTAATAATGCCGACCAACAACCGACGGTTAAACTAAAGATACGGCGTTGTACCATTGGATTGTCCCCCTCGTACTAGGTTAGGAGCGGCGTGGCTCCGCGTTATGGGTTTTCCAGTTCAACACGACCAACGATGGCGGACAAAAGCGTAAAGGCTTGATCGCAGTAACAGTTAATACGCTCTTTATAATTTCACTGGAATTATAAAGATTCCTTAAGCAAAAGTCAATGATTTTTAAGAAATATGTTGCAAAAGCCCCTAATCGATCACCTTGGTTTAACAATCCATACCACAATTGGGCATAGCATGATTTAACTATTATAGTGCTAGAGCATTGACAGAGTTGTAAAAATCATTTAATATTTGCCTCAATAATTTGGGAACGATCTCAAATAGTTATTGCAATTGAAACCCTTATGACGCAAAAACTGGCTGAGCAATCTCCATCCTAGATTGAAACCGATCCCAAATGCTGCTCTATTTAATTATGTTGAACTATTGCAGCAGATAATTTTCCTGTTGCAATAGCCCAAAAAGGATCGACCAATGACTGTTCATTTCCAACGGCGGAAACGATCACGCACGCTGATCGCAGCCTGTAGTACGGTTGCGCTGACGGCAAGTGTGGCTTTTGGGAACATCTCCTCGGTGTTTGGGGTTATCCAACACGAATCCCGCAATACAACTCCGGCTAATCTCCCCGCTGCTGCTGTGGCAGCTTCCTCGCTGATTCGGGTCAACCAGCATGGCTATTTGCCCAATGCGATTAAACGTGCAAGCTTGGTCAATAGCAGTAACTCGCCTGTGGCTTGGCAACTGCGCAATAGCTCCGGCTCAACCGTGTTTTCAGGCAATACTACGGTTTTTGGCTATGATGCTAGCTCTGGCGATACGATTCATATCATCGATTTTTCGGGCTACACTGGCACTGGCAGCAGCTTTACCTTGGCAGCAGCTGGCAATGTGAGCCATCAATTTGATATTAGCGCGACGGTCTATCGCCAATTAAAATACGATGCTCTCGCCTACTTCTACCATAATCGCAGCGGAATTGGGATCACCATGCCCTATGCTGGGCGCAATGATCTGACTCGACCTGCTGGCCATGTTGGCATCGCTCCCAACCGTGGCGATACCAATGTGCCCTGTGCGCCTGGCACTGGCTGTAGCTATTCACTGAATGTAGTTGGCGGCTGGTACGATGCTGGCGACCATGGCAAATATGTGGTCAATGGTGGGATTTCGGTCTGGACATTGCTTAATCAATATGAGCGCAACCAATATTTAGGTGCGTCGGCAGCCGATTTTGGCGATGGCCGCATGAGTATTCCTGAAAATAGCAATGGCGTAGCCGATTTGCTCGACGAGGCGCGTTGGGAATTGGATTTTATGTTGCGCATGCAAGTGCCTGCTGGTCAACCACGGGCTGGCATGGTGCACCACAAAATGCACGATGCCAACTGGACTGGTATTCCACTGCGCCCCGATCAAGACTCACAGGATCGGGTATTGCGCCCACCAAGCACTGCTGCAACCTTGAACTTGGCGGCAACTGCGGCCCAAGGTTCACGGATCTGGCGTTTCATTGATCCAGCGTATTCATCACGTTTGTTGAGCGCTGCCGAAACTGCTTGGGCAGCGGCGCGGGCTAACCCTAACGTGATTGCCTTAGATAGTGATGGAACAGGCGGTGGTTCGTATGGCGATCCACAAGTTGGCGATGAATTTTATTGGGCCGCCAGCGAACTCTACATCACGACTGGCAAAGCCGAATACAAGAGCTATTTGCAAAGCTCAAGCTACTACCAAGATGTACCAAGCGATTACAGCAGCCGCGAACCAGCCATGACGTGGGGCACAACCGAGGCGCTAGGCACAATTTCATTGGCGGTTGTACCCAGCGGCTTCAACAGTAGCGAACTGGCGGGCGTGCGCAATGCAGTGATTAGCGCAGCCACTGTGTTTGCCAATAACACCACTGGCCAAGGCTATGGCACACCATTTAATTCAACCAGCACTGGTTATCCATGGGGTTCCAACTCGTTTGTCTTGAATAATGGGATTATTTTGGGCTTGGCCCATGATTTCACTGGCAACGTGAGCTATCTCAATGCAATGAGCCAAGGTATGGATTATTTGCTGGGTCGCAATGCGATGGATAAATCGTATGTGACGGGTTATGGCGAAAACCCCTTGCAAAACCCGCATCACCGTTTCTGGGCCTTCCAAGCGAATAGTGGCTTTCCTCGCCCACCAGCCGGGGCAGTTTCGGGCGGCCCTAACTCGGCATTGCAAGATCCCTATGCTCAAAGCATTGGTTTACCTGGCTGTAAAGCCCAAAAATGTTTCGTTGATCATATAGAATCGTGGTCAACCAACGAAATTACCATCAACTGGAATGCACCATTAGCTTGGGTCGCGGCCTATTTGGATGAAAAAGCTGGCTCGGTAACCCCACCGACGGCTACGCCAATTCCGCCAACTGCGACTCCAATTCCGGCGACCGCCACGCCACGCCCAGCCACAGCTACGCCAATTCCGGCGACGGCAACCCCGATTGGCCCAACCGCGACGGCTACGCCAATCGTGCCAACCGCTACGCCACGGCCAGCGACGGCAACTCCTGTGCCAACCAACACGCCAGTTGTGCCAACCCAAACGAACTCAAGTTGCCAAGTGACCTACACCATTTCCAACCAATGGCCAACCGGCTTCACCGCCGATGTTGTGATCAAAAACAACGGTGCGGCGATCAATGGCTGGAACCTTGCTTGGACTTACGCAGGTAATCAATTTATTAGTAATTTGTGGAATGGCAATGTGAGCCAAGTTGGCCAAGCGGTCAATGTGACTAACGTCAATTGGAATGGCTACTTAGGCACTGGGGCAACTGCAAGCTTTGGTATGCAAGCGAGCTTCAGTGGTACGAACGCCAAACCAACTGCTTTCAGCTTGAATGGTGTTGCCTGTAGCGTTACGCCGTAAGTTGTCGGGCTAACTGATTATTCTTATAACCACCAAGTAGTTTGTTACTTGGTGGTTGTTTTTTGCCAAACTTAAGAACGAAACATATTCTTTTGCTGCCTTGTTGAATCTCTAATACGAAGGTGCAATAAGTAAAAGTAGTTGAGATTTACCATATTGTTCCCATGGTTATCAAGCCGAGATTTCGTTGCTACGCGGAATAATCCAAGCAGCTCGGCAATCACGCCGCAGATAAAGTTGGCTCGTCGAATCACTATTATGCTTGATGATGATGTATTGGCGTAGGAAGGCATGGCGTGTGCGACGTTCACGATTCCATTGCATCTGGTCTCGTTGAGATTGGTTGGATTGATGATTCTCAAGTTTAGTGAAAGTTGTAGGCCTTGCCCGTGCGATAATTGTTGCTACTCGCCTAGGATTCAATTCAGGATGCCGATTTAATGGAACAACCCAATCATCAATTATTGTAGACTCTCCACAGTAATAGTTGATAAGATTGGGTATCAGCATATCAAGTGATTCGTAATGACAGAAAAATTCGTGATGAACTGGGCCTGGAATGTAATCCCAGATTTTCCAATTGCAGGCTTGGCGGTTTTCAATCTGCAATGCAATGCTTGATACAAGACTATCGAGTGGCCTTGGTATTTTTTCCTGTGTACCATCCTGCGACAGATTATAGGTTGGGTGATCGGCGGGCTTGGATACGTTGGCATACCAAAAATAGGGTACTTGAGATGGAAGTCCTTGGCTTCGACGTTGCTGAGCATAGCGGATCGCGGCTGCGACTTCTTCCTCGTCCCATACATGGAATGTTACATCCAATCCAGCTGCGCGTAATGGCTCAAAACTATCCATATGGTGCTTTCTTGCATAAGTAGGTGGTTAATTATAATCATAAACAAACTGTTTTTATAGCACAATTATCGTGTGAGGTTCTCTGCTATAGGATGTGGGATGAAACTAATTCGTGGAATTTGTGCAATTCGTGGCTAAAGCAACTTTGTGCCCTTCGTGCTCTTCGTGGTTAAAAAGAAAAAGAGCATTACTCCTTAGTGATTTCAATCGCTATGTTCGCCAAATTTGACAGCCCATGCCGCCTATGCTATAATCGCCCGCGTTGTGAACAAACACACAACACCGACAAGCGGGGGCGTAGCTCACCTGGTAGAGCGCGACAATCGCACTGTCGAGGTAAGGGGTTCGAGTCCCCTCGCCTCCACCAACTTGCTTGGTGTAACTAAATCGATATGGGGGTGTAGCTCACTTGGTAGAGCGTCGCAATGGCATTGCGAAGGTAAGGGGTTCGATCCCCCTCACCTCCACCAAATCAACTCAAGGCTCAACCCTTGAGTTTTTTGTTTTAGCGCTGTATTCAAGCTGTCCGATACAGGTATAATATGCGCCAGTCGCGACCACCAGTCCGTTGTGTTGAGGGAGTTCGATGCAGATTCGTGAAGCAACTGTTGATGAACATAGCCAAGCCTTGGAGATCATTCGCCAAGCCTTTGTTGAATATGAAGCGATCCTCGATCCGCCCTCTAGTGTTGGCTGGGAAACAGTTGAGAGTTTTCGCACGCGTATGGGTGATGGCGGGGTGTTGGTCGTCGAATCGCACAATCAATTAATAGCCTGTGTGCTGTACGAGCGGCGTGGCAGCGATACGCTCTATTTGGGGCGCTTGTCGGTGTTGCCCGCCTATCGTGGCCGTGGTTTGGCCAAAAAGCTTATTCTTGCGGTTGAAGCAATTGCCCAAGCCGAACAGCGTCAGATTATTACGATTGGTGTGCGCCTAGCCTTACCGCATTTGATCGCCATGTATCAACAATTGGGCTATACCATTACTGAATACCACAGCCATCAAGGCTATCCTGCGCCAACCTATGTGACCATGCAGCATCAATTGCGCACCACCGCAGCATAAAGTAGGGCTTTGAATGTATCTCAAACGACTTGAAATTCAGGGATTTAAAACCTTTGCCAATCGCACAGTGATTGAGTTTCCGCTAGGCGTGACGGCAATTGTTGGGCCAAATGGCTCGGGCAAATCCAACGTTACCGATGCGATTCGCTGGGTGCTGGGCGAACAAAGTTTCTCGGCTTTGCGCTGTCGCCGCACCGAAGATCTGATTTATAGCGGCGGTGGCAAACGTGCCGCCCAAGGTATGGCCGAAGTTGCTCTGACGATCGATAATACCGATCGCACGTTGCCGCTCGATTTCAACGAAGTCACAATCACGCGCCGCTCGTTTCGCTCTGGCGAGAATGAATATTTCTTGAATAAAAATAAAGTGCGGTTGCGCGATATTCAAGAAGCCACATCGCCCTTGGCTTCAAGTTATACCCTGATCAATCAAGGTTTGGTTGATGCTGCCTTGACCTTGCGTCCCGAAGAGCGTCGTAGCTTATTCGAAGATGCCGCCGCGATTAGCCTTTCGGTCAGTAAACGCGCCGAGGCTGAGCGTCGCCTTAAACAAACCGAAGACAATTTGGGCCGCATTTTGGATACCTTGGCTGAGATCGAGCCACGTTTGAAGGTGCTGCGCCGCCAAGCGCGTGAGGCTGAGCAGGTTCATGAAATTGAAACCGCCTTGCAGCAAGCCCTGCTGATTGCCTATCGTCGCCAGTGGCAGGCCGCCCAAAGCTTGGTTGCTCAAGCCGAAATTGCTTTTGCTGAGGCCGAGAACGTTCTAGCTCGCGCTCACGTTGGCCAGGCTCAAGCTGAGCAACAGCTTGGTGCATTACGCCAGCAGCGCGATCAGCAGCAGCAATTGGTTGAGCAACAACACCAGCAATTAGCCCAATTTGAGCGTGAATGGGAAGCCGTGGAGCGTGAATGGGCGGTGCTGACCGAGCGTCAACAAGCGCTGATCACTCGTCGCGCTGAGTCCCACGAGCGTCAGCAAAGCCTAGAACAAGAGCAAACCCAAGCCCAAGCGCGGGCGGTTGAGTTAGCTGAACAGGCTGCCCAAGCCCAAGCTGCGTTGATTGCGCAGCGCCAAGCCTTAACTACGATTGAGGCTGGCGAACAGGCCACAATTGCCGCCCGCCGCGAGGCTGACCAAGCCCTTAAACAAGCCCAAGAAGCTGCTTTACAAGCAACCAGAAGCCTGAACGAAGCTCAGCAACGAGCCAAATTGCAGCAAGAGCGTTGGCAAGCGTTGGCCAATGAATTAACCACCAACCAACAGCAGCTTGCCGCTAGCCAAACACGCATTCAGCAAGCCCAAACTAACCTTGAACAAGCCCAACAGCTGTATCAACAGGCCGAAGCTGAGTTTAACCAAGCCCAAGCCAATGAAGAGGCTGCTCAAAAAAGCTTGTTGGAAGCCCGTAATCTGCGTCGTGAGCAGGAAGAAGCTGTGGCCTATGCCCGCCGTGAAGCCGATGCCTTGCATAGTCGCTTGGATGCCTTGCGCCGCACTGCCGCTGCCGGAGCTGGCATGTTTACTGGCGTTCGGGCGGCTTTGCAATGGGCCGAAAAGCAGCACCAGCAATTTGCCGTGGTTGCCAGCGTGATTGAAGTGCCTGCCGAGTTAGAAACGGCCTTGGAAGTGGCGTTGGGTGCTCGCTTGCAAAATATTATCGTGCCCAATTGGGAAGCTGCCGAAGCCGCGATTGCTGAACTTAAACGCACTGATGCGGGCCGCGCCACCTTTTTGCCACTCGATACGCTGCGCACGCCGCGCCCAAGCCGCATTCCCCAATCTAAAGGGGTTTTAGGGCTTGCCAGCGAGTTGGTGAACTATGCCGAGGCCTATGAACGAGCAGTGCAACATCTGCTTGGGCGCACAATTGTGGTTGAAGATTTAGCTACGGCACGGCGTATTTTGGCCGAACTTGATGGCGCTTGGACGATTGTGACGCTTGGTGGCGAACAGGTTGGCTCATCGGGGGCGATGACTGGTGGCGCTAGAACTCGTGAGGCTGGTACCTTGCGCCGCGAACGCGAATTGCGCGAATTGCCCGCCCAACTTGAAACTGCCCAACAACAACTCGCCGAGCATGAACAACAGCTCAAGCAGGTGATTGCTGCAATTGGCAATGCTGAAAAAGCAGTTCGCGAGGCCGATCAGGCCCGCCGCAGCCATCGCACCACCATGGAAAAAGCTCGTGATAGTTTGGCCCAACGTCAACGTGGCCTTCAGCAAATTGAGCAAGAGCAACAATGGCAACAGCTGCGCAGCAATAATGTTCAACAAGAGCAAGCCAGCCTTGCCGAGCAACTTGCCGCCAGCCAAACCGCAATTGAGCAGGCGCAAAACTATGTTGCTGAGCATGAACGTTTGGTTGTTGCCGCCCGCGAGCAAGCCGAAACTGCTGCGGCGGCCAGCCGGGCGAGCGAGGAGCGAGTTGCGGCAGCACGGGCGGCGATTGTCTCCAGCGATGCAACCTTGCAGGCGACTCAGCGTGCCCAACGCGATCAGCAACAGGTGATTGATGGCTTGGTGCGGCGTAGCCGTGAGGATCAACAACGCCAGCACGAGTTGGTTGAACAATTGGCCTTGGCTGAAGCCCAAAGCGTGCTTGTAGCCGAACGCCGTCAGCAAGCCCAGCTGCAACGTGAGGCCGTTTATGCCGAGCAAGCCCCGCTGCTCGAACGCTTGAATCAGGCAAATTTGGCGCTACAACACGCCGAATTGCAAGAACGGGCAGCCTCGCAGGCCTTTGTTCAAGCGCAAACCAGCCTTAGTCGAGCTGAAAGCCAATTGGCAACGGCCAATACCCGCCGCGACCATGTGTGGGAACGTTGCGCCGAAGAGAACATTGATATTGAGCAATTGGATTTGAGCCAAACGCCTGAGGCTGAGCAGGCTGAATTATCGGCCCAAGCCTTGAATGAGCAAATTGATCAGTTGCGCAATAAACTGCGGCGAATGGGCACGATTAACCCACTTGCGCCGCAAGAATATGCTGAGCTTGGCGAACGCAATCAATTCTTAACAGGTCAAGTCAGCGATATTCGCCAAGCGGCTGATGGCTTGCGTGAGTTGATTAACGAGCTTGAAACGGCCATGAATAGCCGTTTTGCCCAAACATTTAGCGCCGTGGCTGAGGAATTTAGCTTAGCATTTACCCGTTTATTTGGTGGTGGTACGGCTCAGCTTGTTTTGAACGACCCCAATAGCAGCGAAAGTGGCATTGATATTATTGCCCAACCACCAGGCAAGCGCCGCCAACCGCTCTCCTTGCTCTCTGGGGGCGAACGTTCCTTGACCGCCGTGGCGCTGTTGGTGGCCTTGTTGAAAGTTAATCCTACGCCGTTTTGTGTGATGGACGAAGTTGACGCAGCCTTGGACGAAGCCAATGTTGTGCGACTTCGTGAACAATTAATCGAGATGAGTCAACAGACCCAGTTTGTCTTGGTGACGCATAACCGTGGTACTGTGGAAGCGGCTTCGACCTTGTATGGCGTTACGATGAATCCTGATGGGGCTTCCAAAGTGTTGTCGATTCGCCTTGATCAGTTGGTCGATGATGGTGGGGCAGTGCGAATTGTTGAGACAGTTGGTTAAGAAACTACCACACTATCCGGCCAAAGATTGTGATACACTCTATGCTGAAACGCCTATGTTTCCTCGTTGGTTGGGTGGTGCTAGCTAGTTTGTGGTGGACAGATCTAGCAGCAGCTCATGGCGGCAATTACATCATCAATGAGACGCGAAATCAATATTTTGTGGTCGTTTCGTTGGCTCCTGCGCCAATGAGCGTTGGCCGTGGCGATGCCAGTATTGCGGTGCGTAACAGCAGCGATTATGCCGCATTGCCTGTTGAAGCGATTTCATTGGTGTTGATTGACCCTGATGGTCAAGAATTTCGCTACACGCCTGCGCCCGAAAGTCGCCCAGAAGATGCAATTTATGGTTCGCATGACCTCGATTTTTCGAGCAGCGGCGATTGGCAATTTCTGATGAGTTTCAGCGAGGCTGGCCAAACCCAAGAATTTCGCACAACCGTCAATGTTGCTGGTGGCATTATGCGCTGGCTCAACGTAATTCTCTACATGGCACCTATTATTGTGCTAGCTATCTTAATTACCTTGGCAGCGCTGCGCAATCGTATGCTGCGCCAGGCGGCGATGGAGTCGGATGCCCATGCAACATAAACTCAATCGGTGGCGGCTAATTGCCCTGTTGTTAACATTAGGAATTCCTAGTTTAATTGCTTGTGGTGAGGCGGTTCAGCAAGCAACACTTACCCTAGGCGAGCCAGCCGTGCCCTATATCGAGCCAGCATTTGGCGAAAAACTAGCCAGTGGTCAGGCCTTATTTGGCCAATATTGTGCCAATTGTCATGGCCAAGGTGGCGAGGGTATGGGGCCGTTTCCTGCGCTCAACGATGGCATGCATGCTTATTCGCACCCCGATTGGGAATTAATTTCGCTGATTCGTGATGGCAAAAATTCAATGCCGGCCTTTGGCTCGCAGCTCAGCGAAGAAGAAATAATTACGATCATCGCCCGAGTGAAAGCATGGTGGGGGCCGGGTAAACTATCCGAGCAACGCCAATTATGTTTGATCTCGCCGGGGCCAACTCCGACCTTGATGCAATAAATTCATGAAGCAGTACTGGCACAAATTAACCAACAAACAGGCATGGCTGCCGATCGCTGGCAGCCTATGTGGCTTGATCCTCACCCATGGGATTGCGCTGGCTTGTATTGTCTATTGTGCCGTGATTCAAGCTGATAATCCATTAATCGCCCATCACGGGCATCATCATCACCAAATGCAAATTCCGGTTGTGATTGATGATTTTCAACATCTCCAACCTGCGCCGTTTACCTCAGGCGTGCTAGAGCGAGGCCATGAAGTGCCATTGGCTTTAGCAACCTTGTTGATTTTGCTTGGCTCAATCCGAATTGCCCGTTGGATCTACCGCGAATTCGGCTATATTGGGCGTTCATGGATCGAGCGTCCACTTGCCCCACCACCACGTTACCTTGGTTGTAATGCTTAATCTCATTCGTTTGATCGGTTTTGGCATTCTTTGGTAGATCGTTGTGATCTGCTGCAATCAAGGATTTACAGAATGAAACGTTTAATTGCATTATTGGCCTTAGTTATTATTTTTGCTCAGCCTAGCGTTGGCTCAGCGCACTCCAAATTGGCTAGCTCAACGCCTGCCGATGGCTCGAAGTTGGCCGCTGCTCCAAGCGAAGTCGTGCTGACCTTCAACGACGAATTGGAATCCGAAGGCTTGAAATTAAGCGTTACCGATGCCAATGGCACGGTGGTTGATACCGGCGATGGTCGGGTCGATTTGGCTGATCTTGAGCGCAAAACCATGCGCGTTTCGTTGAAATCGGGCTTGGGCACTGGCAGCTATACCGTTAGTTGGTCGGTGGTTGGTAGCGATGGTCACGAAGTAACAGGTTCAATTGGCTTTGCTGTGGGCGATGCTGCTGTGCCAACCCCCGCCGAGCCAGATCATCATACCCCAGGCTTGCCAGCAACTGGCAGCAATGGCTTCAATCTTGGCATGCTCGTGGCTGCAATCATTATCTTTATGGTTGCTGGCGTGGCTTTGCGCCGCCGCTCAGTTCGTGCCTAAGCCTGTAGTTTGAGCGATTAAGCGTGCTAGGTTGCGGCCTAGCACGCTTTTTTGCTATAGAGGAGTGGGGATCGGTTGTTGGGGCTTGGCTAAAACTCTAGGGAATGAACAAGTAACCGATCCCCAGCCCCTGACCACCAATCAAACTGCGGCTATTGGCTTTTGGGAATTGGGGATTGGGTGTTGGAATTGTACAGGATACTGATCCCCAGCCCCTGACCCCCGACCCCTACTAGATTTAAGGAACAATAGCTATGAAGCGGATTTTAATTGTAGCTCTCTTTGTGCTGTGTTTATGGCCAAGCGTGGCGGCAGCTCATGCCTTGGTTATCGAAAGCAGCATTGTTGATGGGGCGGTGCTCGATGTTGCACCTGCTGAGGTTGTGTTGCGATTTAGCGAGCCGCTTGATCGTAGTTATAGCTCGCTGACGCTCTACAATGAGCAATCGCAGCCAATTGGCCTACCGCAAACCCAGTTTCCTGCTGCCGATAGTATGCAGGTGGCCTTGCCTGCTGAGCTGCGGCCTGGCGAATATACCTTAATTTACAAAGTGCTTTCGACCGCCGATGGCCATCGTTCGGCTGGCTCGTTGCTGTTTAGCATTGGCACTGGGGTTGCTCCCACTGCGCCCTCGGTTGAAGTTAGCGCAACCGCCAACGCTAGCTTGAATTGGGGTGTAGTCAGCGGGCGCTCAATCGCCTTAACTGGCGGCTTAGGCGCGATTGGCGGTTTGGCGTGGTTGTTGATTTTATTATTGCCTGCAATTCAACATAATCCTGAATCGCGTTTGCCTTTGCTGGTTCGCCCAACGATTTGGTTGACCCAGTTGAGTTTGGTTTTGTTATTGATTGGCTCGGTTTGGGAATTTGTGGTACGGGCCAGCGATTTTGGTGATGGTAGTTTAGCCTCAATTCAATATGCCGATGTGCTTTCTTCGATGGCGATTAGCCGTTGGGGCGTGTTGGCTTTGATTCGCTTGGTTGCGATTACACTGTTAATTCCGCTGACGTTCTTGGCTGCTTACCAAAAACCAATGGGCTATACTGCTTTGGCTTTGGCGAGTTTAAGCCTGTTAACATTTAGTATGAGCGGTCATGCGGCGGCCAACATCGACGACCCAATCACGCCGGTGGCCTCAGATTGGATGCATATGCTGACGGCGGCGGTTTGGTTTGGTGGTTTGATTGGGATGGCTTTGAGTGCTTGGGTGCTTCGTAAAACTGAGGTGGCGCTACGCAACAGTGCTTTGGCTTGGCTAATTGCCCGATTCAGTCCGTTGGCCTTGTTTAGCATTGCGATGGTTGTGTTGACTGGCACGATGCGTACCTTTGATCAATTGCCAACCTTGGCAGGCTTGTGGGAATCGCGCTACGGCCAGACCTTGTTGATCAAGTTGGCGGTGATGCTGGCGGCTTTGTTGCTCGGTTTTTGGCATTGGCGCAAGCTCAATCCCCGCTTGCAAGCTGCCAAAGATCAAACAACTGTGGTCAAAATTGGCCTGACCCTAGGCTTGGAAAGTGCTTTGGCGATTGGGGTGATTCTGGTTGCTAGTGCTTTGACCCAAACGCCGCATCCAGTCAAAGCTGCTCCTAGTGCTGGCGGCACAGCCTTGCCAACCTTGCCAACGCCAACCCCACGGGTCGCCCAGCCGCTCTATCTAACAGCGCAGCGCGAAGATTTAACCATGACCCTCGATACTGATGATAATCGGCCAGGTGAGCGCCAATTTAGTGCAACCGTCCGCGATGCGAATGGCGTAATTCGCCCAGATCGAGTACGCTTACGCTTTGAATCGCTTGATCTCGAAGCTGGCCAACAAGTGGCAATTCTTGAACCTGCTGCTGATGGACGTTTTACCGCGACCTCAGGAGCGTTAAGCTTGGTTGGGCGCTGGAAGATCGAAATGCAGGTGCGTCGTTTGAATTTGCCCGACGTAACTGCTGAATGGACTGTGGAGATAACGCGCTAATGCTACGTTTTGCTGTGCCTTCCAAAGGTGCTCTTGCTGATGATACGTTTCGCTTTTTTGAAAGCTGTGGCCTGAAAGTTTCGCGGCCCAATCCGCGCCGCTACACAGCTTCGATCAAAACGCTGCCCGAAGTTGAAGTGTTGCTGCATCGCGCTCCTGATATTGTCGAGAAAGTCGCCGATGGCTCGATTGATTTGGGCGTAAGTGGCTATGATTTGGTCGAGGAGCTAGGCGGCGAGAGCGATGATCTAGTGGTGGTCTATAAAGATTTGGGCTTTGGCTACTGCGATTTAGTGCTGGCCGTGCCCGATCATTGGATTGACGTAACCTCATGGCGTGATGTGGCCGATTTAGCGGCGGAGTATGCCCGGGCTGGCCGCCAATTGCGGATCGCCACCAAGTTTCCCAATTTGGTACGCCAATGGTG
This sequence comes from Chloroflexota bacterium, assembly GCA_020161265.1. Lineage (NCBI taxonomy): Bacteria > Bacillati > Chloroflexota > Chloroflexota bacterium. The sequence continues at coordinate 194,923 of JAIUOC010000002.1, read as the reverse complement.
TCATCAGCAAGGCATCAATGTTTTTGCGCTGATCGACTCGCAAGGGGCAACCGAGGCCGCGCCTTCGTTAGGATATGCCGATATCATCGCTGATTTGACAGCCACTGGGACAACCCTACGCGATAATCATCTCAAAATGATTCAAGGAGGCACGATTCTGCAAGCGCAAGCTGCATTAATCGCCAACCGACGGTCGCTACGGGAAAGTTCGCAAAAACAACGGGTTGTCCAATCGATTTTAGAGTTGATCGAAGCTCGCCATCGCGCTAAAACCTATGTTTCGTTGATTGCCAACGTGCCAGGTTCCGATGTCGCCGATGTTGGGGCCAGAGTGGTAGCCCATGCCGCCTTGGCAGGATTGCAAGGCCCAACTGTTTCGCCAGTTTGGAGTCGCGATGGTGGTGAAGGCTGGTACGCGGTGTCGTTGGTCGTCGATAGCGCCAACATTTTGCCAGCGATCGATCATTTGCGTTCGATTGGCTCAACAGGCATTACGGTTTTGCCAGTCCACTATGTTTTTGCCGAACGTTCCCAAAGTTTTGCCGCATTGAGCGAGTTGATGCACAAAAGCTAGCAGAAGGTGCTCCACGCTGGAGGCACTGATGTTAACTGCAAGTGAACAATTGGTAACTGCGATTAAATTGCGCGAGCTGGGCTTGCAACGTGAGCAAGCCCTTGCAACCTATTCCGAAATTAGCCAACATTTAGCCACAATTGAAGAACCCCATGCTCGGATTAACCTGCTTCACGAGCAGCTCCAGCAATTAACCTTTGCCAAACAGCCGCTGCACCCAAGCATCACCAATATGCGTTTATTGAGCGATCCGGCTACGCCTGCGAGCAGCGAATTAACCGCTTGGTGGTCGGCTGAGTTAGAGCGCGAACTGGCCAGCGGCCAACTACGAGCCGAATTAGTCTCGATTTTCGGCGCACTATTTCAAGAATGGCTTGATCATGCTGAAGTGGCGGTGAGCTACCCGGAGCAGGCCCAAAGCCTCGTTGCCCAAATTAATCAGCCAAGCATGGCGACCCAGCATGGGGCGGTGCTTGATGCCATCTTTCATGATCAATTTGATCTTGAAACTCGCAGCGAATTGAGCAAAGCGCTACAGGCTGAGCCTGATGAAATTGATAGCGATACACTCTGCGCGATTTTGCGGCGGATTGCTAAAGATAGTTTTTACAGCACCGCTACTCGGTCTGAGGCTCGTCAGATTTTGGGCGATCCGATTATGCGCAAAGAATTGGCCGATGCCTTGATGATTGTGCGTGCCCAGTTGGCCGATTGGCGCTGGCCCAAGGCCGGAGTTACGGCGGTTGCCCAATTTGCGCGAACTAAATGGCGCTTATTTTTGCAAGAAGATTTGCTGACTGCCTGTTTGCATCACGTCGTTGCTGAGCATTGGCAAGAGTATTTTGCCAAATTCTGTCGGGTTAACAGCACATTGCCCTTGAAAAAACTCAAGCGCATCGCCCAAGAGCGTGGCTATGATCGCGATTTGAATAAGCTGATTGCCGAAAGCTATGCAGTTTCCAAAAGCGTTAATTTGTGGCACACCCTGCGCCGCCCGCTCGCAATTGATGCTGCTGAACAGCTTGAATTGTATGGCAATCCGCATTCGATTTTTGCCAGTCGAGCTTCTGAAATTACTCGCTTGCAGCAATGGAGCCAATTGGCCGAGTATGATAGCAATTATGAGCATAATCTCGAAGTTGCATTACGCTTGATTAATGCCGAAATTCAGCTTGGCCTGCATGCCACACCCGACCAAGCCATCTATGTGCTCAAAACTGATTTCCGCGACTACTATCCGTCGCTCAATCAACAATTTGTGCTCGATGTGTTGCAGCGCATGGGCTTGAGCGAGCAGCAAATTGGCTTTTTTGCTGAATATATGGCAGTGCCGTTGCAGGTCAATCAGCAAGCAACCCAGCAGCGGGTTGGCATCCCCAATCATCGTCCAATTTCAGACATTTTAGGCGAGTTAGTGTTGCGATTAATGGAGCAATATCTTGAGTTGCATGCCCATGTGCAAATCGTGCGCTTTGTCGATGATCTAACAATTATCGCCACCGATCCTGATGAAATGCGCAAAGCATGGCAAGCACTGCAAACCTGGTGTGCTAGCTGTGGCCTGAATCTGAATGAGCAAAAAACTGGTGCAATGGCAATTAATGGCCAATTACCCAGCGAATTACCACAACAAGCGCCACATTGGCTCTTTTTGACGCTTGATGCTCAAGGCACATGGCAACTTGATCATAGTCTGATTGGCGAATATATTAACCAAACTGCCCAGACGATCACCAATACACCTGCAATTCTTAATAAAATTGAGGTGTATAATGGCGCTTGTACCTACCTATGCCAAGCGATTGGTCTGCGGGTCAACCTTGGAGCCAGTCATCGTGAGCAAGTGCGTACAACCTTATGGCGCTATGGTCAACAGATCATTCAGCAAGGCAGCATGGTCGCCTATGTTGGCGATTTGATTCACCAGCGTTTGAACAACAGCGTTAGTTTGCCCGAAGGTTGGTTTCATTGGCCAATCACTGCTGGCGGCTTGGGTATTCAACAACCGTTGATTATTGCTCATAGTTACCAGCAAGCGTGGCAAGAAGCTACAGCACCAAACGTGCCAAGCGAACGCTTGGCATGGTGGCAACAAAACGATAATCCATGGCGCAAGTTTTATCGCCATTGGTTGCAAAAACTTGCGGCAAGCGAGCCAGAAGCCAACAGTGTATTGACATCATTGACCGATGATTTTATTGCGCGAGGTGGCGAAGTGCGTAATGGCGAGCAACATGGCTTATCGGCCTATTGGCGCTGGGTATTGGCACTCTACGGCCCCCAAATGCTCGAACGCTGCGGAAGTTTTCGTTTTCTCTTTACAGAACTCGTGCCATTACAACTGATTGCGCGTAAATCAGCTCATAAATTGCACGGCGCGGTCGAATAAACTGCCTCGCGAGAGAAATCAAATTTAAACTGCCAATCGTGGTCTAATAGTTAGTTTTTGTTAATGTTAACTGTGGTCAAGTGAGGTGATTAATAACTCCTACAGGGGATCGTTAATCACCTTAACATAGGATAACGAATCACCTATTTCTACTCCCTTGACTGTGATTAACAATGCTAGCTAGCTATGTTAGTATTTGTAAACGTTTACACAAATTAAAAAGGCCTAACTATCTGTGAGGAAGCAAGGACTATTCAACCATTGCTGAATAGGTGAATATTTGCAAAACTTGAATTTAGCTAGGTTCTGCACATTCTAGCCATTCCCCACTAGCGGCAATGTGAGCCGCCCAACCGATGGTGGTGGAACTCGTATAAAGGAAGGAGCGGGCGAACGATGACGATCATGCTGCTCTCAGATCATCGCGCATTTCCTGCGCTACGTGATCAAGCCCTGCCAAGTTTAGGGATTTTCACGTTACATCCAACGTTCAATGTCGAACCAATTATGAATACTCCCAGCGTGCAACGGGTGCATGAAGCCCATAGCGGAGTACACGTGGTCATTAAGTCGTTTGAGCATAAAACTGGCTTAGATGGCCGACGGTTTTTGCCCACCTACTCACGCACATTGTTGAACCGCGAAGCCACGACGCTGGCGCAATTGCACGCGCTGGGTTTTGCCCAAGCCCCCTATTTGGTGCCGCGCCCATTGGCCACCGACCCTGAGCGCCTGCTGTTGATCACTGAATGGTTGCCAGGCCAAAGTTGGGGCACAATTCTCGAAACCACCCTGCAAACCCGCAACCTTGGCCCATTGATGGCCTATGTCAATACGATTACTGGTTGGTTGGCCACCTTGCACCGTCGAACTGCCACCACCGATAAAATTGATGTGACCAATGCTTGGGAATATTGGGAAAAATTGTTGCGCCAATTGCGCGAACAAGAATTGCTCAATCATACAGCGTTGGCCAATTTACGCATGCTCCAAGTGCATTGGGAAGCCGGCGGTATGCTGCATCAAGGCCTACGTTCGATGATTCATGGCGATGCAACTCCGGCCAATATGCTCTTTACTGCTCCGGAAGAGCTTGCATTAATCGATTGGGAGCGATCCCGCCACGATGATCCAGCGATTGATATTGGCTGTATGGTGGCTGAATTGAAGCATGCCTTCTTCAATGCCACCGGCGATCCAACCGCTGCTGAGTGGTTAATTCGTCGGGTTTATGATCGCTATGGTTTGTTGAGCGATTTTGATCAAGAGGAATTTGCCGCCTTTACCCAACGTGGCCAATTTTATATGGGCTGCTATTTGTTGCGGATTGCTCGCAACGAATGGTTTAGCTGGGAATATCGTCAACGGTTGGTTGCGGAGGCACAGGCATGCCTGGTAGTCCGCTAGTATTGTTTGATATTTATGGCACGCTGGTTGATGTGCATACCGACGAGCATCAGCCAGCGTTGTGGCAGCACTTAGCGCAGTGGTTGCGCTATCGTGGTGTGGCTTGTAGCGCCGATAGTTTACATAAGCGCTATTTTGCGGCGATGCAAGCCAATTTGCCAGCCCACGAAGCTTACCCCGAATGGCAAACTGAGGCAATTTGGGCTGCGTTGCTTGATGAATTTGGGCTTGATCCGACTGAGGCGGTCAGTATCACCCAATTATTACGCGTGTTGAGCATCAAGCATCTCCAGCTTTTCCCTGATACCAAAGAAGCCTTGCGAATATTACATCGGCACTATCGCTTGGGCATTGTTTCTGATGCGCAGCGAGTGATTGCCCTGGCTGAATTAGCTGAATTAGAAATTCTGGACTATTTCGACCCAATCGTGATTTCTTCAGATTATGCCTATCGTAAGCCCGACCCGCGTTTATTTGCTCATGCCTTAGCCCAAGTCGAAACTCCGGCCAACCATCCTTGGTATATTGGCGATAATCTGTTTCGTGATGTGCAAGGTGCGCAGTTGGCAGGCTTACGGGCGGCCTTGGTCAAACGCCCGCAAGCCACCACCGAAGCCTCGCAGCATACTCCCGATTTGATTGTGCCTGATCTCATGCGGTTTGCGCTGCATTTGATTGCGAACTTCTAGCTTACTTGAGCAAAGCACTGAGCCGCCGAATATCGCTCCAGTTGGTGCTGCTCTCAGGGTTGCCAATCGGCGTGTAGAGTGTATCGAGCGCAAAGACTTGCACCGAAAATTGCTGGCCGCCAACCGTGATCCGTTTGCTTTCGCCGAGTGGCGAGCCAAGAAACCGCCCAGCCTTGGCCTCGTTCATGGCATATTGATGAAAAGCCCACTCGGGATGATAGGTTGCGCCAACCGCCTCGAACGCTGCGACCATCAAGGCATCTTGTAATTCAGCCACGCTTGGACCTCCTGTTGAAACTACCACAGGCTGGGGATCTTCCGCCTGCCAACGAGTTACCAATCGTTCAACATGCTGGATATAGGCTTTTTCGTTGTTGCCATCGGATGAAGGAGCATAGACCGGAATCGCCGCATCGACCGTGGTTAGGCCACGTTCTTTGATATAACGATTGAGAATCCGCTCACACCAATCGCGTAACCCATCCTGCCACGAACGAAAACAGACAAATTCGCCATGGCCGCTAGCGCTTTGCACCGTTCCGGCAGCGCGTTTGGGATCGTAAGGCGTGCGAACATTGCCCCAATTGAGGCTTTTGGTTGAAACACCATCGAGGCCAAATTGCGATTCGTGGGCGAAAAAACCGAGCGCCACCGCTGGATCTAAGCCATAGCCAACAATAATTTGGTAGCACTCATCGGCAAAAGGGGCGACGGGCGAGCGACCAAGCTCTGTGCCACGTTCGAGCACGCGCCGAAACTCTGCTTGCGAAATGCGTGGGGCGGTTTGAAAGGTTAAGGCCATCGTTGCAACCTCCGTTCAATCCAGACGCTTGGCGCTAGTATAGCTGCTGGTTGAGGCTTTGGCTAGCCACAAAACGAGCGTAGTATATTTCAACTACGCTCGTAAGGATTGATGATGACTAGGGTGTAGAATTTAAGGGCAAAGCGGAGTTGCTTGTTCGCGAATCGTTATTCCATCGAAATGATAATCGCCATTCATCGATTTGAGGTAAATCTCGGCCCGAAAGTCCAGATGATCATAGACTGGTCGGAAAATCACCTCAACGCATTGCCAGCCTGTGCCGGTAGTGATGAAATTTGTGGATGCATTCTCATTGGGATTCCATCCAAGCCCCCACAAAGCGAGAGTTCCATTCAATGCTGCACCACTTGGTGAACGAACCCATGCTGCTAGACGATACGTATGATTGCCTCCAACCCCATAGTGCATGGTTTGAATGTCTCGCGTATCTTGGGAAACTGAGTAGCAACTTTCTGAACCATTGCGATTAGCTACGAGATAGCCAGTTCCATCAAAGGCTGCGTTTGTGCCGCGATTGAGATAACAAGGAGCAGATGCTGACCAGCCTTCAATCCCTTGCTCAAACGATGGGTTGCGCAGTGGAATCGTCGGGCAAAGTGATGTTGCTTGCTCCCTGACGATAACGTCATCAAAATGATAATCACCGCCCATTGATTTGAGATAAAACTCAGTTCGAAAGGTTGAATGATTATTATTTGGGCGGAAAACCGCTTCGACACATTGCCAACCTATGCCTGAAACGGTGAAATTTGCAGAGCCATTTTCATTTGGGTTTTGACCAAGCCCCCACAAAGCAATTGTACCATTTAGTGGTACGCCACTTGGCGAACGAACCCATGTTGCAACCCGATAAATTCGCCCAGCTTTGATAGGATAGCTTGTATCTTGTGAAACTGAGTAGCAGCTTTCCGAACCATTGCGATTGGCCACAAGATAATATGTACCTTCAGTCATATAGTCAGAGGCTGTACCGATATAACATGGTGCGGATGCCGACCAGCCTTGCGTCCCTTGTTCAAACGATGGATTTTGTAGCGGAATGTTGGGGCAAAGTGATGTTGGCTCATCGCTCCATGATTCTTTGCTTAGCATGACATTATCAAAATGGTACTCACCATTCAGTGAGCGCACATAGAACTCAGCTCGCAACGATGTATGATTTTCTTCTGGCTTGAATATAGTCTCGACACATTGCCAGCCGGTGCCAGCAGTGTTGAAATGGGTTTTTGCATTCTGATTTGGGTTTTGACCAAGCCCCCACAACGCAACCGTGCCATAGAGTGGTGTACCATTTGCTGAACGCACCCAAACTGCCAAACGGTAGTGTTCGGAATTCTGAACTGAATAGGTCTTATCTTGATAGATCGAGCTACAGGCTTCAGTGCCGTTGCGATTACTCGCTAGATACCAATTGCCATGCAGGGCCGAGCCTGAATAGGTAACGGTATTGCATGGCCCATTGCGAAACCAGTTTTCGAAGCCATTTTCAAATGAAGGGTTGGCGAGAGCTATTTGCGATGTTGTGTTTAAGCTTTCGCTCTTGGTGTGGTCTCCGCTTGGCACTGAATAATGCAGGTTGGGCTGAATTGCCCCTGATTCGAAGGGCATGCTGATTAAGTTCAACAGTAAGCTCATCAATCCCAAAACGCCGAACGCTCTTGCTCCAACATCCATACAGTGATCCTCCAAAACACTGAAAAAAGTAGCTGTGGCTGTAATGTGGTGGTAATGCTGCGATGGGTTTAGTGTAGCTAGTGCGAAAGATCTTGTATACTATGGGAAGCCATACATTCTTGCTGCATTCCGCGTAATTTTAGAACTGCTTCGACCCGATTGCGAACAGCCAACTTGCGATAAATCCTAGTCAAATGCTGCTCAATGGCTACTTCACTGACACAGAGCTGGGCTGCAATTTCACGATTTAACAACCCTTGGTTCAATAACTCGGCAACCTCGAATTCACGTTTGGTTAATTGGTTCATGACAAGGTACTCCAATACATTGTTAGCTAATCAATACCAACTAAGTGAAATTCGATAGATCTATCGGTGAATTGAGCTCGTTGGAAACTGTAGCATTGATCTAATGCTGCCACTTGTGTATTTTTCAAAGTCAATGAAAGGTCGTACAAATGTCGCGCCATTCGTTTGCCGAGTTGTTGCGAGCTTTTTTTATCTTGCATGGTGATGAAACGCTTACCCAAGCACGCCTCGCTGAGCAGGTTGGGGTCTCACTGACCACCATGAATAATTGGTTTACCGGGAAATTTCGCCCACGGTATATTCGGCAAATTGAGAAAATTGCCGCCGAGCTCTATTTAACGGCCTTTGAAGCTGATGTGTTGTTTTACTGTATCAACCCTGCATGGGTGCGTTATCAAACTCCAGTTAGTGCCATTCAAGAATTTGAACTGAACAAAGTTTGGGAACATGTTGTTCCTTCAGCAGCCGTTAAAGCACGATCGATCGATTTGCGCAGGATAAAGGCAACATGGCAACCTTATTTTTATGATGATTTTGTGCAGAATGGGCATCATTGGGGACTTGGTTGGCGTGATGATGGAGTTTGTCGCTTGGAGCGGGAATTTGTTGATCAAACCTATCAACTGACTGCCTATAGTCATTTTCATACGAATGTGTATTTGGGTGGCGATTCACCTTGTTTTACACCTGAACATTATTACGTTTCGCTGATAGCTGAACGTTTAACACCTGCTAATAATGAAGAAGACGGTTATTGTATTTTCTTTGAGGAATTGTGCGATCTAAGCCATGGGATGTTTCGAATTCGTGATGATGTGGGTATGTTTTCAATTTGTGAAACACGCAACGGCGGAGATCATTGGGCGGTGTATTATGACCGTAGTTTTCATCCAGCAATCAAAATTCGCCAACCTAATACATTATCAATGGTAGTATTAGGCCAAGAGCATCACTTTTTTGTCAATGATCAGTTGGTATGGCGCGGTCAAATACCACGATTAAGCCATTCGCGCATCGATGTTGGGATCGTGACTGGTGGTAAATTACCGGTTCAATGTCGGTTTAGAGAATTTAAAGTACTTGTGCCACCAAAAAGTTAAGCAACTCCTTTAATCTTGATTGATTAAAGGAGTTGCAGTTAAATTACTCAGCAGTAATTTCGGCTAGCGCCACCCCGCCGCTGACTTGTTGGCCTTGGCGGTAGGGCAGTTTGGCGACAGTGCCAGCGTAGGGCGCGGTCACGGTGTGCTCCATCTTCATGGCTTCCATAATCAGCAATGGTTGGCCTGCACTAACGTGCTCGCCTTCGGCTACCAGCAGTTTGATAATTGTGCCTGGCATGGGCGCTTCAAGGCTGGCATCGCCTTTGTGTCCATTATTTTGGTCGAGGCTGGGAGCGGCAGCAGGCTGAATCTGGTAACCAACGCCTTGCCAAATCAAGCTATCCTGCTCAAGTTGGCATTGATAAATTCGATCGGCTACCCGCACAACCATGCGATTGAGATGGCGACGCAAAACCACAATCTCAAGTTGCTCATCGTTGATCGTTACCAGCCATGCTTGGGGCGCTTGCGGTTGCGCCTTGATCGGCACGGTTTGATCGTTGCTTTGGTAGCGTAGTTGATGCGGCATATGGGCTGCCCGCCATGGCACATTCCAAGGGTCACCAACCAACGCGGCATCAGGATCAGGCTCTAAATCAAACAAAGCTCTGGCTGCCAAAGCCAAATTGGGCGGCAACTGACGATGTTGCAATTGCTCGCTAATTGCATGGGTTTGCAGAAAATCGGTGGTTGTGGCTCCGGAATGGTAGGCTGGCGTGTTAATAATCGCCTGCAACAATGGGATGTTGGTGGTAACGCCAGCAACCTCGAAATGTTGTAAGGCATAGCGCAAACGGGCAATCGCCTGCTCACGCTGCTCGCCCCACACGATCAACTTGGCCAGCATTGGATCGTAATTAATTGTGACATGATCGCCAACTGTGACCCCAGTATCAAGTCGAATGCCTGGGCCTTCGGGTGGCGTATAGCTGCTAAGTTGGCCAATTGAAGGCAACATTTGCACTGGATCTTCTGCATACAAGCGGACTTCGATCGCATGGCCAGTTTGCTGGATATCAGCTTGAGCAAAGGGCAACCGCTGGCCAGCGGCGATGGCAATTTGCAATTGCACCAAATCCAAGCCTGTCACCAACTCGGTCACGGGGTGCTCAACTTGCAAACGGGTATTCATTTCGAGAAAATAAAACTCGCCATTGGCATCGAGCATAAACTCTTGGGTGCCAGCGTTGTAATAATTGACGGCTTGCGCCAAACGCACAGCCGCCGCGCCCATCGTAGCGCGTAATGCTGGGGTTAATGCAATTGAGGGCGATTCTTCGAGCACTTTTTGATGGCGGCGTTGAATCGAACACTCGCGTTCGCCAAGATGCAGCATAGTGCCATGTTGATCGCCGAGAATTTGAAACTCAATATGGCGTGGGCGTTCAATCAGCTTTTCGAGCAAAACATGCTGATCGCCAAATGCGGCAAGGGCTTCACGCTGCGCTGCTGCCAAGGCCGCTGAAAATTCAGCAAGCCGATGCACGCTGCGCATCCCTTTGCCGCCGCCACCAGCCGAAGCCTTGATCAGCAACGGAAAGCCAATCCGTTCGGCTTCGGCCAACAAGCGTTGTTCGCTTTGATCGTCGCCGTTGTAGCCTGGCACGGTTGGCACGCCCACCGATTCGGCGAGGCGTTTAGCGGCGCTTTTCGAACCCATGGCTTCGATGGCTTCAGCGGGCGGACCGATGAAGGCAATGCCTGCTTGGTTACAGGCTCGGGCGAAATTGGCGTTTTCTGAGAGAAAGCCATAGCCTGGGTGAATCGCCTGTGCTCCAGTTTGTTGGGCAGCGGCTAGCACTGCTTCGATATTCAAATACGATTGAGCGGCGGCAGCTGGGCCGATGCGAATCGCCCGATCAGCCTCGCGCACATGTAAGGCGCGTGCGTCGGCATCGGAATAGACCGCGATTGCTTCGATGCCCAATGAGCGGCAAGCCCGAATTACCCGCACCGCAATTTCGCCCCGATTGGCAATTAACAAAGAGTCGAAGTAGGTCACCGTTGACACTCCGCACTAGCGATGCAGGCACATGCTTGCATCATTTACGACAAATGCAGCCATTGATAGCGTTGATCAGTGGTTGTTACCATTATACAGCCTTGATGCTTGTGCGTTGTGCTGTCAACCTCGGTTAAAATAGGCTTGTTAATATTGAGGAAGTAGCATGACCGAACAATCGATTGATGAATTGTTGCGCTTAGCCAAAGCGGCGGCCAATCAAGGTAATACTGAACAAGCGCGAAAATTGTTGAGCAACATTGTGCAACACGACCCCAACCATGAGCAAGCATGGCTCTGGCTGAGCGGCGTGGTTGATTCTGCCGATAAAATGCGCTATTGCTTAGATCGGGTGCTGGCGATTAATCCAACCAATCAACTCGCACTTTCGGCCTTGGAAGATTTTGCTGAGCTGGCCGAGCAGCGCTTTCGCAACCAAACCAAGCCATTGGGCACGCCCACCCAGCCGATTCCTAGCCAAACCGAACCACTGGAAACCCCTGCCACCCCAAAACAACCAACCAAGCCGCGTCCACGTGCTCGCAATGTGGCCATGCCGCGTCCACGCCCTGAATCGATGATCGAATCGGGAGCGGTGCAAGATGTTTTGCAAGGCCATCAACGCACGACTTGGGGCTATATTGGGCTTTGGTCAGGTTTGGTGGCTGTGCATATGTTGCTGTTGCGTGCACCCAATTTAGCGCAACAAAGCTTGGTGCAAGCGATTGGCGTGGTGCTGCAACTGGGGCTAATTATTGCAATTATTCAACTACCAGCATGGTGGCTATTATTAAACAACCAAAGCCGGATTCAGCACGAAACCTTGGGTCGAACAACCTATTTGGCCTTGCTGAGCGCCATGCTTTGGCGTAGTAGTTTGTTGCTGATTGCAGGAATTGGCGTGGGTTTGCTCGGCGTTTGGTGGGGTGATCCATGGCTGGCGGTTTTGCGCTTGGCCCAATTATTGATTGTTGCTTGGAGCGTGTTTAATTTAATGACCCAACTCCTACGGCCCGCTATCCCAGGCTTAGAGCTTGATCGGATGACGAGTGCCAAAATGACTCAAGCCAGCTTGATTTGGTTTTGTTTCTGGGCAGCTAGTTTGGTTGCGGCATGGATTTGGTGAGTTAATAGCTGTTCATCATTTTATTACATCGCTGACCTAGTTTGTAACCAGGGGCCGTGCTACTATAAAACCGTTCAATACTGCTAGGAGGAATCAAATGTTCAAGCGAATGTGGAGCTTGATGCTCGTGTTAACAATGGTGTTAGCAGGCTGTGGTCAAGAAGATATCACGGCTGAAAACATCGTTACCAAAATTCGGGAAGGCCAAGCCAATACCAACAATGTTCATGCAATTATGCGCGTCGATTACACCTCGGATCAAGCGACTGGCTTTATCAAGGCCGAAGTTTGGTCGAGCAAAACTGGCAACAAAGATGCTGAAGGCAATGAAATCAAAGCCTTCCGCGCTAAAATTCTTGATGCCAACGATGCCAAGATGGTTGGCGCTGAAGTCGTGACTGATGGTACGCAAGGCTGGTTCTACGACCCCGCTGAAAATAAAGCCTATGTTGGTACCGCCGCTGAGTTGAGCGAATCGCAAATGGGCCAAGGCCAACAAGATCAAGAGCAAGGCCAAGGTGGTCGCGGTCGCATGGACCAAACCGAAATGCTCGGCCAATTGCAAGGTGTCGTTGAAAAAGGCTTGGATGCCTTGACGATCACGATTTTGGGCGAAGAAAAAGTTGCTGGTTTCAATACCTACAAAGTTAGCATTGCGCCAAAATCAGATGCCCAACAACAATTGCCAATCGATTTGTTGGTTGACATCAACGTTTGGTTGGAAGATACCAATTGGATGCCAGTCAAGTTTGTGCTTGATGCCAAAGATATGGGCAATGTCAGCTTTGCCGCTGAAACCCTTGAAGTCAATAAAGGTATCGATATGGCGATTTTCAGCGCTCAGCCACCAGCTAACGCCGAAATCGTCAAGATCGCCGATATGATCAAGGAAATGGAACAAGCTGCTCCAGCTACCGATTTGACCTTGGACGAAGCTAAGGCGCAAGCAGGCTTCGAACTGTTGGCTCCCAACGAAACCTTGGGCACAACCTTGAGCGATGTTCAATTGTTGACCCTTGCCAAAGCCACCACCGTAATTCAAACCTACGCTGGCGCTGATGTGGAATGGACCTTGGTTCAAGCCAAAGGTGATGATCCAGATGCTAAGATTCAACGTGGCGGCACTGAAGTAACTGTCCGTGGCGTTCAAGGCACCTTGATCGAAGGCCGTGGCAATGTTGGTGTGGTGTTGACCTGGCAAGAAGGCGATGTAACCTTCGTGATTACTGGCAACATCGATGGCGAACAAGCCACCAAGATTGCCGAAAGCCTCAAGTAACTGTCGATTACTCTCAACCAAAAGGCGTGCTCAACCAAGTGTTGGGCACGCCTTTTTTGATCAATGGCTGAATTTGGTTAATCCTAACATACTATGCATACCGAAGGATGAAGGATGAGGGATGAATAAGCCTTAGCTATCTGAAGCTGAACATTCATCCCCCATGACCATTAATCTTAAATATTCATGGAGATCAACAGAGATTTCATCCTTCATCCCTCATACTTCATCCTTGTATCAGGCTTGATACGTTCCGGCAGTTGTCGTGCCGCCTTTGCCTGTCCAGTTGGTATGGAAGAACTTGCCACGCTCAGCATCGATGCGTTCGTAGGTGTGTGCACCGAAGTAATCGCGTTGGGCTTGTAACAGGTTGGCTGGCAAATTGCCGGTGCGATAACCATCAAAGAAGGCCAAGGCACTCGATAAGGCTGGCACTGGAATGCCTGCGAGGACGGCGTGGGCAATCACTCGTCGCCAAGCGGCTTGCGATTGCTGCACTTCGTTACTGAAATAAGGGTCGAGCAACAAGTTCACCAATTCAGGATTATTGCGATAGGCTTCCTCGATTTTGCCCAAGAAGGCCGAGCGAATGATACAGCCACCACGCCACATCAAAGCAATCCCGCCATAATTGAGATTCCAGCCTTGTTCCTTGGCGGCGGCTCGCATCAACATATAGCCTTGCGTATATGAAACGATTTTGGCTGCATACAAGGCTTCGCGCAGATCGTTGACCAAGGCGGCGCGATCAACGTTTGGCTGATCGGCTGGCCCGCTGATCACACTGGCGGCGTGCACCCGTTCATCTTTGAGTGCCGACAAAAAGCGGCTAAACACGGCTTCGCCGATTAACGTCAGCGGAATACCATTATCCAAAGCAGAAACGACTGTCCATTTGCCTGTACCTTTTTGGCCAGCGCTATCCAAAATCTTATCGACCAACGGTGCGCCATCGCTATCGCGGAAGGCTAAAATATCACGGGTAATTTCAATCAGATATGAATCGAGTTTGCCCTCGTTCCATTCGCCAAACACGCTGCTCATCTCGTCGGCGCTCAAGCCCAACGAGCGCATAACATCGTAGGTTTCGCCAATCAATTGCATGTCGCCATATTCGATGCCGTTGTGCACCATCTTGACGAAGTGGCCAGCGCCGCCTTCACCAACCCAATCGCAACATGGCGAGCCATCATCAACTTTGGCCGCGATGGCTTGGAAAATTGGCTGTACATGCGGCCATGCGGCGGGCGAACCACCAGGCATAATCGAAGGGCCATGGCGTGCACCTTCCTCGCCACCCGAAACCCCTGTGCCGATGAATAACAATCCTTTGGCTTCAAGATCTGCGGTGCGGCGATTGCTATCGGTAAACAGCGAATTGCCACCATCAATAATAATATCGCCAGGTTCCAGCAAGGGCACTAATTGATCGATTGTGGCATCGACCGCACTGCCAGCCTGAATCATCAACATCACGCGGCGTGGGCGCTTGAGTTTGCTGACCAATTCTTCTAACGAATGTGCTCCGACAACATTGGTGCCTTGGGCCTCGTTAGCCAAAAATTGATCGACTTTGCTGGTGGTGCGATTATAGACAGCGACCACAAAACCGTGGTCGTTCATGTTCAAAACCAAGTTTTGGCCCATTACGGCCAACCCGATTAAGCCAATATCGGCTGTTGCGTCCATGGGTTCTAAGCCTCCGCACAAAGAATGGCCTTCGACTCTCTCGCTTAAGTATACCAGCCACAGCATTGGGGCGGAGTAATGGTTTAATTGTATTCTATATCAATATTGAGAATAGATAATGCCTCTGGCTAACTTATTTTAAACTTACCCCAGCAAGATACCATCTTCCATCATCATTGACCCAAGTAAATGTATCGTAGGTATCTTTTAATGGAACTTGGAGAAATTTACCATTATGAAAAGTAAATACAAGATCTCCACTGATTAACTTGAGCGTAATCATCTCATTCGTTTGTGATTCTACCGTATATTGGGTTGGCGTAACATAGGCATCTTTGATATAAGGCAGAGCCGCAAGAAAGGCCTGTTGATCTACTCCATTATCGAAGCTATCAAGAACAGTTTGGTCTAACCGTCCAGTATTAGTACGGGCAGCCTCAATAAAATAGTTATTCAAATAAGGCTCAACAATGGCTTTCTGTTTGCTTTTATCATAAAAATCGGGATTAACGATTATCTTCATGGTATCACCAAGCATCGCCGTCGTGCGATCTTGGGCACTGACTTTGGGCGTTGGCGGTGGCTCTTTGCCAAAATTGACCATCAAGCCAATCCCTGCACAAACTACTATTAAGCCTAATGTTGCAAAAACTAGCCATTTCAAGAATTTGGCTGCGCCACTTGGCTCAACATATGGGTAGGTCACTTGACCATATTGTGGCTGAGCTTGGCCATAATTCGCCACTGGTGGGATGAAAGCTTGGTTGGGTTGAGCATAATTTGGCTGGCTATAGGTAGGCTGAATTGGCTGAACATAGCCAGTTGGGAGCGCAGGCGTATTGCTCAACTCGACCAATGAAGGTGCTTGGGCCTGCGCCAAAGGACGAATCCCGCCGGCTGAGCTTGTTGGCATTGATGGCGTAGTGATTAACCCACCACCAACTTGGGCGGTTAACTCTGGCTCAGTTGCTTTGCTGCCAAACCACGCCGATTTGGGTAATTCAAAGCTGGCGGCAGCAACTGGGGCTGGCGCATCAAGTTGGTTCAGGGCTTGTTTGGCAATGGTATTGGTAGGATCGATGGCCAAAATTCGTTGAAAACAATCGCGTTTTTGCGCGGGAACTTCAACCAGGTCGGCCAGTAAAAGCCATGTTTCAATGTGCTTGCTATCGAGTCGCAAAGCTTGTGAAGCGAACTGTTTGGCTTTGGCACGATCTCCTACACTCAAGGCATGGCGAGCCTCGGCCAATAATGCGGCGATTTGCATTGTTCTTCCCTCATTGGTTTAGTACTTTGGTCAGTATTTTCCTAGTATAGCATTACAGGTTTGATTAATGAAGCGACTTTTGATTGAATTTATGCTTAGCGAAGCAAATTAAATGCCCACCATGCTGCTCCAAGTCAAAGCCCAATAATCAAGCCTGCACTGATATAACTAACTGGTTTGGATTGGGCTGGAGTTTGCTGGGCCTTGATTGTATATTCTTGCCAAACGACGCTGGGAATAAGTTTAATTGTTAACATAATACCAAGCGGCAGGATCAAGAGATCATCTAAATAGCCCAACACCGGAATAAAATCAGGAATTAGGTCGATTGGGCTAAAAGCATAGCCCAAGGTGCAAATTGCTAGGGCTTTGGCATACCATGGCACACGCGGATCACGCCATGCCAACAAGAGTATTCGTAGTTGTTGTTTCAGCTGGCGGGCCAATTGTTGCCAACGGGCGAGTTGCCACCGCATTATTGGGCATCCTCAGGCTGCACATTTAATAGATTAAGGTAAATCTGCTCGTCGAGCCGTGCTTGACGTAATTGATCGCCCCAGAGAATTGGCTGAATCCCACGCCAACGTTCTTGCAAAAAGTGCTCAATTGCCTCGACACTTTGTTGCTGATCGGCAACTTGGGCTTCGTAGGCGAGAGCGGCGGTACGCATAGTACAAAAACCACCCTGGCACGGCCCCATGCCGATGCGCGTATCGCGGCGCAAATCGTCGATGCTGGTTGCGCCTGCTTGCCAGGCATCAAGCAAGCGTTGGCGTGTAACCAATTCGCATTCACAAATTAAATCGCCATAGCTTTGTTCGGTCTCAATTGTTGCTAATGGCGCACCAACCGTAAATAAACGGCGTTGATCGGGGGCTGGAATAGCTTCCTCAGCAGTGCGACAGGCGCTGGTATTTTGCACATATTTGGCAACCAGATCAACTGTCCGTTCCGCCATCATGCGATAGGTTGTGTATTTACCGCCTACAATTGAAACGATTCCGGCTACCCCATCGCGTTGGGCATGATCGAGCACTTTAAAATCGCGGCTAAGATCGCGATCTTCGGTGGTGGCTTGCTCGCGGTAGAGTGGGCGCACGCCAGCCCATGCTCGTAGCATGCGGGCTTGCGCTAAGCCAGGAATGAGAATCTCGCCTTCATCCAAAACCGTGGCAATTTCATGGGCCAACATCGAACGATCATCGGGGTCGGGCACACTTTCGTCGGTCGTTCCAGCCACGCAAACCGTGCGCACTGGCACGATAATATCGCCATCACCTGGCTGCTTGCAGCGATTGATCACGCTATTAACCAAGCGATGATTGAAGGCCACCATCACGCCTTTGCCCGCCACAATATCAACGGCGATTCCAGCCAAGGCGGCGATTCGGCCAGCCCACGCCCCAGCAGCATTGACCACATAGCGGCAGGCGAGATTAAATTCCTCGCCATTTAGGGTGTTGTGCAAGCGAGCGCCAACGACTGTGCCAGCCTCAACGATTAAATTAATCACTTCGTGATAGAGTAAGGTCTGCCCGCCATACTCACGAGCTGAACGTACATTGGCTTCAACCGTCAAAAAGGCATCAGCCGAGCCATCGGCAACCTCAAAGGCATGCGAAATGCCGCGATTGAGTGCTGGCTCACGTTGCAAAAGGCTGCTAACCCGCACTTGTTGGGCTGGCACACCAGCAGCAAAGCACAAACCTAGAAATTCTTCGGCGTAGCGCTTGGGATCTTGGGGCGTGGAAACAAAGTAGCCGCTGGTATCCTCGATGCAATGTGGAATGATGCGGCGCAAAATCTGATTTTCAATTGCGCAATCGCGGGCGGCTTCGCGGTCGCGGCCAATGTAGCGTGCGCCTGAATGCAGCAAGCCGTGGTAGCGGCCAGTTGTGCCATCGGCCAGATCGCGGCGCTCGACCAAAACACAACTCAAGCCACGCATCGCCAAATCGCGCAAAACTCCCGTGCCTGTTGCGCCGCCACCAATCACCAAAACATCAATCGAATCAAGCATCGCCAAACATCCTTATGCCAGATTAAACAACCCGAAGATCGAGCGGCTTAGCTTAAATCTTCGGGTTGCATTGCTTATCTACCTAATTAATATTAATGGCTACCAGCGGCCAATTTGTGGGCCAGCCGGAAACATTGCGCCAACCGAAATCCCAGTGTGGATACGCTGAATGACCTCGCCCAAGAGTGGGGCAACCGACTTGACCACCAAGGCTGGCCAGCGTTTTTCTGGTGGCAAAGTGATCGTATCGGTGGTGACAAAGCGCTCGATTGGGCTGCGCTTGATCCGCTCAACTGAATCACCATAGAGTAAAGGATGGATACAGCAAGCACGAACTGAGCGTGCGCCGCGTTCCATCAACAACTCGGAAACCCGCACCATAGTATGGCCAGTCGCAACTTCATCATCGACGATTACACAATCGTGATCCGCCACATCGCCCAAAATTGCTAAGTGACCAACCGTGCCATCGTGGTGATTGATTCGGCGTTTTTCGACCAAGGCCAAGGGCATATTGACAGCTTCGGCGAAGTTACGGGCTTTTTTGGCAAAGCCCAAGCCAGGTGAGACGATGATGCCATTTTCCAAGCCCCACGATTTGACCTCGTTGGTCAGCAGGTGCATGGTGCTCATTTCATCGACCGGAACGCTGAAAAAGCCTTGAACTTGGCCAGCATGCAAATCGAGGGTCAGCACCCGTTGAGCGCCAGCGGCAACGATCAAATCGGCTAGCAAACGGGCAGTGATTGGCACGCGCGGTTGGTCTTTTTTATCGGTGCGGCTATAGGCGAGGTAAGGAATCACAGCGGTAATGCGACCAGCCGAGGCTCGTTTGAAGGCATCGAGCATAATCAACATTTCCATAATCAAATGGTTAAGCGGAGCACCTAATGATTGCACCACGAACACATCTTGTTCGCGGACGCTTTCTTCGATTTTGACAAAAATATTTTCATTCGGAAAAGTATGGATACTCAGTTCACCGTGGCGGATGCCAATGTACGAGCTGATCGCCTGCGCTAGGGTTGGGTTGCCCGAACCACTAAAAATGCGCATTTCATCAAAACGGCTCACGCGGTGTTCTCCTTATGCTTGCAATGGGCGCTGGCTGGCTGCATTGCCAACCAGCATCTCGCGGCGAATTGCTATAACGTGATAGCTTGTTCGAATTCAGCGGCCTCGGCATGCGGGCCGATGATTGCTAAGTATAAGTTATCTGGGCGAATTAGGCGTTGAGCCACGCGCTGAATATCTTCGAGCGTGACCGCTTCGATCCAAGCCACAATTTGCTCAACTGGAATCACCTCGCCGTAGCGCAGTTCATGGCGAGCATTGCGATTAGCCACCGACCAAGTATCTTCCAGCCCAAGCAGCATTCCACCCTTAACTTGTTCCTTAATGCGGTGTAACTCGGCGGCAGTCACCCCATGATCGCGCAATTTGCGCAGTTCTTCGATAATTGCGGCAATTGCATCGACTGCCTTGCTGACTTCAACCCCGCCATACACAATCCACTTGCCAGCATCATCGTATTCGGCGGTGTAGGAGCCGACGTTATAGGCCAAGCCGCGTTCTTCGCGAATTTCTTGGAACAAGCGTGAGGACATGCCACCGCCAAGGATGCTATCGAGCACGCTGAGCGCCCAGCGATCGCTATCGCCATAGCCAAACGATTTGAGGCCTAACACAAAATTAGTTTGTTCGGTTGGTTTATTTAAAAGATGCACAACTGGAGCTGTGCCAAAACTATTAGTGGTAATTGGTTTGGGCACGTCAAGCACGCGATAATTGCTAAATAAGCTGGTCAGGCGATCAACAATTTCGGTGCTATTAAAATTACCTGCCAACGAAATGACCGTATTACCAGCAACATAATGCTGATCGCGGTAATTCAACAAATCTTCGCGGGTAAAGGCTCCAACGCTCTCGAGTGTGCCAGCGATATCGCGGCCAAGTGGCTGATCTCCCCACATTAATTCATCGAGCAATTGATGTACCCATTGAGCAGGCACATCGAGTGACATTTTAATTTCTTCTTGAATCACGCCACGTTCTTTTTCAATTTCTTTGGGATCGAACAGGGCTGCATTGAGCATATCAGTTAAGACATCGATGCCGCGTTCGGTATGAATATTGGCAACTTTACAATAATAACAGGTTGTGTCATATGATGTAGAGGCATTGATATAACCACCAATGCCCTCAATTGCCTCGCTAAGGTCTTTGGCAGTGGGGTATTTGGCAGTACCCTTAAAAAACATATGCTCTAAAAAATGCGAGATTCCTGTCAGGCGAGCATTTTCATAGCGCGAGCCAACTTGGGTAAAGATACCCATCGAAACCGAATGCGTGTGCGGCATTTCATCGGTATAAATCCGCAGGCCATTTGGCAAAACTACTTTTACAGGGGCCATGTAATACTCCTAAAACCTGATTAAATCATCACATTTCGCAATGGTTTAGGTTAATCATAACACGGCATTTTGTGCCAAGAAACAGCTATTTTGGTGGGTTAGGGTGTGGTTTGCTGGTAATGGTTGATTATGCTGATTATGGGTTTCGTCTTTTCTGCTCAGGTCTTACTAAGGGGCGGTTTTCACTTCGCATTAATATTGCTATCCTTCCCTCAATGCGGGAAACGCAGGGGGCTTTAATCCCCCTGCACTCGCTCAAGAACATTTGGTGATGGGCAATCATCCAGCGATGAATCTCTGACTCCGTGGTTTGCAGCGAAAACATAGCCTTGTAAGCTGGTGAGACATAACCCATGCATCCCCTCGACAGAGCGCCCATAGATGTTGTATAGTCGTAATCGAGATGTAAGAGAGGCTGCGCTATTTCCCCTAATCATATTCCCTACTTGGCAAAATCTCTTCACCATCTCAATCGCACCATGATTATTATGGGTGAAAGGGATTGATTGATGTGCTAATTAATTAATGGATAACTCATTCGTTCAGGCTCATCAACTCGTGGATAGCTGCTGGATGGCAATGTTTAGTGGCTTGCTGAAACGCGGCTTACAAGGATTCTGTATGAAACGTTACATGTGCTTGGTTCTTGGCGTGTTGGTTCTGGTTTTGGGTGCGTGTGGGCCAAGCCAACCTAATCCAACTGCAGGGCCAATAATGTATCACCTTAACGATGTAGGGAATTACTTTGGTGATGCCGCAAGCATCTATCTTCCCAAGAATTGTTTCGATCTGCATGAAGCAATCACCATGCACATCACCTTGCAAGCAGGCAACATCGATCTTGATCTTGCGCAGAGCTCATTCATTGTGCAAGGTCCGCTGTATACCGATACAGTGCAACGCTTTGTCTGGAATCCTCCCACAGCGGCTGTGCTTCGAGTCAGCGATCCAGCACAGCAGTACGATTGGAAACTTCCCGACCTCGAGCCGGGAATATATATGCTCGTGATTGGCAATCCAACTAGTGAAAAAATCACACGGATGCAGTTTGGTGTGACCTATCTGCGGAATTTCTATGATGTCAACATTCCGTGTAATCAACTCGAAGCTGAATAACTATAGCAGTTCGTCAGTTCATCGTGAGGAGTCATTGGATCGATCTTGATGGTACTAAATGGCGTACAATTGACCATTTGTTCAGGTTGATCAATGCATAAATAGCGCGTTGTAGTGACAACAAGGTTTGGTAGTTTATAACGCGGGTCTTGGTGGGAGCAGATGTATGAAACGGTATAAATGTTGCATTCTCTTGTTGTTGGTTCTTATTTTGGCGGCGTGTGGGCCAAGCCAACCTGATCCAACGGCCCAAGCAATTACCTATCGCCTTGCCAAAGAAGGTGAAGGGATGCGATTCGGTGATGCTGCAAAAGTCTACCTTCCCAAGAACTGTTTCGATCTGCATGAAGCAATCACCATGCAAATCACCTTGCAAGCAGGCAACATCGATCTTGATTTTGCGAAAATCGCATTCATTGTGAAAGGCCCGCTGTATACGGATGCTCCCCAGCGATTTGTCTGGACTCCGCCCAAATCAATTGTGCTTCGGGCCAGCGATCCTGCACAGCAGTATGACTGGACGCTGCCCGACCTCGAACCGGGGATGTATATACTCGTCATTGGGCGGGGAAGCAGTGAACAAATCACCCGTATGCAGTTTGGTGTCACCTATCTGCGGAATTTCTATGATGTCAACATTCCGTGTGATCAACTCGAAGCAGAATAACCATATTCGTTCGTCAATGCATCGTGAGGAGTCATTGGATCGATACTTGATGGTGCCAAATGGCGTACACCTGACCATTCGTTCAGGCTGATTAACGCATGTATAGCGCGTTGTAGTGACAACAAGGTTTGGTAGTTTATAACGCGGGTCTTGGTGGGAGAATATGTATGAAACGGTATAATGGCTTCATTTTCTTGTTGTTAGTTTTTATGCTCGCGTCGTGTAGTATTATTAATCAACAACCTGATCCAGTCCTTGCTCCAATCACCACTCATTTGACTACTTATGTTGGCAGCGAATTTGGCCCAGATGCAGCAATTGAGATAGCAAAAAATTGTTTTTCCCTGAATGAGCCAATTGCCATACACCTCACGCTGCAAGCAGGAACACGAGATTTGGATATACGAACATCAAGGTTATTTGTGGAAGGGCCGTTGGAGTCTGGTAGTTCTCCCAATCTTTCCCAGATCGATTGGGAACCAGATGGTCTTCCTCCCCTGATTAAGGTCGGCTAACCGATGATTCAAACAACCTGGACGATCACACTGACTATAGAAGGTCGCTATCTCCTCAGGTGGGAGGATGATCAGGGGTCTATTACTCCACTACCTGCCGGCTTTGGGGTTGGATATCTTGTTAATCAGCATACCACGAGAAAGATAGCGTGTGCCGATCTCAAGTAGCTGTTGAATGAGATAATGGAGTCACGATCTATTTAAAAGGTGATTCTTCGCTGTTTTGGATAGCTTATCTATAGAAGGAGGAATGGTTGTGCTGCGGATTACCATACTCAGGTTCCTTGTGATTATGCTTCTGTTGGTGGCATGTGGGCGAATAAGTCTGCAACCTGTTAATCCAACTGCAGGGCCGGTAGAGTATGCCTTGCAGCAACGGGGAAATATATTTGGTCCAAACGCGGTGGTTCAGACTGCAAAAAACTGCTGGGAACCACAAGAATCAAAACCGATTGTCATGCAGATCGAAGCGGGCAGTTTTGACCTTGATCTTGCCCAGACCCGTTTTTATTTGGCAGGCCCGTTGGGTCAGGAACCACAACGCTATTATTGGGAACCAATTGATCCGCCTGCGCGATTAGCCGCGAATGGAGCCGTGTTTCAGCAAGCATGGACACCGTCGATTACCCAGGAAGGAGTTTATACACTCTATGTGGAGCATGGAGGATCACATCAACCGACGGGTTTCAAGTTTGGTGTTGGGTATATCATTAATGTAGCGACCTTGATGGAGATCCCATGTGTTGATCTTCCGCAATAAGCTACCGAAGAGAGTTTGTCGTTCTTAACATGATTGCTGGCTGATTGTTCAACTATGGAAACTACAATTACCCTAATAATCCCCCCTTAATCATTTCATCATGCCAAGTAGACTGTGTTATAATAAAGCGCAGCATATCAGCAATCACCATTAAGTACCGCTTTTTTATACCATTTGAGAGCCATCGGGGCGTGATATTTCGAGTTCTCCCCAAAGAGGTTGTACAACTTTCAGCCACGGGGTTTATCTGCAATCATCTGCCAAATCAGGCTTAACGCTGATTTGGTTCAGGCTATAGATTGATATGCGAATTAAGGCACTGTCGATAAGGAGGTTGATTTTCGTCGTAGTATTCCCAACTCGCCCAGGTCTGAATTCGATATAGCTGAAGGAGTAACTGGTAGTGAAACATCGTTACACTCGTTTAGCAACGGTCTTAGCGTTGTTAACCATGTTAGCGGGCAATTTAAGCGCTAACAATGTCACACGGGCGGCAGAACCCCTCAAGCCCGTTGTGGAAACGGCCACTGAATCGGTTCAAGTGAACCAAGCCAGTGCTAATCGTTCAAGCAAGCCCACAATTGCCCCATTGTATGGTGATTTCCCCAAGTCTGGCAAAGTTAAAGTTATTGTTCAATTCCACGAAGCTCCGTTGGCAACCTATGCTGGCGAAGTTAAGGGTTTGAAGGCTACCGCCAATGCGCAAACTGGCCGCACCAAGCTTGATGTCAAGACGGCTGAATCACAAGCCTACTTGAAACATCTTGATGCTCAGCACGCCAGCTTCCTCAAGGATGTGCAAGCCAAATCAACCCAAATCAAACAAATTGCTGATTATCAAGTTGCCTTGAACGGGATGTTCTTGGATGTTGATGTTTCAGCAATTACCGTCTTGCGCAACCACCCTGATGTTGCATCAGTCGAAGTTGCTCCCGTTGAAAAACTTGATACAGATAGCAGCAACCAATTCATTGGTAGCGCCAGCTTTTGGCAAAACCTTGGTGGTGGCAGCACCGGCACGAACGCTGGTGAAGGCATTGTGATTGGGGTGATCGATAGCGGGATCTACAACCCATCAAGCACCTTGACCACGACTGGTATCCACCCATCATTGCGTGATCCATCACCAGTTGGTGGCGATTATAGCGCATGGCCAGGTGGCTACAAAGGCGTTTGTGCGCCATCAAGCCCACAAGCTCAAGATGGTTCGTTTGGCGCTTGTAACGACAAACTGATCGGGGCTTGGTGGTATAACGGTGGCGGCATCGCATTCCCTGGTGAAGTTGATTCACCAATGGATGAAGATGGTCACGGCAGCCATACCGCTACCACTGCTGGTGGTAATGGTGGCACTGCTTCACCATTCGGCACTGTCTCGGGGGTTGCCCCACGCGCTCGGATCATCGCCTACAAAGTTTGTTGGGAAGAAGATCCTGCAATCAGCGATGACGGCGGTTGTAACGGTGGCGACTCAGTTTCAGCTATCAACCAAGCCTTGATTGACGGCGTTGATGTGTTGAACTACTCGATCAGCGGTGGTAACTCACCATGGACTGACGGGGTTGAAGTTGCATTCCGTAACGCTAACGCTGCTGGCGTGTTGGTTAGCGCATCGGCTGGTAACGCTGGTACGGTTGGGAGCGTCGCTCACAACTCACCATGGTTGATTACCGTTGCTGCAAGCACCCAAGCCCGCGAATTCAAAGGCTATGTGAGCAACTTGAGCGGTGGTACGGGCGCGGCTCCGTCACCATTGGTTGGTGCTTCACTCTACCCAGGCACGGTCACTGGCCAAATCAAATTGGCTCCAGTTCAAGGCAGCGAAACTGTTGCCCCTAGCTTGTGTCAACAACCCTATGCCCCAGGAACCTTCAACGCAACCGATATCGTGATTTGTCGCCGTGGTGTCAACGCCCGCGTGCTCAAATACGCTAACGTGTTTGCTGGTGGTGCTGGCGGCGGGATCATCGTCAACGCTGCTGATAACCAAGGTATCGTTGCCGACTACTGCGCCAAAGTTTGTGTTCACCTCGAAAAGAACGCAACCTTGGAAAGCGTTGCTGGCGAAGCCTTAATCACCTATGCTCAAGCAGGCGGCGCTAGCGGTAAAGCCGATGGCGGTGTCAAGGTTATGGGCGCTGGCGATAAGATGGCCGGCTTTAGCTCAATGGGTCCTTCGCCCATCAAAAACGTGCTCAAACCAGACGTAACCTTGATTGGTGTTGATGTCAACGCTGGTCATACCGCATTCGTTTGGGATGATGGCTTCGCTGATGGCGAGTTGTTCCAAGTTATCGGTGGTACCTCAATGTCAAGCCCGCACAATGCTGGCGTGACCGCTCTGATGCGCCAAAAATACCCAACTTGGACTCCATTCGAAATCAAATCGGCCTTGATGACGACTGCTAAGACCAGCGTTGTTAAACCCGATGGCGTAACCGCTGCCGATCCATTCAACATGGGTGCTGGCCGCGTCGATTTGACCAAAGTATTCAGCGCTGGCTTGGTGCTTGATGAAACCATTCCAAACTTCATCAATGCTAACCCATCAGCTGGTGGCAACCCTGCAACCTTGAACATTGCAAGTGCTGCTAACGAATCGTGCCCAGTCGAATGTACTTGGACACGGACAGTCAAGAACACCTTGAACGTTCCAGCAACTTGGAATGTTAGCGGTTCAACCGCTCCTGTAACGGTAACTGCAACCCCAGCCAGCTTCACCATTCCTGCTGGTGGAACCCAAGTTATCACGATCAAGGCTGACGTTCGTGGTCAAGCAATCGATGGCGTTTGGAAGTTTGGCGAATTCCGCTTGACTGAAGCCGCCAGCCGTGCCCCAGCTGTCCACTTCCCAATTGCCGTCAAGGCTAGCGCTGGTGGCGTGCCCGAAAGTGTTTCAGCAACCACCCGCCGCGATACTGGTATGGTGACCGCTGGTGGCTTTAGCGCCCTCAACGTAACCAACCTGACCATCCGCGAATTTGGCTTGACCAAGGGTGTTCGCGCAACCGAAGTTATCACTGGCGATACCACCAATGGTAACCCATACGATAGCTTGACCAACGGTGTCTTCTATCGCGCATTGCAAGTTCCTGCTGGCGCAAGCAAGTTTGTCGCGAAGATCACCGATACCGCATCAGAAGACATCGACTTGTTCGTTGTTCGCGATGCTAACGGCGACGGGATTCCTCAAGCAGGCGAACAAGTTGCTGAATCAGCAACCTCATCGGCCTACGAAACCGTCACGATCAACAACCCTACTGCTGGCAACTACATTGTGGTTGTTCAAAACTGGCAAGCTTCGGCTGCTGCTCCCGACTCAACCACGGTTGATATCTACTACGTACCTGGCAGCAACCTTGGCAACTGGGATGTTGTTGGCCCAGCCAATGTTTCAGGTAGCGAACCATTCAGTGTTGATATTCACTGGGATGAGCCAACCCTCGAAGCTGGCGATGTCTGGTTCGGCGAATTTGACCTTGGCACCAGCCCAGCTAGCCCAGGTAGCATTGGCCGTACTGCCTTCACTCTCGAAGTCTTGGAACCAGAAGTCAGTGTTGATGTTAGCGATACCATGGTTGATGTTGGCGAATATGTCACCTACACCGTGGCAATCTCTAACTACAGCGCAATGAACGATACCTTCTATGTAACCAGCACCTTGCCAGTTGGCTTGGAAGTTGACGTGAGCAGCTTGCCTGCTGGCGCGAGCTACAACTCATCAACCCGCACGGTTACTTGGAGTGGTTTGGTCAATGCCGCTGAAACTGGCTATACCTTCAGCGATAGCCGCGATGGTGGCGTAGCATTCGATAACTTCGATGTTTCAGCTGATGCCAACGCTATTGCGATTTGTGCCGCTGTCAGTACTACCTGTGACGAAACCGCACCAAACTTCACCTTAGGCACGTACCTTGTTCGCGCCTACGATGTGAATTATGGCGCTGTTCGCCCATGGAGCAACGGTTTGATTCAATTCGACCCAACGCTTCCATCAGGCAATACCAACTATGTTGCCCAAGATATGCCAAACTCAGCAACTCCTAACGGGGTATACGCTGGTCTTTGGACGGACTTGGACTTGGATGGTACGTCAGCTACCGATACCGGTGGTGGCGAGTATTACATCTTGATTGTTGATGGGGTCAATCCAAACGATCCAACTGTACCGTATGTTGCAGTTGAATACGAAGATGCCCAACAATATGACGATCCAACCTCAAACTTCAACTTTACCAACTATGCCCGCGCTGATGGCATTGAGTCAGAGTTCTGTACCGTTTACGGTTCGCTCACTGGCAATTTGACCACCTTCGCTGATGGTGTAGCAGTTGGGATCGAAAACTTGACTGGTACGGTTGGCAACACCTACTACTACAGTGGTGATAGCTCAACCGCCGCCAACTTGCCAACCGCAGGTACAACTATCTGTACCTCGTTGGGTGCTGGCGAACCAGGCTTGCGCACCTTCAGCTACCGCGCTCGCGCAACCCAAGCTGGAACCTTGACCAATAACCTTGAATATAGCTCAGCCGCTGATAGCAATACCGGCACTGAAGCTGTGGCTATCGAAGCCGTTCAAGCAGTGTTCAAGATCTTCATGCCATTGGTTGGCCGTTCGTCGTAAACCTTGAACGATTGTCGGTTACAATGCCCTCACTCAATGCGAGTGAGGGCATTTTTTTGTTGAGATCGCTCAATGTTGTATGATTTGAATCCTTTTATGCACCAAGCAAGCCCTGACTTGCAACACCGCTTACAATGGTTAATCCAAGCTGCTGATACTTATAGTTTAGTTTGCTATCTGGTTGGTGGTTGTGTTCGCGATTGGTTGCTGGAGCGACCAGTTGGCGATATTGATGTTGTGGTTGAAGGCGATGCGATCGCGCTGGCCGAGGCTTGGGCTGCCGTTTGGCCGGATCAACTGCATACCCACCCGCCCTTTGGCACTGCTACCCTGAGTTGGCAGGATGCAGCTGGTGCTTACAGTTTGGATTTAATTTCAGCCCGCAGTGAATATTACCCCCAGCCTGCGGCCTTACCAGTCGTTA
The DNA here is from genome assembly GCA_020161265.1 of Chloroflexota bacterium. NCBI lineage: Bacteria > Bacillati > Chloroflexota > Chloroflexota bacterium. Next base: position 166,050 of record JAIUOC010000002.1, on the reverse strand, counting down.
GTTTTGCCAATTTAGCTGCTGATTTGGCCCGCCGCGATTTTACGATCAATTGTCTGGCTTTACGCCTGATCAATCAGCCAACCCAATTAATTGATCCACAGCATGGCTACGCTGATCTCCAGCATGGTTTGATTCGAGTATTGCATGATCAGAGTTTTATCGATGATCCAACCCGTATCCTCCGTGCGATCCGTTTTGCTGCGCGTTTGAATTTTGAGCTTGAATCACAAACCGCCAGACTGTTGCAGCAAGCCTTGCCATGGCTTGATCAAACTACGCCTGCACGTTTGTGGAATGAGCTAGGTTTGTTGCTCACCGAGCCAAGCGCTTTGGCGGCGTTAAGCTTGGCGGATAGTTGGGGGGTGCTCAGGCAATTGTTTGGTAGCGGCTGGTCAAGCAATCTCAATCAACAAGCTGAAATGCTGCTTACCAATCAGCCCGATCAGCAATTAGCGATTGTGTGGCTATTGTTGATGAGCCAATTGTCCCCCAGCGTAGCCCAAACCCAAACCCAGCGCTTTAGTTTGGCCAAACCAATTCGCTTGATGGTTGAACAATGGCCTGAACTGGCGACGTTTGCAGCAACGTTAACCCAAACCACGCTTTCGGCAGGCCAACTTGATCGTTTGCTGAGTCCATTTGAGCCGTTGCTGCTCCAAGTGTGGGCGGGTAATCAGGCAATATCAATTCAACACAGAATTAAGTATTATCTGCAATACTTACGGCCAATTGCTAGCGCCGTGACTGGGCGCGATCTGCAAGCCCAAGGGATTGCTGCTGGCCCACAGTATAAAACCTTGCTGGCCGAGGCTCGTGAACGCCAGCTTGATCAATTTGAACGAGAGCACCCGAATCTTTGCTAAGATAGTTATGGATTATTTAAGGCTATGTATTCGCCCTTGAGCTAGGAGTAATGCCAATGACGACATTCGATTTAAGTGGCAAGGTGGCAATCGTAACTGGGGCATCACGCGGAATTGGTGAGGCAATTGCTCAACATTTTGCCCGAGCCGGAGCCAAAGTCGTGGTTTGTGCCCGTAAATTGGAAAGCTTGCAAACTGTTGCTGATAGTATCAACCAAGCAGGTGGCACGGCGCTCGCTATAGCTTGTCATACTGGTAAGCCTGAACAAGTGCAGGCAGTGGTGGCACAAACTTTGGCAGAATGGGGCCGAATCGATATTGTAGTTAATAATGCGGCTACCAATCCCCACTTTGGCCCATTGCTCAACTCCGATGCATCTCAATGGGATAAAACCTACGAAGTCAATGTGAAAGGCTACTTTTGGTTGATCCAAGCAGCGGCTGAGGCCATGCAGGCGCAAGGTGGTGGCTCGATCATCAATGTAGCCTCGGTGGCGGGCTTGCAACCGGCGACCGCCATGGGCATTTATAGCATTTCCAAGGCTGCCGTTATTGCTATGACCAAACAGTTGGCCCAAGAATTAGGCCCAATGAATATTCGGGTCAATGCCTTAGCACCTGGCTTAATCAAAACCAAATTTAGCTCAGCCCTGTGGGATAACGAGGATCTGAATCAAAAAATTGTGGCTGGCACGCCCTTAGGTCGAATTGGCACGGTCGATGAGGTTGCCGCCGCTACGCTGTATCTGGCTAGCGATGCTGCTGCCTTCACCACTGGCACAGTTATCACCATGGATGGTGGCAGTTTGGTCGGCGGAATTTTAGGTTAATTCGAGAGCATAGAACATAGAACATAGAATATAGGGGGCAGAGATCAGGGGTCAGGGGCCAGGAATTAGTTTTAACCACGAAGGACACGAAGGAAATGAGGCTATAGGCTTTTGGCGATGGAGTTCATTCGAATTCCAAAATAGTTCCGATAGCCTATAGCCCTTATTTCATCCTTCATCCCTCATCCTTCATCCTTCTAAATATCGGGCATTGGCTCAGGCTCGCCGAGGGCATCGCCATACCAGCGTTCGAGCCAAGCAAGGGCTTCGTTGAGCCGAGCCTGTGGCATACGACGATAGGTGGTAATGCCCCATTGGCGATACAAGCCATCGAAAATTGCTGGGTATTCGTTGCGCCGAGAGCGCTCACCGACTACCTGCGCCACCCGCCGAACGGTGCGAGCCAACAACATTGCATTGGCTTCGATTTCGGCGCTCATTCCACCCATTTCGCGAGCCTCAACATCGGCGGTCAGTTGGCGCTCAAGCAACATTTGTTCACGAGTCAGGTTGGCCACAGCCAAGGCTCCGCGATAGGCCACCTCGGCTTGAGTTTGTTCCCAACGGTTGGGCAATAGTTGATCGTTGGTTTCAAAGGCTTGCGGGCGAAAGCTCTGCCAAAGCACTGAGGCCATTTCGCTGCTCAGCGCTTGCACGATCGGCGCAGCTTTGGCGCTGACACTGTTGGGATCAAGCCCCGCCGCCCATAAGGGAATCAGATCAATCCTCAAACAGGCTTGACGTTCATCCTCGCCATCAAGGTTGGGTACTTTGAGTTGACGTAAGCCCGCTGCCAGCGTCGCATGGGCTTTGATCCGCTTGATCTGTGGGGCATGCGGAATTTCGAGCATAGCGCAAATCACTGGAATAGCGGCATAGGTTTGGTTGGGATCAAGCGCAAGAAGCTGGCCGAGATCGCTATTATAAAAATGTTGCATGAAGATCCTTTATCAACAGCTTAGCGTTGCAAACGTTCGACCATGGTGCTGTGGGCGGCTAGCTCCAATTGATCGTCAAGCGGGCTGAGGGTTGCGCTTGCGCCATAGCGGCGTTGCAATGCTAGCTCCAGCAAGTGGTCGGCGAAATGTGGGTTTTTGGGCAGCAACGAGCCGTGCATATAGCAGCCAATCACATTTTGCCACACAGCACCTTCGCTACCATCTTGACCATTGTTGCCGTGGCCTGCGAGCACCTTGCCCAGCGGCTTTACGCCCTTGCCGAGGAAGGTTCCACCACTATGATTTTCAAAGCCAACCAAGGTTTGGTGACCAGTGCCCCAATTGGCTTCGATCAGCAAATTGCCAATCAAGCGTTGGGTGCTACCGACGGTGTGCACATCCAATAAGCCAATACCTGGGAGCTTCTCGCCGGTGTGAGTTAGAAAATAATGGCCAAGCAGTTGGTAGCCACCACAAATTGCCAACAATACCATGCCAGTTTCGGCGGCGCGGCGTAATGGCTCGGTTTGGTGTTCAACAAAATCGGCAGCAATTAACGCTTGACCACTATCTTGACCGCCACCAAAAAAAGCCAGATCAACACTTTGCCAATCGATGCTGCTGCCTGGCATTACGGGAATCAGGGTTGTTGTAATCTCACGCCATGCACAGCGCTGTCGTAAGGTGATGATATTCCCACGATCACCATAGATATTCATTTGCTCAGGGTATAGATGCGCAATCGTCAGGTTGTACATAGCACCTCCACATATTCGCGCCCATTGTACTACGCTCGGCTGCTTAACAAAAACTTGATATTCCTAGCGTATAACGATTAAACTAGATCTCAGTCCGTTTGATCAGAGGATACTATATGCAACCATTTTTACTTGACCCCAAGAATGCCGCCGTGGTAACGCGCCAAAAACCCTATGGTAGCGGCAAATTTATGCTGTTTATGTTGTTGTTTAGCCTGCCATTTTTGTTTGTGGGCTGTGGAGCGTTGGGCTTTTTGCTGCGCGATGTTGGTCAAGCCGAATCGCAGACCGATTGGAATTCGGTATCAATTCAATTGGCCTTTGTCGTTTTATTCGGCTTATTCGGTAGTTTAGCCCTCTATTTCTTTGTGCTGCGACCATGGCGTTTGGCCAAGGCGTTGCGCGAGCGTGGCCAAATGTTGCCTGGGCAAATTATCAATGCCCGCTTTGAAAAAGATAGCGATGGCGATTGGAATTTAGTGATTAACTATCAATTTGTTTCACCTCAGGGCATTGGCATAACCAAAACTCAAAGCCATATTCGCAACGATTTGCGCAATACCCCACCGCCGCCCGCCAATACGCCCGTTGTGGTAATGTATGCTGATGAGCGGAATTTTACCGTGTTGTAGTGAGTTAATCGGTCGCCAGGCCTTAGCTGAATTTCTGCATCTGCTATATACTTATCCTAATATGCGGGAAATTTCATAGGTGCTTTGGAGGCTTCATGGCAACGCGGACAAGTGGGCAGGCTGTCGCTCTGACAGGCCTTTCGGTCATGGTAATGATGACATTTTCGCATGCCATGAATGATATGTGGACTTCGCTGTTAGCGCCCTTGCTACCAAGTATTCGCGATACCTATCAGGTGAGTATTGGCCAAACCGGCATTTTGGTGGCGATTTTGTCGTTTGCTGGCTCGATGCTTCAGCCCTTGCTTGGTGCAGTTGGCGATTATATTGATCGGCGTTGGTTGGCGGCGTTTGGTCCTGTGCTAACGGCGATCGGCCTAACTTTGATTGGTTATGTGCCCAATTTCTTTATGTTGGGTGCGTTGATTATGCTTGGCGGTTTGGGCAGCGCGATTTTTCACCCAGCAGGTGCAGCCTATATCGCCATGGGTGCGAATCCTCATCAACGAGGGCTATTTGTTTCCATCTTCTCGGCTGGCGGCACGGTTGGCATGGCCTTTGGCCCACTGATTGCCGCCCAGTTTGATTTGGTGAGTTTGCCCTATTTGCTGCCTGTGGGAATTGCAGTTGGGGTTTTGACCTTTTTGATGATTCCTTCGGCGGCGCAAAATCGCAGCCAACCCAAAACGTTGCGCGATTATATCAGCGTTTTTCAGGGGCCGTTGCGCTGGCTTTGGTTTATGAGTGTGTTGCGTTCACTTTCAAGCGTTTCGTATAGCAGCTTGTTGGGCTTTATGCTGCGTGATCGCTTTGATCAAGCGATGGCTGATGCTCATGTTGGCCCAACCTTGGCAGTTTTTAATATTGCCTCAGCGGTTGGCGGCATTATTGGCGGGCGCATTTCTGATCGGGTTGGGCGCACGGTGGTGCTACGTTCAAGTATTTTGAGCACGATTCCGCTGTTTATTGGCTTAGTGCTATCATCACCATTGGATTGGTGGTATTACCCCTTGACGGCGGTGGTTGGGGCAATGGTGATGGCTAATATTCCGGTTTCGATTGTCACGGCGCAGGAGTATGCACCGCAACATATTGCCACCGCCAGCGCCATGATGATGGGCTTTGCTTGGGGTACGTCGGGCGTGCTTTACCCCATTATTGGTAGCCTCGCCGACTGGACTTCGCCAACCTGGGCCATGATTGCCGCGATTGGCTTGTTATTGCCAGCCTTCTTTATCACGGTACGACTGCCCGAGCCTGAACGTACAACGACGATTGGCTAGTATCTGGGGGTTGGTTGCTGGGGGTTGGGGATCGGGAGCTTGGCTATAACCGCGAAGAGCGCGAAGATTCACTAATATTAATTATTGAAGGCAGAGGCGCAGAGCTTTTGGTGAAAATTTCTCCCAACATAAAGCTCTGCGTTACTCGTTCAGTTTCCGATCCCCAATAACCGACCCCCGACCCCCTGATTGCTATGCTCTTGGTTTCACATCGCGATACTGGCCTGAGATCGCATTCCAGCGTACTTTGAGTACATCGCGCAGATTACGCCAAGAATCGCGGATATTATCGACTTTGGTTTCTTCGCCATAGCGCCAAGTGACGGGCACTTCGGCAATCCGATAGCCACGCCGCAAGGCTAAATACAATACCTCAACATCAAAGGCGGTAACTGCTGCGCCTTTGGGCGCTTCGGTGCTATCGTCGTACAGCCGCATGCGCCCAAAAACATCGTGGGATGCCTCGCGGCTGAATACCTTAAAACCACATTGCGTATCTTGGAATTTACCAATGCCCAAAACCCGCACGATGATATTGAACACTCGACCCATCAGATGACGCATAAATGGCTCATCGATGCGACTGGCTCCCGCACCCTCGCGCGAAGCAATCACAATATCGTAGCCTTGTTGAAGTTTGGCTTCGAGTTTGGGCCATTCTTCCATAGGCACGGCCAAATCGGCATCGGAGAAAAGCACATACTCCCCAACCGCTTGGGTCATGCCAGTGCGCACAGTATAGCCTTTGCCACGATGCGGATTTTGAATCACACGGGCTTGGGCGAATTCACGACAAGCAGCCTCAGCCAGTGCCACTGTTTGATCAGTGCTGCCATCATCAACCACTAATAACTCCCATGACCATGGTTGGGCATTGAGGAATTGCAAAACTAAAGGTAAGGTCTGAGGTAGTCGGCGGGCTTCGTTATAGGCTGGAATTACCACCGAAAGATACGGGGCCATGGGGACTCCTATCGTCCAAGCCAAGCAAGCAGCCGCTGTGCTTCTGCTGTGGCTAACCTTCGTTCACGCCAAATTTGGGGAATGAGCTGCAAACCAGCCCATTGACCACGCAAGCGAGCACGGGCAGCTTCGCCGCGCCAATGGCGTAGGGCTTGCCCAAAAATCGTCAGTTGCGACCACAAAAAGGCTGGCAAGGCATACGGCCAAGCTTGTAATGGCATATGGCGCAACCACAGCACAATAAAATTACGCCCACAATAGTAGCTAGCTCGTACTCCGCCACCAGTCGCGCTCAAATGATGCAGCACTCGCGCTTGAGGTACAAATAGGGTGCGCATTCCAGCTCGCCGTGCCCGCAAATTGAGATCAACATCCTCGCAATACATCACCAACAATGGATCAAGCAAGTGGCCGTCTTGATTGACGAGGTGTTGCAAACTAGTGCGTTTGTAGGCCGCCGCCCCAGCACATGGCCCAAAAACCTCGCTGATTGCATCGTACTGACCGCGATCAACTTGCCAAACTCCGCGACTCCATGGCACGCCATCCCAATTATAGCCATCGCCAGTAGTATGTAAATGATCAGGTTGATGGTAAAGCAGCATTTTGGCAGCAGCAAAATCATAAGCTGGAAAACGCTCAAGCGTATCAATTAATGCGGCGACAAAGTTTGGCTCAACTTCAGTATCATTATTAAGCAAAATAACCCAAGGCGCATTGGTTGCCTGAAAGCCGCGATTAACTGCCGCGACAAAGCCTTGATTTTCAGGCTGAATCAGCCAATTGACCTCAGGATAGGCGGCCTGCAAAGCGGGAACGCTCCCATCGGGCGAGGCATCATCAATTACCGTGATCAGGAAATCGCGGCGGGTTTGCTGGCGCAAGCTTTCAAGGCAAGCCGCCAATAAGCTGGCCCCGTTATAATTTGGAATCAGAATGTCGATGCAATGACTCATTTAAGCTGGCTCATCGATCGCCGCGACCGCTGCAATAACGGCTGCTTGCCAGCGGCGCAAACGAATGCCCATGGCTGCGGCGGCATTGTTGCTTAATGCTGAAAATGGCGGTGGGCTGCTTGGGCGACTGAATTCGGCGGAAGTAATTGGCTCAACTGGCAGGTCGATGCCCGCTGCTGCCAAGACCGCACATGCCAATTCATGGCGGGAGCAAGCGCCCTCATTGACCACATGATAGATACCTGGAATGTTACTATCGACTAGTTGGCGAATTGCCCAAGCTGCTTCAGCGGCATGGGTTGGTGTGCCAACTTCATCGGTCACGACGCGTAGCGGTTCGCCAGTTTGCAGGCGTTCGCGGCCTAAGCGAGCGATCGTGCGCACAAAATTGCGCTGGCCACCAAACAACCACGCCACCCGCGTGATAAAAACATTGGGTGCATGCTGCAAAACTGCCTGCTCGCCACCCCACTTGGAGCGACCATAGGCATTGATCGGCGCTGGTTGATCGTATTCGCTATAGGCTTGCTGGCTGCTGCCGCTAAATACCTCGTTGGTGCTGACATAGACCAAAGGAATATCACGGTCGCGGCAAGCAAGTGCAGCGTATTTTGGGCCTAATGTATTTTCGCGAAAAGCCCGCGCTGGATCAAGTGCGCAGCCATCGACATTGGTAAAGGCCGCTGGCAAGAGCACCAAATCGGGGGTTAATTGGTTGATGGCTGCCCGCGCAGTGGCTTGACTTAAATCCAGCTCTTGATGGCTCGGCATTAATAATTGATGATCGGCAAACGTTTTGGCTAACTCAGTGCCAAGTTGACCGCTTGCCCCCAGGATCAACACACGCATATAAACTCCTTTGCGCGGCGCATGGTAGAACAAGCCCTCGCATTCGTCAATTAATTTGGGCTTATTTAGGCGCTAGGGGTGATTTGGTTGGCATGTTCGCCAAAATAGTGCAGCTCGACTAGGCGTTTGAGTTCGTCGGTTGCCAAGGCATCGTAGGGTGAAAGCCGCCATTCCGACCAACGGCTCAGGAAATCGCGTACCCGCCCAAAGTCATAGCTCTCGCCTTCTTCGAGTGGGCTGGTATCTTGCGAGCACAGCAATTGGCCGCGGCTATTGTAGATAAAAATATGCGGAACTCCATCAAAACCTGGCAAGTGTTCTAAAAAGGTCTTATTTTTTTGTTGCTCATCGCCCACCAACACTTTTACTTTGACATAATGAATGTCACGTAAATAGCGTAATTGGGGGTGAGCATTAATAAAGGCCTCTAAGCGATGACACCAAACACACCAATCGCCACCAAGCTCGACTAAAATATTTTTGCGTTCACGTTGCGCAGTTTCTAAAGCTTGGCGCATATCTGCAAAGGGGTCACGTTCTGGATCAAAGAGTGAATCGGCCATGGATATATTCCTCAACAGTTGTGATTTTGTGCTTGCTTTGAGTTTGCTCTTGGGCGCAACGATCAACAGCACGTTCAAGCTCCCCTTATTATAGCGGTTTCTCTTAAATTTGTAGCGCAATGCTTGCTGCGCTTCCTCACCTCTGGCTTAGCTGGGGCTAGCCCGCTGATACACCTTTTGACCCATTGTTGCTTGAATTCTATGCTGGTATCCTCGACTATGAGAGATTTCCCCATAATCTCAATCTCTTTTGGATGGCAAACTGAACTTAACTAGCATGCGTGTTGGTTTAGTTTAGTGGGATGGCCCAAGCCTGAACGCCATGCCCAGCCAGATTTTTTATCAAGCGAGGGAGTTGAAGATGATGCAGCGATGGTTTTTGCTTGGGCTATGTTTAGGATTAAGCTTAATCTTGCCAGTGGCGGCCCAACCACCCCAAATTCCCCAAACGATCGATCAACCCCAAACCGCTGGAACATGGAGCGACGAATTTGCTGCTTATGATCGCTCTGATTTAAATGATTATCCTCGTCGCCCGATGGAATGGAATAACACGCTGTATTCGGGCATGCATAACCATGGCGTAGCCGCTTGGAATGGCCGCCAATGGCTGCAAATTGGCAACCTCGAAGGCCGAGCAATTGCCATCACATGGCATCAAAATAAGCTCTACGCCTATGGCAAGCTTACTTTAGCTGGCACACCTGTTAGTTTAACCTATTGGGATGGCACAACTTGGACAGCCATGCCCCACCAAATTTCTTACCACACATCAGTTACGCTTGCGAGCTATAACAACCAGCTGTATCTCGCGAGTGGGCATGCTTTTACGATTGATGGGCAAGCAATTCAGCATTTGGCACGCTGGGATGGTAGCCAGTGGGAAGATACTGATGTTGGGGTTCAGGGCATGATTCTTACCATGCTTGTACGCCCCGATGGCTTGTATGTTGGTGGTACATTTGCCCATGGAGATGGCCAATGGCAGGGTGTATTACGCTGGGATGGCAGCCAATGGAACCAGGTTGGTAGCCCGTTATCAGGCTTGGTGCTCGATCTAGAATGGGCCAATGATCAATTGTATGTTGGTGGCTTATTTACCTCAACCCTTGATCCCGCAATTAACAATATTGCTGCGTGGAATGGAAGTAGTTGGGATAGCTTTGGCAATGGTATTGGTGATGGTCGTCGTCGCGATGTGCATAGTATCGCATTTTTAGATGATGAACTGTATGTAATGAGCCGAGTTGATACAGCTTTAGGGTATCATCAATTGCAACGCTGGAATGGCACCACTTGGGTGATCCTTGCAAACACAACGGGAGCCAATGGAGGAATTGATTGGCTTTGGTATCCCGACGTTGTATTGCTGAACTACCAAGAGCAACTTTTTGCTTTTGGCTTGATTTCGTTTGTTCATGATCATGATAATAGCGATCAATATAGCATTGGCATGATGTCATTGGCTTGGAATGGCACGCATTGGGAATCGATGACCCCCAATGGCTTGATCATTAAAAATGGTGGTCAGCAGCTTAATCTGCTAGCAACTAGTGGCGAAACTGTTTACACTGCGGCTACTAATATTACTTGGGGCAATGGCCAAGCTTCATTGGCACAGTTTGAAGCCGAGCAAACTTGGCAAGGCTTACTACCACCCTATACCCTCAATTTCACTGCTTATGAGGCCGAAGCCTACCAATCAGCCCTGTTTTTGCGAATGGGGAATGGGCTGTTTAACGTTGTTAGCGGCACAGTCGAGTTGCGGTCCACCTCGGAAGTTCATTCTATAGCCCAAGCGAATAACTTGTTATATGTTGCTGGTAATTTTGAGCAATTTAATGGGGTTGCTGCGCATAATTTGGTGACGTGGAATGGCAGCCAATGGCAAGGCTTGAATGCACCTGCCAGTTTTGAGCGAGTAACAATCGTTGAAGTATATGGCAGTCAGCTCTATATCAGCGATGGGTCGCAAGTTGCTCGTTGGGATGGGACGCAATGGCAGAGCTTAGCGACTGGGGTTAGTAGCATTACCCAAATCGAGCCAACTGCCAGCGGGGTGTATGTCGCTGGCACATTTAGCACTATTAATGAGGTTGCTGCCCAAAAAATCGCCTATTGGAATGGCTCGGCATGGTCGGGATTAACCGGTGTGATTAATGGCCCGATCAATGATCTTGAGCTTGGACCTGATGGCTTGTATGTCGCTGGCTCATTTAGCGGGATTACTAACGGTGTGGTTAGCCCAGGCATTTTACGCTGGAATGGCGTTTGGAACAGCGTTGGCGGTGGGGTGCAATATCGCTATACCCCACAGGTGCCAATTAGCGTAACTACCTTAGCCTCGACCCCAACCCGAATGTATGCGATTGGCGCATTCGATACGGTTGGCAATCGCTATGAATCGTCGCGAATTGCGGCCTGGCAATATGGATCACCCAGCTTGATTCAGGCAGCCCCAGATACGGCCACGACCTATCGTCCTCAATCAGTTAATGTTGCTGTATTGGCCAATGATTGGACGATTGATAATGAGCCTGTTGAACTGGTAGCAGTAACCTCGGCCAGCAATGGCACGGCAACGATCAGCGGAACTCAGATTCTTTACACGCCAACAAGCGATTTTCAAGGTACTGAGAGTTTGAGCTATACCTTGCGCAACCCAGCGCGTGGCATCACCACAACTGGATCATTGACGATCGCTGTGCTCAATCATTTCCCAACGCTTGTACCGCTGACCCATACTGTGCAGCCGAATAGCACCACCACATTCGATGTGTTAGCTGGCGTGGTTGATTTGAATGGCGATGATTTGAGCATTACTCAGGCCAGCGCTACGCTTGGCATGGTCAGCATCGAGCAACATCAATTACGCTACGTTGCGCCTAACCAAGGGCTGGTTACGGCAACGATTAGCTATACAGTAAGCGATGGCCATGGCGGTACCCAAACCTCAACGATAAGTGTCACGAGCACAGCCCAGCAAGTATATCTGCCATTGATAACTCGTTAGGAACGTTTGAACTTTGTTTTCTGAAAGTAGTATTAAATATGCCTAAACCATCAAACATAATCGGTTTATTCGCAATCATTGTGCTGTTAGTTGGAGCTTTACAAAAGCCAGCTACTCCTGTCGTGGCAGTGGAGCCGCAAACCCCAACTAGCCTAGGCACATGGAGCCAAGCCTTTGCGGGGCCACATAAAACAAGCCATGGGTATATGCCAGGCCGTCCAGTGGAATGGAATGGCGTATTGTATGCTGGAATCCTCGGATTAAGTGGCGTTGAAATTGGAGTTGGCTATTGGAATGGTCAGCAATGGGTAAGAATTGATGGACTGAAGGGCTTAGTTGATTCTGTGGTGGTGCATCAAAATCGCTTATATGCCGCTGGCAATTTGTATCTTGGTGGTAAGAACGTTAACATTGCCTATTGGGATGGCAACTTCTGGACGGCGATGCCAATTCAATTTGATGCCAATGTGTTCGTATTAGCTAGCCATAATGATCAACTGTATGTTGGGGGCCATTCGATAGGCTCAGGATTACTCTTTCGTTGGGATGGAACCCAATGGCATGCTGCCGCCGAAGCGATCGATGGTGTGATTTTTAGCATGCTCTCGCGGCCCGATGGCTTATATCTTGGTGGCTCATTTCTCCTCAATGGACAGGGCACTGGCCTGATTCGTTGGGATGGTAGCCAATGGCAGAATGTTGGCGGTGGGGTTCGTGGTTTAGTCTTTGATCTGAAATGGGCCAATAGTCAACTCTATATTAGCGGTCAATTTACCTCAACCATTGTACCAACCATGAAGAATGTGGCTGCATGGAATGGCAAAAATTGGGATACTTTCGGCACTGGGATTGTCAGCCCGACTCATAATTTGGCAATGGTTGATGGCGAACTATATGCGCTCAGTAAAACATCTAATTCTCCTAATACTCCGATTTTGCATTTACAGCGTTGGGATACAAACCAATGGACTAGTTTAGCTAGTCTTAAGCAAATTAACTTGGGTGGTTCTTGGTTACTCAATCCTGATGCAGTATTGCTAGAGTATCAGCAAGAATTACTGGCGTTTGGCCCAATCAGTTTTGTGTCTGGCACTGAGCAATCATTCAATTGGGGTGATTCAGCCTTGCGCTGGAAAGGCGATCACTGGGAATCCATGACTCCCAATGGAATTGACTTTGTTAGCGATGCGCTCTTAGCCAGTGATAACGAAGATGTTTATCTTGCAGCGAGCCGTGTGTTTTGGGGTAATGGATTGGCTTCCTTGGCCCATTTGAATGGAAGTGATCAATGGCAACAATTGATTGATTATAGCAATTCAAATGCCCCGCTCCCGATCCAAGGATTTCAAAAATATCAACAGAGCTTTTTTATTGCAGAACAACGTGGGTTATACCAAGCGGGCAATAATACTTGGCTTCAAGTTAGCTCTGCTAATGTTGAGAGTTTGGCCCAAGCCAATAATCTCTTGTATGTTGCTGGCGATTTTGAGCAATTCAACGGGGTCACGGCGCATAATCTGGTGACCTGGAATGGCAGTCAATGGCAAGCCTTAAATACCCCTGCCTCGTTTGATTGGGTGACAATCGTTGAGGCCGATGCCAACTATGTCTATATTAGCGATGGCGTGCAACTCGCCCGCTGGGATGGTAGCCAGTGGATAACCCTTGCTAGTAATGTGACCAGGATAGGTTCAATTGAGCCAGATGCCAATGGCGTGTATATCGCTGGCACATTTAGCAGCATTGGTGGGGTGAATGCAGCTAAAATCGCCTATTGGAATGGCACGGCTTGGTCGGGCTTGAGTGGGACGATTAGTGGTTCGATCAATGACCTTGAAATGGGTGCTGATGGCTTGTATGTCGCTGGTACTTTCAGTGGGATTACCAATGGGATTGTTAGCCCAGGCATTCTGCGCTGGGATGGGATGTCATGGCATGGCCTTGCTGGCGGTGTTCAATGGTATCAGTACCCAGGCAGCCGCGATGGCTCGGTTCAACGCTTAGTGGCAACTCCAACCCGTATGATGATGCATGGTGTTTTCAATCAGGTGGGCAATAGTTATGAATCGAGCCAGATTGCAGCATGGGAATATGGCAATGAACCATTAATCAAAGCCAAGCCCGATTATGGTATTAGCTATCGTCCGCAACCAGTTACGGTGAATGTGGTAGCGAATGATTGGAGCGATCAGCCAAACCAATTGCAACTGGTAGAAGTCAGTAACCCGAGCCATGGCACTGCGGTCATCAGCGGTAATTCGGTGGTCTATACGCCGGAAGCGCAATTTCAAGGCGCTGAAACCTTGAATTATATCGTGCGCGATCCAATTAATGCCGTCACCACGACCGCCCAATTGCGGTTGCAGGTCTGGAATCACTTTCCCACGATTGATGATCAAGAACACGAGGTTTATCCATTTAGCGAAACACTGCTTGATCCATTGGATGGCTTGATTGATTTGAATGGCGATGCTTTGACGATCACCCAAGCTAGTGCGATCACTGGCACGGTGACGATTGTTGATAATCAATTACGCTATATGCCGCCAAACCAAGAGCAGTTCACGGATGTGGTGATCTATACAGTCAGTGATGGCCATGGTGGTCAACAAACCGCGCGAATTAAGCTGCGTAGTATTGATGCTGTGGTAGTTGCAGTTGATGATGATGCCACAACCTATCGACCACATGCGGTCAATGTGGCAGTTTTAGCAAATGATTGGTCACTTAATAACGAGCTAATCCAGCTGATTGCGGTGAGCGCAGCCAGCCATGGCACGGCAACGATCAGTGGCAACCAAGTGCGCTATGTTCCAAACGCAACCTTTCAAGGCACAGAAACCTTGAACTATACGGTGCGCAATCAAACTCGTGGGGTCACCGCGACGGCAATTCTAACCATCGAGGTGCAGAATCATGCGCCAACGGTTGCTCCAATGACGATCACCGTCAAGCCCAATAGTATAACCTTGGTCGATGTATTAGCTCATGCCAGTGATTTGAATGGCGATCCTGTAGCGATTTCCTTGGCAAGTGCCGCACCGGGCATGGTTGCCGTGGTGAATAATCAATTGCGCTATACCGCGCCAAACTACTATCCATTTGCTGCCACAATTAGCTATACCGTCAGCGATGATCATGGCGGTTCGCAAGTAGCAACGATTGTGGTCAATAGCGCGAAGTATCAATTATTTCTGCCCTATACCAGTAAATAAACGATTAAATCAGCGGCAATCGAGCACCGATTGCCGCTCCTCAACCTAGCTCTGAGAGGACACGTCAATGCCCAGAGGTTCGAAACTCATCAGCATCGTTATCCTGCTGTTACTTATTGTAAGTACGATCATCAAGCCAACCGCTCCGGTGGCAGCCGTGGAGCCGCAAACCCTAACTAGCCCAGGCACATGGAGCCAAGCCTTTGCTGGGCCAGATAAACAATATTACGGCTATGCCCCGATCCGCCCAATTGAATGGAATGGCACGCTCTATGCCTCACTATTTGGGGGTTATGGTTGGGGATCAGGCGTTGGCTATTGGAGTGGTCAGCAGTGGTTGAAACTTGATGGTCTGACTGGTGATGTTTATTCATTGACCGTCCATCAAAATCGCTTATATGTTGCAGGAAGCTTCACCATCGCTGGTAAGAACATCAACCTTGCCTCTTGGGATGGTAACCTGTGGACCGCCATGCCAACTCGATTGAATCCTAATAACCTGCTACAAATGGTTAGCCATGCAAATCAACTGTATGTTGGTGGCTTCGAATTAGTCATTGATGGTCAAGCTTTCGGCACAATCGCTCGGTGGGATGGAACACAATGGCATCAGGTCGCTGCTTACGTTCCTGGTTTGGTGCTTGGTTTATTATCACGTCCTGATGGTTTGTATGTGAACGGAGTATTTGATCTAAATGGTCAAATTAATGGATTACTCCGTTTAAATGGTTCAGCTTTGGAGCCAGTTGGCGGCGGAATCCATGGGTGGGTTTTTGATCTAAAATCCTTCAATAATCAGCTCTATGTCAGTGGCCAATTTACCTCAACGCTTGTGCCAAGCATGAAGAATGTGGCGATGTGGAATGGCTCCGATTGGGAAACCTTCGGTACGGGCCTTAACAATGAAACCCATAATCTAACGATGTTCGATGGTGATTTATATGCGCTAAGTCAAATTGGTTCAGGATTTCAACTGCAACGCTGGGATGCAAACCAATGGGTTAGTTTAGCGAATCTGACCCGATTGAATAATTACCCTGTTTGGGAACGCTTTCCTGATGCAGTGTTGGTGACGTACCAGCAAGAATTGTTGGCCTTTGGGCCGATACAATTTTTTAATACCACACCACCCGAGTACCGTTACGGCGATTCGGCCTTGCGTTGGCAGGGTGATCGCTGGGAAGCCATGACTCCCAATGGAACCACTGCCTATGAGGCTGCCATTACCACTGATGCCGACAATTTGTATGTTGCTGATAATCGTATGGACTGGGGCAATGGGCATGCGACTTTGGCGCAGCTAAATGCAAGCGACCAATGGCAATCACTGATTGGTGGTTCTTCGCAAAGTTTGTCTTCCGTCCAAGCACTCCAGAAGTATCAACAATACTTTTTTAGTATCTCACAATATGGACTGTATCAGGCAGCCACTAATGATTGGAATAGCGTGAGTAACGCCCATGTCAATGCAATTGCCCAAGCCAATAATCTGTTGTATGTGGCAGGTGATTTTGAGCAATTCAATGGGGTTGTGGCGCATAATCTGGTGACATGGGATGGCAGCCAATGGCAAGCCTTTAATCCACCTGCTTCGTTTGATCGAGTCTCGATCGTTGAGGCTGATGCCAATTATGTGTATATCAGCGATGGTTTGCAACTCGCGCGGTGGAATGGTACACAGTGGACAACCCTCGCTACCAATGTGATCAATATTGGTGAGGTTGAGCCGACTGCCACTGGGGTTTATATCGCAGGCACATTTAGCAGTGTCGGCGGTGTAGCTGCGCCAAAAGTTGCCTATTGGAATGGCACAACTTGGTCAGGTGTGACGGGTGTGGTTGATGGTTCGATCTATGATCTTGAAATGGGTGCCGATGGCCTGTATGTTGCAGGTAGTTTTCGTGGGATTACCAATGGTATCGTTAGCCCAGGTATTCTGCGCTGGGATGGCGCTGCTTGGCATGGCGTTGGTGGTGGCGTTCAGTCGGGCAATGTGACTCAACTCGCCGCAACTTCAACTCGTATGTTTTTGCATGGCCCTTTTAATCGAGTGGGTACTAGTTATGAATCGAGTCAGATTGCGGCATGGGAATATGGCGACGAACCCTTGATCGCAGCCAAGTCTGATTATGGCATTACCTATCGTCCGCAGCCAGTTGCGGTGAATGTGCTGGCGAATGATTGGAGCGATCAGCCAAACCAATTGCAGTTGGTGAATGTGAGCAGCCCAAGCCATGGCACGGCAGTGATTAACGGTAACTCAGTAGTGTATACGCCCGATGCCCAATTTGAAGGCGTTGAAACCTTGACTTATACCGTGCGCGATCCAATTAATGCAGTCACCAGCACAGCGCAACTCCAGGTCCATGTCTGGAATCACTTCCCAAGCATTGCCGATCGAGAACAAGCGATTTATCCATTTACTGAAACGCTGCTTGATCCATTAGATGGCTTGATTGATTTGAATGGCGATGACTTGACGATCACCCAAGCCAGTGTTGTAACTGGCACGCTAACGATTGTCAATAATCAATTGCGCTACATACCGCCGAAGCAACAACATTTTACCGATGTGGTGACGTATACGGTGAGTGATGGTCATGGCGGCCAACAAACCGCCCGAATCAAGCTCCGAAGTATCGATACAATCGTAACTGCAACTGCTGATTATGCGACAACCTATCGTCCATATTCAGTCAGCGTTGATGTGATTGCCAATGACTGGACGATTAATGGAGAACCCTTGGCGGTGGTGGCTGTTGAAGAGTCTATTCATGGTACGGCCACAATCAGCGGTAATCAAGTGCGTTATGTACCAACTGCTACATTTCAAGGCACTGAAACCTTAACCTATACCGTGCGCAATCAAACCCGTGGCGTAACCGCAACCGGAACCTTGACAATTGCGGTACAGAATCATGTGCCAACGGTAGCGCCAATCACGATTACAATGCATCCCAATAGTACAACCTCGGTCGATGTGTTGGCTCATGCCACTGACCTGAATGGCGATCTACTGACCATAACCCAAGCTCATAGCACCTATGGAACAGTCATCATCAGCAATAATCGACTGCACTATACTACGCCAAGCATGTATCCATTTGAAGAGCCGATCACCTATACCATCAGTGATGGTCATGGTGGCTTGCGAGAGGGCACGGTTGTGGTACATGGTCTGAGTTATCGGCTATTTTTGCCTTATACCAGTAAATAATGAGATTAGCGGGTAGCGGTGAGCGATTGCCGCTATTCAACTTAGCTCTGAGAGGACACGTCAATGCTAAGAAGTTCAAAATTTATCAGCATCGTTACCCTGTTGTTGATCATGATGGGTGGAGTATCCAATCCAACCGATCCGGTGGCAGCCGTGGAATCGCAAACCCCAACTAGCCCAGGCACATGGAGCCAAGATTTTGGCTTGTATTTCAAAACTGCCGATAATAGCTATACCCCGTTGCGCCCAATTGAGTGGAATGGCACGCTGTATGCAATTCTGCATGGGCACGACAACTTTGAGTCGGGGGTGGGCTATTGGAATGGTCAACAATGGCTGAAGATCGATGGCCTAGGTGGCTTTGTTGATAGTTTAACCGTTCATCAAAATCGCTTATATGTGGCTGGACGAATAACCATCGCTGGCAAGAACCTCAACCTTGCCTCTTGGGATGGTAATTTGTGGACAGCCATGCCCACGCAATTCACCCTAAATAGTCCTTTAAATCTAATAAGTTACGCCAATCAGCTCTATGTTGGCGGCTATCAATTGATTATCGATGGTCAAGCCTATGGTAGTTTAGCGCGTTGGGATGGGGAACAGTGGCATGCGGCGGCAGCCGGGATTGACGGTATTGTCTTTAGCCTGCTAGTCCGCCCTGATGGATTATATCTGGGTGGCTCTTTCGTATTCAATAATCAAAAGACAGGCGTTTTGTATTGGAATGGCACCCAATGGCAAACTGTTGGTGGTGGGGTGTATGGCCATGTATTTGATCTGAAGTGGGCCAATAGTCAGCTCTATATTAGTGGTCAATTTACCTCAACGCTTGTACCAACTATGAAGAATGTGGCGGCTTGGAATGGCACGAGTTGGCATACCTTCGGTACAGGCTTGGCTGGCAGTATCCATAATCTGACAATTATGGATGGTGAACTCTATGTACTGAATCGGCCAACTGGTGTAGGCTATGAGTATCTGCATTGGGATGGGGATGAATGGACACTCTTAACCAATCTTGCTTCAATGAACTATCCGTATAGGAATAATTGGCTATTACCCCCACATGCTATGTTTGTGCAATATCAGCAAGAATTGTTGCTCATTGGGGAAATTGGCTATAGTAGTGATTCCTCGCAACCAGTCCATCATGGTGATTCAACCTTACGTTGGAATGGCACACACTGGGATTCAATGTCTCCCAATGGTATTTTTGCTCCACAAAGTGCTGCAATTGCGACTGACGACGAAAATCTCTTGGTAGCAGCAAGAACTTTTTATTGGGGCAATGGTACTGCTTCCTTGGCCCAGTTTGGCAGCAACCAGCAATGGCAAACAATTGTTGAACGTCAATATACATTGGAGCCACCGCAAGCACTGGAGGCTTTTCAACAAAGCCATTTTATCGTTGCTAACAATACGTTGTATCAAGCTGCTAGCACAACCTGGAATCAAATTGGCGTGATTCATGTGGTTGATGCAATTGCCCAATCCAACAATAAATTGTACGTTGCTGGTGATTTTGAGCAATTCAATGGGGTCACGGCGCATAATTTGGTGACGTGGGATGGCACGCAATGGCAAGCCTTGAATACCCCAGCCTCATTTGATCAAGTGGTGCTGATTGAGGCCCATGGTAATGACGTGTATATCAGCGATGGCTTTCAATTGGCTCGCTGGGATGGTACGCAGTGGACAACCCTTGCCACCAATGTGGTCAATATTGGTTCAATTGAAGCAACCGCCAATGGCGTATATATCGCTGGCACCTTTAGCAGCGTTGGCGGCGTGACAGCCCCCAAAATCGCCTATTGGAATGGCACAGTGTGGGCGGGCTTGAGTGGTACGATTAGTGGCTCGATCAACGACCTTGAAATGGGAGCCGATGGCCTCTATGTGGCTGGCAACTTTTTCGGTTTGAACAATGGCATCGTTAGCCCAGGCATTCTGCGTTGGGATGGGGCGGCATGGCATGGCGTTGGTGGCGGTGTGCAAACGCTTAAATACCCAAGTGGAGTTGGCAATGGGACGGTTCAGCGCTTAGCCGCCACTCCAACCCGTATGTTTATGTATGGTGACTTCAATTGGGTTGGCAACCAATATGAGTCATACAATTTTGCTGTGTGGGAGTATGGCAACGAACCCTTGATCAAGGCTAAACCAGATTATGCGATTACTTATCGGCCTCAAGCAGTTACGGTCAATGTTTTAGCCAATGATTGGAGCTATCAGCCGTCCCAATTGCAACTGGTGAATCTCACAGCGCCAAGCCATGGCACGGCTGTGATTAGCGGTAATTCGGTGGTTTACACGCCGTATCCTCAATTTGCCGGGATTGATACTCTGACTTATACCGTGCGCGATCCAATCAATGCCGTAACAACCACAGCTCAATTACGGCTGCATGTTTGGAATACCCCCAATGTGGTTTTGAGTGAGCTGTATTTACCAGCAGTTACCCGATAAGATTGAGGCATGTGTTAGCACTAAAATGCTAGCACCTGTCCATTAGTTAGTTGAGGGCAAGAGAAAACATTATGCTAAAATTATTTCGGCGCTTAGGGCGCATCGGTGCAATCGTTGGTTTATTGAGCTGCGGATTGAGCCTAGCGATTGATCCAACTCAAGCTGTGCAACCGAGTGAAGCTTCAAATGCCAATTCGTGGAGCAATGAATTTGCTGCCTTTGGAGCCAATTCCAATGATTATGGGCTTCAACACCCATTGGTATGGAATGGTACACTCTATGCTAGCTCTGTTGATCGGAATTCTATAAATCTGAGTACCAATGCCGGGGTTCGGTATTGGGATGGTCGGCAATGGTTGCAGTTGGGGACTCTTAGTGGCCATGTAGAATCGATCATAGGGCATCAAGATAAACTCTATGCTGCTGGAATCTTAAACCTTGCTGGTCAAGACATTGATTTGGCCTATTGGGATGGCACAACTTGGACTGCATTAGCCACGGTGGTGAATGATTATAGCCATATGGTATTGGCGAGTTACCAGAATGAACTTTATTTAAGTAGCAATCCTTTGGTGATCGATGGCCATGCCTACCAAAATATTGCCCGTTGGAATGGTACGGAATGGGGTGAAGTTGGCTCTGGATTTGATGGGTTTGCCTTCAAGCTACTAGGCACCGCCGATGGTTTGTATGCTGGTGGCTCGATTCAGCCAATTAGTGCTCAGAACCAAGGTGGGCTAGTCCGCTGGGATGGTACGCAATGGCACGATGTTGGTGGCGGGATAACTGGTCAAGTTGTGGATTTACAAATCGCTGATGATCAATTGGTGATCGGCGGTCAATTTACTTCAACTACCAACCTGCAAATGCATAATATTGCAGCTTGGAATGGCACAAGCTGGGATAGTTTTGGCAATGGTATTCCGCATCGGATTGAAAGTCTGCTTATACGAGATAGCGGCTTGTATGCCCTGGGTCATATAAATTATGCTAATGTGCCACTCCATTATTGGGATGGCACAAATTGGACGATTCTCGCCCAAGCCGGCTATGCACACTATAGTTGGATTATATTTCCCAAATATTCGTTAATTGAGTTTGGAAATGAAATGTATGCTCTGGGCAATTTACTGATCAGCGGTGAGCATCGTGGTCTAAATCGGTTGGTCTGGCGCGATGATCATTGGGAATCGATGACTCCCAATGGGCTGTATAGTGGCCCACTTACCCTCAGTGATGTTGGCGAAACGATCTATGGCTATTCCTCTCTCCGTGCAATGTGGAGCACTGGACGCGGAGCATTGATTCGTTTTGATTCAGCAAGCGGTTGGCAATCGATCATTGAGCTACCAATTGAGTTTTCGAATTGGGAAACACCCAAGCAATTGGAAGTGTTGAGTGATACAAACTTTTTGCTGCAAAGTCCTAAACTCTATTACACGAATTCGATCTCAATGACTTGGAATGCCGTTTCCGAGCAAATGGTCTCGGCAATTGCTCGCGACCAAGCCAAACTCTACGTGGCAGGCGATTTTAGCCAATTCGCTGGGGTAGACAGCGCTAACTTAATCGTTTGGGATAACGGCCAATGGCAAGCGTTTGCTGCGCCAGCCTCATTCAGTCAAGTAACTGTGGTTGAAGCCTTGAATGGCCTTGTCTATATTAGCGACGGCACGCAAGTGGCCCGTTGGGATGGCACGCAATGGCATACGATTGTCACTGGTGTGAACAGGATCGAGAAACTTCAAGCCAGTGCCGATGGCCTCTATGTGGCTGGTACATTTAGCAGCATTACTGGCATAACCGCCCATAAAATCGCCTACTGGAATGGCGCACGCTGGTCGGCTTTAGCTGGACTTATTGACGGTACAATTCATGATCTTGAAATGGGCGCTGATGGTTTGTATGTTGCTGGCGAATTCAGAGGGATAACTGGTGGCGTGGTTAGCCCTGGCATTCTGCGCTGGAACGGGGTTTGGAATAGTGTTGGTGGTGGGGTTCAGCGGCGCTATGAGACTTCAACAACGATCTCGGTCAATAGCTTGGTTGCTACCCCAACCCGTATGTATCTCAGTGGAGTATTCGATACTGTTGGTAATACCTACGAATCATCGATGATTGCTGCTTGGACATATGGCGAGCCTAGCTGGGTTGTGCCAACCTATGTGGTGTATGCGCCATTTGCTATGCGCTAAGCTTAGTGATTAAAGCACGAGGCCGCTCAGGATTGAGCGGCCTCGTGTTTTTTAGATTGAAAGAATCTTGAGGAAGTTGGTTGTACCACGCACCGCCAAGGGGTGACCGCCAGTAATCACGACCGAATCGCCTGGCTTGATCACTTGGCGCTCGATCATAATTGCCCGCGCCAAGTTGCTCAAATCGTCAAGCCGCGTCACAAATGGGCACAGCAACGATTCAACCCCCCACAGCAAGGCCAACCGATGATAGACATCGTATTCGTGGGTCATGGCGATAATCGGCACACGTGGGCGATCGCGGGCGACCAACCGCGCCGTAAAGCCCGATGAGGTAAATGCAACAATCGCCGCAATATCGATCGATTCAGCAATTGCACAAGCGGCATGGCTGATTGCGTGCGAATAAGTTTCGGGCGCATCTGACTCATTGCGTTGTTGGGCATCGCGTGGTGGTGCGCCGCGCTCAGTTACTTCGGCAATTCGCGCCATAATCGTCACCGCTTCAACTGGATAGGCTCCGTTGGCGGTTTCACCACTAAGCATCACTGCATCAGTGCCGTCGAGAATCGCGTTAGCCACGTCGCTGGCTTCGGCGCGAGTTGGCCGTGGATTGACAATCATCGATTCGAGCATTTGGGTCGCAGTGATCACCGGAATTCCAGCGCGATTGGCTGAGGCAATGATCAATTTTTGAATCAATGGCACTTCTTCAGGCGGCATTTCCACACCCAAATCACCCCGCGCAACCATGATCCCATCAGCGACGGCGACGATTGATTCAATATTATCAACCGCTTCAGGTTTTTCAATTTTGGCGATCACGGGGGTGCGATAGCCAGCCCCAGCAATTTCTTGCTTAACCAATTGCACATCTTCGGCGCGGCGCACAAACGAGATTGCTACATAATCAACCCCTTCGTGCAAGCCAAAGATCAAATCTTCACGATCTTTTTCGGTCATGGCCGGAGCACTAACGGCCACGCCAGGCAAGTTGATGCCTTGATTTTCGCGCAACATCCCGCCCGTTACGACTTCGGTGATCACTTCAGTTTTGGTGCATTCTTGCACGCGCAGCTCGATCAAACCATCGGAGAGCAAAATTCGATCGCCAGGCTTACAATCGCTGGGTAAATTTTTATAGGTGGTATTGACCCGACCAACCCGACCAACTTCACTTTCAATTGTAATCACGAAACTTTCGCCAGCCTTGAGCGGAATCGGCTGTTTATCAACTAATTTGCCAGTGCGAATTTTTGGCCCTTGTAAGTCTTGCAGCACTGCAATCGGGCGATTGAGCTTAATTGAAATTTGACGCAGGAGCCGAATGCGTTCTGAATGGTCGTTATGAGTACCATGGGAGAAATTTAAGCGAGCAACATTCATTCCCGCTAATGCCAACGCTGTCATTTTTTCCTCAGTATCAGAGGCTGGCCCGAGCGTGGCAACAATTTTGGTTCGGCGCATTGATGACCTCGTGTTAAGTGCGGAACACCGCGTCGGCATCTTTGGCGAAACAGTGACCTAAAGTTCTCAAGTGATGACTAATTCAATTCGCTCCAATTATAAACGAAAACGCATCCACAAGGGATGCGTTTTTAGTCGATTCTAGCAAGCTATTGTGTAATGCGCTGCGTCAAATTTAGTAATCCGACCAACTGCGAAAATGTGTTTGCAAGGTTTCCACAATCCGTTGGCCAACCCCACGTTCACCATAAACCGGGGCAAATTGCTGGCCTTTTTTGGCTCGCTGATTGCGCACAGCCGCGATAATTGTGGCTGGCTCGAAGCCCGTGACCACATTCGCGCCCGAATCGATCGTTTCAGGCCGCTCGGTGTTATCGCGCACCGTCACACAGGGCACGCCAAAAATATAGGCTTCTTCTTGAATACAGCCGCTATCGGTAATGATAATGTTGGCGTATTTTTCATAGGCCAGCGATTCAAATGGCTCGACGGGATCAAGCACCTGCACCCGACTGAGCAGATCCATGCTCAAGCCATAGTGCTCCATGGCCGCCCGCGTGCGTGGATGCATGGGGAAAATCATGGCATCGAATTCTTGGGCCAGCTCATTGATTGTGCTGAAAACTTGCTGCATCAACTCGCGGCTATCGGTAAATTCTTTGCGATGCAAGGTGATGTAGGCATAGGTATCGGTGCGGCGTGGCGTGAGTTCATGGGCAAAATCATGAATCAAGTCAACCGTCGTATTGCCAATATTGAAAATTCGCCCACGCAAATCGGGAATTTTAGCCAAATAATCGGCTTGATATTGAGTGTATGAGAACAAATAATGCGCCGCACCATCGACCATAATTCGATTGCGCTCTTCATACATGCGTTTATCGAAGGCCCGCAGGCCTGCTTCGACATGGGCTAAACCAACATCGGAGTAGACTGCCGCGATCGCTCCAACCAAGGCCGCCGCAGTATCGCCATTGACCAAAATCAAGTCGATGTCATGGCGGCGAATTTGCTCACGCACCCAATCGATCGCTGCGCCGATGCTGTAGTTGCCAGGAAAAACCTCGTCGGGCATGTAGCCCATTTGGCCAAAAATCGCGGTTTGCAGCAAATGATCATGATGCTGATTGGTATGAAGCACCACAAATGGCACATCAGCCGCGCGTAAGGCTTGCACAATCGCATAATTTTTCATCACCTCAGGCCGCGTGCCAAGCACAATCCCAATTTTCATAAATTTACAATGACCTCACAGAATGATTCGGCGACGCGCCGATTGCCATCTTCGTTGAAGTGCACTGGGTCAACATAACATTCGCGATTTAAGCCAACCATCGGAACCCAAATGGCTTTGCTAAATTCAGCAACCACTTTGCCGACTACCGCATTGTATTGTTTGCGGCGTTCGAGGGTTTCTTTGGTGAAGAAAATATGCCCATCAGCATAGATTGGCGGAATCTCGCCACAAAAAACTGCTTTGTGGCCTTTAATCAAGAGGGTGCGAATAATTTGGCGATAATATTCTTCAAAAAGATCGATTGGGGTATTATTACCGACATCATTTGTACCAATCAACACACATGATTGATAGGTATCGCTAATCGTATCAATTTCTTCGTTGAGCTTAAACCACAAGTTGCGTGCAGTATAGCCATTGACACTGCGATTAATCGTGCGCCATTGATAGGGTGTGCGCTGAGTTAACATTTGAGCCAAATGTAAGGGATAACAGCCATACGAACGGGCACCAAAGGTTTGGCTATCGCCAATACACAACATATTTTGATAATGCATAATAATAATCAACCTAATAATCAAAAATAATCCCGACAGCGAGTATTCCACGCGATCCGAGCAAGATTAACCTGATTATGCCCACCTCCCTCAACTCACACACACAATCCTAACCCAGCTAGCCAGATATTAAAATTTGTTTAAAATAGCTAATTACTGATTAATCTTGGGAAGCGCGGTTGATTATAGGCCAATCTGGCTATAAATAAAAGGGCCAATTTAGCTATTGACATAGCTACGTTAGCTTGATCGAGTGAGTGCTTGCTGACAGCGTGTCATAGATGATCATAAAATTGCCCATAACAGGCGCAAATTCCTATGGTATGGTTAAGCCAGCTTATTTTCCAAGGAGTCGCTATGGGTCAAGCTAGCTCATTAATTAGAACTACCAACCTCCAACGAACCTATCAAATGGGGAAAAATACTGTCCAGGCGTTGGCTGGCGTTGATTTGGAGATTGAACGCGGCACGTTTGTGGCATTGGTTGGGCCATCTGGCTCAGGCAAATCGACCTTATTAAATGTGATTGGTGGCCTTGATCGGCCAAGCTCAGGTGAAGTGTGGGTTGATGATTTGGAGCTTGGGCATGCCCCCGATAAAAAATTAGTCAGCTTTCGCCGCGATCGGGTTGGCTTTATTTTTCAGAGCTTTAATCTCTTGCCAACCAATCAAGCATGGGAAAATGTGGCCTTGCCCTTGATGTTAGCTGGCCGTGGTCGTAGCGAACGGCGCAAACGGGCTGAGCATTTGCTCGATCAAGTTGGGCTGGGCGATCGCGCCGATCACCGTCCGGCTGAGCTTTCGGGCGGGCAGCAACAACGGGTGGCAATTGCGCGGGCTTTGGCCAATGATCCGGTGTTGATTCTAGCCGATGAGCCAACGGGGAACCTGGATTCGCGCACTGGCCGCGATGTTTTATTGTTGATGCAACGGCTTGTACGCGAACAACAAGTGACCTTGCTGATGGTCACTCACGACATGAATGCTGCCTCGTATGCTGATCGCATTGTCCATATGCGCGATGGAATTATTGAGCAAATTGAAATTGTTGAACGAACGGCGGAGGCTGTAGCATGACATTTGGCGATATTTTACGCACTGCTTGGAGCAATTTAACCCGCCGCAAAGTCCGTACTTCGTTAACCTCGCTAGGCGTGACGGTTGGGATTTTCACGATTGTGGTCATGCTTTCGCTGGGGGTCGGGGTTCAGCGAGTTATTCAGCAACAATTCGATGCCATCGGGCTAGAAAATGTCGTTGTTCAGCCACGTGATGCCGAGCGCAATCCCTATACACGCTATGTGCGCCCCGAACGGGAAGTGGTAATTTCGCCTGCCAAAATTGCCGAGTGGCAGCAACGCCCCGATATTGTCAGCGTTACCCCAATCGTCGATGTCAACGAATCGATCTCGAAACGGTTGGTGCTACCTGGCGATGCGACCGCAACAATTGCAGTTGGGGTTGATCCTGGGGTTGGCATCAATAATCCCTTTGAAACGCCGCCAACCGCCTTGGCTGGTGTGTTGCGCCCCACCAAAGATGGCGAGATTGTGATTTCGCAGCGAGCATTGCGCCGTTTGGGCCTCACTGCTGAAGTTAATAATCTGATTGGACAAGAAGTGCAGTTGGTGATGGAAACCCCGCGCGGCGAATCGCAAACCTTTGATTATACGCTTGTGGGTGTTTCGAGCGCTGATAATAATTTGGTTGCATTAACCCCCAACGATAGCATAGCCCTCAAGGCTTGGTGGTTTAACGAGCCAGATTTGTTGGCAACCGAAGGCTACGATTATGCCTTGATTCGCGCCAAAGATTTGAATGTAGCCCGTCAATTGACCAATGAACTACGAACCCAGCGCTTTCGGGTGCAATCAGTTGAAACTGTACTCGAATTGGCCTCGAAAATTTTCTTGGTGATCAATATTATGCTTGGCTCGGTTGGTGGCTTGGCGCTGTTCGTCGCCACAATCGGGATTATGAACACCATGATTATGGCGATTTATGAGCGGACTCGTGAAATTGGTACGCTCAAGGCCATCGGTGCTTCGCGCGGCAATATTCGCACGCTCTTTATGACTGAGGCTGGCATGATTGGCTTCTTTGGGGGAGTTGTCGGGTTACTGGGTGGTTGGGGTACGGGCCGCGTACTCAATCGCTTTGCCCTCGCCTACCTCGAACAAGAACAAGTGCCAATTCGCGGCGATTTCTTCTATATTCCACCGTGGCTGATTGCGCTAGCGCTGGGCTTTGGCTTGGTGGTCGGGATTATTGCAGGCTTGTATCCCGCCGCTCGGGCCGCCCGACTTGACCCAATCAAGGCGCTGCGTCACGAATAAACTCGCTTGGTAAGGCAAATCCCCTCGCCATTAATTTTGGTGAGGGGATTGCTGTTTAATCGGCATGTTTGATAAATTCGGCCATTTTGAGCGGAATAATTTCAGCGTGAAACTCGCCATTTTCTTGAATATCTAAGAAAGCTACAGTTGGCTCGCCGAGTTGGCCGCGTGGCTGCGAAGCTGAACCAGGATTGATAAACAAGACCCCTTGATATTCTTCGATTAAAGCGATATGGCTATGGCCACAAATCACCACATGGGGCAAGGGTTGCGGCAATTGGCGATGCCAGCGTTTGGGAATATCGCCAATATGCTGGATCATAATCCGAATGCCTTGCACCTCAAGCGTTGTATTAATTGGGTAAATATCGAGGGCTGTATTCCAATCGACGTTACCTGTCACCGCCGTAACCGGGGCAATCGCCCCCAAGCGTTCGATGATCGGCGGCTGTGCTCGCCCGATATCGCCTGCGTGTACAATCGCTGCTGCGCCTACAAAAAGCTGCTCGATTCGTGGGTCAAACTTGCCATGGGTATCCGAAACAATACAAATCCGTTGCATCACATGCCTCACCACAATCCACAAGAATCCTAGCTCATCATAGCATAGCTCATCATAGCATAGCTCATCATAGCTTACGAAAATGTAATGACAGATATTGACATCTGTCATTTGATAATTTATACTTAAGCTTAGTTACGAATTTATGCGATGGAGTGATGATCATGCAAAAGCGCCAATTAGGTCGTGATGGTTTGGTGGTTTCGGCAGCAGGCTTAGGCTGTATGGCGATGTCGGGGATGTACGGGCCTTCGGATCGTGCCGAGAGCATCGCGACGGTTCATTCAGCGCTTGATGCTGGAGTCAATTTGCTGGATACTGGCGATTTCTATGGGATGGGCCATAACGAATTGCTGATTAGCGAAGCCTTGGGAGAGCGTTCACGCTCCGATGTTGTTTTGAGTGTCAAATTTGGGGCATTGCGTAGCCCTGATGGTGCGTGGCTTGGCTACGATGCTCGGCCAGCCGCAGTTAAGAATTTTCTTTATCATAGCCTTACCCGCTTGAATACCGATTACATTGATGTTTATCGGCCTTCGCGACTTGACCCGAATGTACCGATTGAAGAAACAATTGGGGCGATTGCCGAGATGGTCGAAAAAGGCTATGTGCGTCATATCGGTTTGTCGGAAGTTGGGGCCGAAACGATTCGACGGGCAGCAGCCGTACATCCAATTGTCGATTTGCAAATTGAATATTCCTTGATGTCGCGTGGCATCGAGGCCGAAATTTTGCCTGCTTGCCGCGAATTGGGCATCGGCATCACTGCCTATGGAGTGCTTTCACGTGGCTTACTGAGCGGTGCCTGGTCGAAAGAACGGGTTTTGGCTGGCTCAGATTTTCGTTCCCATGGCCCGCGTTTCACAGGCGAGAACCTTGATCATAATTTAGAACTGGTTGCAGCGTTGCAAACAATTGCCGATGCCAAGGGTGCGAGTATTGCCCAAATTGCTAGTGCATGGGTTGTGGCACAAGGGGTCGATATTATTCCATTGTTCGGGGCACGCCGTTTGCATCAATTGCACGATTCATTGACCAGCCTTGAAATTAATTTGAATGCTGATGAATTAGCCACAATTGAACGGGTGATTCCCAAAGGTTCGGCGGCGGGCGAACGCTACAATGCCTATTTGATGCAACATTTGGATAGTGAACGCTAAAGCACTTGCGATGCTGCGCTAATCGCTTAAAATGGTGCAAATCGCTTTGCTACAGGAAGACCAACTATGCACGCTGAAACGCTGACTCCCGAACGAATTTTGAATGCTACTGTTGATGTGTTGCGGCGCTATGGGCCAAATAAAGCCACAGTAGTTGATGTTGCCCGTGAACTGGGAGTTAGCCATGGCAGTGTGTATCGCCATTTTGCTAGCAAATCGGCCTTGCTCGATGCGGTTGCTGAACGCTGGCTAGCTGAAATTTCAGCGCCGTTGGATGAGGTGCTGCAATGCCAAGACCGAAGTGTAGCTAAATTACGGGCTTGGCTGGAGTGTTTGATGCATACCAAACAACAGCGAGCCAGCCAAGATCCGCAACTTTTTGCGACCTATAGTGGCTTGGTGCAAGGGCTACGTCAGGTAACCGATCAACATGTGGCACATATGATCGCCCAGATTGAGCGTTTGGTGCATGAAGGTGTGGCTAGTGCTGAGTTTGTGGTGAATGATGCCAATGCGACGGCAACCGCGATTTGGCATGCAACCGCCCGCTTTCACAACCCGCTGTTTGTGGCGGCTTGGAGTGAGCCAAGCTTGGCGGTGGAATTTGAAGCGGTTTGGGAATTGATGATTAACGGCTTACTGGTGCGCTAAACATCAATATTAATCACGAATGCAGGATGTGGCTTTAGCGCTGCATCCTGCATTTTGGTTAAACAATTTTGTTGCTACGTGCGACTTGATTATTTCTTTGCGGTGGCGAGGCCAGCAATGGCTTGGGCGATCAGAATGACTTTGTGTTCGGCCAACTGACGAATTGTTTTGATTCCAAGGGCTTGTTTGAGGGCTTCAGCATCACTTTTGCTAATTCCGGCGAGGGCATCGACTGGGGCATCGGCGAGTTCCTCGAAGCTTGAGTTTTCGAAGGCTTTGTCAAGGAAGGCTGAGAGATCGGCCATGATCAGAATCCCCCTAATGAAAGGCGTATCGCGGCTATCATAGCAGGATTACTACCGACTGTAAATGATTTTTTGCAGGCCATCAGCGGTATTATGCGCGATTACGAGTATGATTTTTAACCGCGAAGAATGCGAAGCTCGCGAAGGTTGGAAATTGGTAGGGACAGCCTCAGTTATTGGATAAATATTGCGATCAAGCGCTCAATTTAACGCAGAGCCGCAGAGTAAGAGCCGATTAATCCATGCATTGATCGGATAAAAGTGGGCTTGAGGTCGTAAATTACACAAAACCCCTCACTGATTGCGATCAGCAAGGGGTTTTATTGCTTATGATCTAGGCAAATTGCTCAAGTTGTTGCTTGACGATTGCCAAGAATTTATCGGCGGTTGCGCCATCGATCAAACGGTGGTCAAACGTAAAACTGAGGTAGCACATGGGCCGAATGGCGATTGCATCGGCTCCGTTGATCGTCACGACCACAGGCCGCTTTTGAATTGCACCAATTCCCAAAATGCCCGATTGAGGCTGGTTGATGATTGGCATGGCAAATAGCGAGCCACTTACGCCGTGATTTGTAATGGTAAAAGTACCATCTTTAACTTCATCGGCAGTTAGGCGACGCGTGCGGGCGCGTTCGGCCAAATCGTTGACTGTGCGCGAAAGTCCCAGCAAGCTCTTTTCATCGGCGTTATGCAGCACTGGCACGATCAGGCCATCGGGAATGGCCACGGCCATGCCAACGTTAACCGATTTATGCAGCAAAATGCCTTCATCGGTATAGGTGGCATTGACAATTGGCACTGCTCGTAAGCCTGCTACAGTTGCCTGCACAAAATAGGGTGTAAAGGTTAATTTAACCCCTTGACGCTCGAAATCGGCTTTATGTTGGTCGCGATGCGCGATGATCGTGCTGAGATCAACTTCCATCACTGTGGTAACGTGCGGCGAGGTTGCTTTTGAGCGCACCATATGCTCAGCGATTGCGCGGCGCATGCCACTCAATGGTTGTAATTCATCACCAACAAATGGCTCGATGCTCGGCACGGCTGGCGTGGCTGGCGGAGTATAAGCCACTGGTTTAGCCAGCAAACTGCCAGTAATCGTCGGCATTGGTGCTGGCGTTGAGCTTGGTTTGATTACGGGCATTGGCGCTGGGGTTGGCGCGGTTGGCGTTGGCATGGGCATCGGTGCTGGTTTGGCAGCATCACCCTGAGCCATAAAGCGCTCAACATCTTGCTTGGTGACGCGGCCATCTTTGCCAGTGCCAGCAATTTGCTTAATATCGAGGTTATGCTGGCTGACCAAGCGAGCAACGACTGGTGACATAAAGCTATTGCCACCGCCGTTATTGCTGCTTGCTTGGCTGGTGACGGCGGGTGCAGCTGGTGCAGCAACGGCGGCAACCGTAGCGCTACTACTATCTTCCAAGACCGCAATGACCGTACCAACTGGCACGGTATCGCCTTCGTTGACCCGAATTTCGAGCAAGCGCCCATTGACTGGCGAAGGAATTTCGGTATCCACTTTATCGGTGGTAACTTCGAGCATTGGCTCATAGAGTTCAAGGCTCTCGCCTGGTTGCTTGAGCCAGCGCCCAACTGTGCCCTCGGTGACGCTCTCACCAAGCTTTGGCATCTTAAATTCGACGGACATCCCAGTCCTTTCTATGGTATCGATGCTGATGGGCTATAAGCTAAAGCTAAGTTGGATCTTCACTGTCCAATAGCCAATCGCCTACAGCCAATCGCCACTAATAATTGACTAAATCGCGCAGTGTATCGGCAATTTTGCTTGGAGTTGGCAAGAACTCGTTTTCGAGTGGCGCACTATAGGGCATCGCTGGAATATCCAAGCCTGCTAAGCGTTGCACTGGCGCATCGAGGTATTCAAAGCCATCTTGGGCGATGATTGCGGCAATTTCTGCGCCATAACCACCAAACAAATTATCTTCGTAGAGCACCAACACTTTACTGGTTTTCTTAACCGAATTGAGAATTGTTTCGCGATCAAGTGGCACTAACGAACGCAAATCAACGACTTCGACGCTAATATCTTCCTTGGCCAGCATTTCAGCGGCCTCAACGGCGTAATGACGCATCATTCCATACGTAATGACCGAAACATCACTGCCTTCACGGGCGATATCGGCCTTGCCAATTGGCACAGTATAGTGCTCATCTGGCACATAGCCTTTGATCAAGCGATAGCATTTTTTGTGCTCTAAAAACAACACTGGATCGGGATCATCAATCGCTGCCAGCAGCATAGCCTTGGCATCATACGGCGTTGACGGCGCAACCACCTTGAGGCCTGGAATATGGGCGAAAAAGGCCTCGATACTTTGTGAGTGATAGAGTGCCCCGTGGATACCGCCGCCATAGGGAGCGCGAATAACTAAGGGTACTTCCCACGTATTATTTGAGCGATAGCGCATGCGGGCGGCTTCGCTGATAATTTGGTTGAAGGCTGGGAAGATAAAATCGGCAAATTGAATTTCGGCGATTGGGCGCATACCATACATTGCTGCACCAATTGACGAGCCAATAATAATTGACTCAGCGAGTGGTGCATCGATCACCCGTTTGCTCCCATATTTGGCGTGCAAACCATCGGTAACCCGAAACACCCCGCCGCGCTGACCAACATCTTCACCAATAATATAGACCCGCTCGTCGTTGGCCATGGCTTGGTCGAGCGCTTGATTGATCGCTTCCAAGAGATTTAATTCTGCCACCTGATACCTCTATGCATATGAATCAATAGCGAAACTGCCTGCGAGCACGATTATTCGGCAAACACATATTTGCGCACCGTGCTGGGATCGGGCAAGGGTGCTGCTTCAGCATAGGCTGTTGCATCATTGACAATTTCTTTAATTTCGGCGCGAATTGCGGCAACTTTGGCATCATCGAGCATGCCTTCATCGCGCAAGAAATGTTCAAAGCTCGCGATTGGGTCGCGGGTGCGCATGGCCTTGATATCTTCGGGTGAGCGATACGTCCGATCATTATCATCAGAGGAGTGGGCGGTCAAACGCACACATTTGGCCTCGATCAAGGTTGGGCCGTCGCCACGGCGGGCGCGTTCGACCGCAGCCGTCATAGCTTCGTAAACCTCAAGCACATTAGTGCCATCAACCGTGATCCCAGGAAACCCATAACCTGGGCCGCGATCCGAGACGTTTTCCACGCCCATTTGTTTGTGCTGGGGCACGGAGATGGCGTAGCCATTATTTTCGCAGAAGAAAATTACTGGTAATTTCATCACCCCAGCCAAGTTCATGGCCTCGTGGACATCGCCCTGTGATGATGTCCCTTCGCCAAACGCCGTCCAAACCACAATATCATCGCCGCGCATTTGTGCGCCCATCGCGACACCGACGGCATGCGGCACTTGGGTGCCCGTTGGCGACGAGTGCGAAACAATATTCAAAGCGCGATGGCTATAGTGAGCGGGCATCTGGCGGCCACCACTGCTAGGATCTTCGGCTTTCGCCAACAAGCCGAGCATCACCTCGCGCGGGGTCATTCCCATGGCCAACATCATTGCTAAATCACGATAGTAGGGCACAATCCAATCGTGTTTGGGGCGCATTGCAAAGGCTGCGCCTACTTGAGCAGCCTCATGACCTTGGCAGGAAATAACAAAAGGGGCTTTGCCTTGACGATTCAATTGCCACATTCGCTCATCAAGCGAACGAGCCAAAACCATCGTGTGATACATCGCTAACAACCGCGTTTGATCGCGTTCTTGCTCCATGAAGGCAACTCCTCATATGAAGGATTACTTTGTTCGTCCGTCGAACCCTGTTAAGTTAAAAACCCCGGTATGGCGACCGAGGCAAGGGCAAGCAAGGAAAAACTGGCGTTGTCCTCGTTGACACGGCCTATATGACAAGTATAGCATAAAGCCTCGGCTGCGCTGTCACCACTGCTCAGTGTTGGTTTTGACTACAAATAAAAAGGGTAGCATTGCTGCTACCCTGGTTGCTGAAATTGGCCCCTACTATTGACTTAGCTCAATATAGGTATCTTGGCCAAGGCGAATGGTTGTGGGCAAGCGCAATTGAATTGGCGTATTAGCTTGCTGGCGTTGTTCGTTGATAAACAAGCCATTCTTGCTCAAATCGGCCACATAGAATTGCCCGCCGATCAAGCTAATTTCGACATGCTGGCGCGAGAGCAATTTATCGCCAGTCACGATTACGCTGGCTTCGCTGCGCCCGATCGTACATGGGAACATCGTAATCGTTTTATTTTGAATCTGGCTGGGATCAGGTGTTTGCACCACGCGGACATGCAGCTGTTGCTGGCGGCTAGCGACTGGTGCTGGGTTATAAATCATGGTTGCGCCATTGTCGGGCATACCGCCATCGAAATGGGCAGTTGGAATGCTGGCGTTGGCGTTTGAGGCTGGGCTTTGGGGCCGAGCCGGTTGATTGACTGCCGAATGGGGAGCTGGCCGAACCGCCGATTGTTGCTGCGGTTGTTGGGGCACATTGGCATTTTGCCGTGAAGCTGGGTTAACGCCTGGCAAGTCGATCCGGTTAAAGGCTTGGGTTGGTGGGTTATATGGCATCGGCACATTGCCAGCTTTGGGCTTGCGATTGCGCCAGAGATACCAGAAACCAGCCGCGATCGCAATCACCACTAAGGCGATCAGCACATAGACCCCATAACGTTTAAGGAATGGCTCTTTGGGCTTGACTGGGAACAAGAAACTCTTGAACGGCGATTCGATAGGCCGAATATTCGAGGTTTCTAAAATAATCTGTAAATTGAGTTGGCTCTGTTGCTCAGTTGGAATCAACTCTTGGGGAATATCAGCTAATGGAATGGCAATTTTAGGATTGGTTGGGTCGAGTTGAATCCGCTCCGATTCAAAAAGCTGCATATCTTCGCGGAACAACCGGACTTTATAGTAGGTAAATTTAGGGTCGATGATACTTTGTTCATCGGTAATTTCGACATCATCGATTCGAATGGTATTGGTTTCATAATCGACGACTGGATTTGAGCGAATTTCAAAGGTAATTGGAATCGGTGAGTGAGCAAAGGCTTGGGTTGCCAAGATTTCGCTGCGCTCGCTGGGGTTACCAATGCGGAAGGTAAAGCCATCACTGCTATAACCAAGCACATGCAAGGTATAGTTGCCAGCTACGGTTAGCTTGGTATCGCTCATTTCCATTGGAATAGTTTTAGTTTCTTGAGGCGAAATACTGACCGCGATCGGCTCAGTATAAACCAAGGTTTGGCTTGGCCCAAGCACTTGTAGCTCCACCCCAACCATATTTACTGGGCTCGTATTGGTGGTGGTGAAATTGAACGAGTATTTTTGTTTTTCAGGCAATGGATTGAGATTGGCGATTTTGGCCTCGCTCACGGTTGGGTTATAGCATTTATGTGCGCCAATTGGAATAATCCCAGCGATTGTATCGCCGCTGACAAGTTGAACTTCCAAGGTTACTTGGGTTTCAACACAGGGCCGTAAGAAACCGCTGGTATATTTTTGATTCTTGATGCTATCCATAATCGTGATAAAGGCCGCTGACATTTGGTCACGCGGGCCAACCAACGAGATAGCTTGGGTGTTATCTGAAATTTGGCGCAAAGATTCGGGTTGAATTCGCGCACAATCGGCTGAACATAGCCCAATTGTATAAATTGGAGTTTTGGTACCTTGGGTTGGGCCGGCTTTGGTTGTCACATCAATGACGCTTTTATCGCTGCACTGATTGCCATTAATATCTTCATCTTTACCATCAGTAAAGAGAATAATTGCTCGCCGTTCTTCTGGTTTGAGCGTATTTAATAAGAAATCAGTAGCCTGATGCGCAGCGGTGTAGAGACAGGTTTCGCCGCCTGGCTCAGAACGATAGTTCTGATTGATATAATCTTTAACGGCGTTGCGATCATCACTAAAATCAAAGGCTGGCAAATACACATCAACACTGTTCATCCGCGTGAAGGTAAAGACAGCGATTTTGGCATTGGCTGGGGCTTGATCGATGGCTTGGTTGGCTGCTCGTTTAACTTCTTCGATGAACGGATTCATACTGCCACTCTGATCCATGACCAAGGCAATTTTGATTGGCGTGGTTGGATCTTGGGGCACGGCTTGGACAGGTGGTTCACCATTTTTGAGATCAAGCACAGTTGAGGAGATCTCGTTGACCGGAACCGCGCGACCATCGTTATAGCGAACGCTAAAATAGGCCTCGACACTCAAGGCGTTCTTTTCGGTAACGACTTGGTGAGTAATGACGACTTTGGGCTTGTCGTCTTGTGATTGGGATTGGGCAGGCGCTGGCAAAACCCACAAGAGGCTGAGCAACGCGATGATGGTGAACCAACTATGCTTTCTCATGGTTAACACTCATTCCAGCAACTAAAAACGGCTAGACCAATTAAGGATACGGCGCAGTATACCATCCATTAGTACTGTAGGCTAGTTAGGATGGTTGTTGAACAAGATGCGCCAAGATTGTCGTATGTAAGAGGTCGCTTAACTGAGCTTGATCAATGCGCTGCACGGGCGTTGTTTCGGGTTTGGCAGCGTGTGGGTCGGCCAGCCAAAGGCTATCGTGGGCTACGAGCCAGGAAAGACTGGTTGGTTGGCTGGTAGCGGCGGCTGGCTCCTTAATGATCAACAGTAAAGCGGCTTTTTCAGCTTCTGGCATCAATGCAGTGAGTTCGGCGGTGCTTGGTAGATTGGCATGAGCCAAGAATGGCTGGGTTGTTAGTTCGATGATTTGATTAATCACATGATCGAGTGTACCCAATTCGAGAAAGGTTTGCAAGCCTTGTGAATCGACATAATTGAGCACGATTAATTCATCGGTAAAACTAAAATATTTGGGTAAGCCTGTGCCTTCACGCTCGGTAATGCTCAAAATTGCCAGCGTGCTTGGCTGTAAGGTTGCCTCCAACAGCAGGGCTAACTCCCCAGTGATCGTCAGTTGATTGCTAAATGGATCGCGTAGTAAAATCCCGCGATCATACAATTCATCTTCGGCGGCTTGTAACTGCTCAGTGCTAACCGCCAGATCATTGGTTGTATTTTGGATGGCAAGGGCTTCGCCAACCAAATAATGTAAGATAATCGCCAATTCTGCCTGGGTGAGTACAAAACGATTCATTCGGGCCACCTCGATACTAGTTCAGACAACTCACTCAGGAATACGCGCTAGACCTGATGTTGATGCGCGACCAGCTTTTTGTTTCAAATGACCATCCGCATGAATTGTCATGGGTTGTTGCATGCGACCATTCAGGTTGGCTGCGTTGCTCCGCTGATTGACCCTGATTTGGAAGGGCTGGCTTAACAAGTTTGGTTTATTTAAAGAGCGTTGTAAGTTGTGCGAGCTTTCCATCAAGTTGCTTGGCAACCCATGCCAGATCATTCGGTTGATGGCGCTTGAATGTCTGCCATAAGCGTTGCAATGGGTTGGCTTGACGATCAAGCAAATCGAGTACATTGTACCAACCTTGGGAGCCATCGAGTTTTAGTTGTTGGTTGGTGATAAATGGGGCAGTGTGTTTGCCAAGTGCCATGTGATACTCGCCATCTGAGAGCACCAGCAAGGCACTACAGATTGGTGAACGGTAGAGCACGAGACATTCTCTGCCACCATGTTGGGCATCGCACTGTTGGCGCACGAACTGTTGGGCTTGAAAATGGCGTTGCAAACAGTTCTCGGCATAGCTGATAAACCCTTGACATGCTGCACAGTGCGAATCCATGAACATCCTTTAGTTAGTGCCTGCCTATAATTTTCGTTACAGGCAGGCAGCTATTTATGCGCCGTAATAGCGTTGGCGTTGCATAAACTGAATGTAATCTGCCAACCATGTGGCTGGTACACCAGGCTCAAACATCGCCAAAAGTTGAGCGAATTGGCCTGTGAGCAATTGGACCAACCATTGATGATAATCTAAAGAACCATCCCAAAATTGTTCAATGACCCGTTGGGTCATGATCTTTTTGTTGGCACGAAACTCCAACAAATAGACCAAATTGAACCAGCCTTGTGAGCCATCGACCTCAAGTACTTGATCGGTCAAAAACGGAGCTTCAAACGTGCCCAAAGCGCAATAATCAGCGCCATCGGTGCGTTGAATGAGCAATTGGCAGGTTGGCGAATGGTACAAGGCCAAACATTCTTGCCCATCGGCTTGCGAATCGCATTCAACGCGTTGAAATTGCCCAGCCTGCAGATAGCTGCTTAGTTCTTGCTCAACATAATTGATGTAGCTTTGGCATTGGCCACAATCGTTGCTCACAGAAAACCTCTTAATCGTTCAATGATTGGCTGGTTTGTAAAATCTCGCCGCCTGGCCCGATGCTACCGCCAATGACCCGACCAGTCGTACTTGCCCGCCAATCACCAGTCTTGACCCAGCTATTGCCAACTTGACGATAGCCATATTGGTAGGCTTGGCTTTGCATAAAACGCACTTCCATGGCGCTATACGATTGAGGCCGTTTGGTCAGAATATCGTCGATTGAACTGCCTTTGATATCGATGCGGCTAATGCCACTTTCAAGCTGCGCTTGCAAGAATTCGCGGTTGACGGGCCAAATTCGATTATTGCCACCTTCAGCAATAGGTTTGAGTTTATTCCACACATCGCTGGTGGTGCTGAAGTAGCGCCCGCCGTTAGCATTGGCCTCACCAATGTAGCCAAGGAAGCCCGAGGCCGGATCAGCCTTGAATGCGCCTAAAACCACCCGATCAGTTAATGCCGTGCCAGTGCCAACATGGCTTGATTGATTGGCGATATAGCGAGCCATGGCAGTTTCAGCGCCACCACCTTTGGCGAGCATGCCAATATCGCTGGCTGCTTGGAGTGGATTGCTGACGCGAGCAATGTCTGATGCTGCATCGGCAACGGTGGCAGCTTTGCTAATCTTAGCCGCTTTACCAACTTTATCAGCACCTTTGGTGCCGATCAGCAACGAGCCAATAAACATCGTGCCACGGCCAATTGCTTCCCACGGGCGGCCATTTTCCCAGGCTTCAACATACGGCGCTTTGAAGGCTTCCCAGAATTCGCCTGGGTGGGTTACTGCATGCCAAATGCCTTTGGCGGTTTCGATTGGGCTGGTGACCATGTTCCAAACCCCAACCACCATATCTTTGAGTTCTTTGCCTGCGCCAACGAAGAAATCTTTGATGCCATTACCAACACTGCTGAAGAAGCCGCCAACACTATCGAGCCAACTTCCGCCACCCTTGCCACCGTCGGCGCTGCCGAGTAACTCGCCTTTGAATAAGGCAGCCGCTTCTTCTTCGGCTTGACCAAAGA
Source organism: Chloroflexota bacterium (assembly GCA_020161265.1). NCBI lineage: Bacteria > Bacillati > Chloroflexota > Chloroflexota bacterium. The sequence goes on along the minus strand of JAIUOC010000002.1, from coordinate 125,725 downwards.
TTTTTTGGATTTCGAGTGTGACTTCTTGAGCGGTTTGGAACGCAGTGATCAAACGATTGAAGGTTGGGTAAATTTCGCCGTCGAGTTCTTTAGCAAAGGCAACGCTGGCATCGCCCTGCCAATCGCGATCAACCAATGGTTGGCTGACGTTGCGAATTGTCGTTTGCAATTGTTCAACCGTTTGCTTGAGGCGGCCAAAATGCTGAGCAACTTGGGCAGTTTGCTCATACTGTATCTGAACAACATCCTTGCTCATGACACATACTCCTAGGTTGTAAATGGGGTTGATAGTCGATTAGAGTTCCTAGGGTGGGTGACTCATGAGTTGGGAGCCAATAAAAAGAACAAGTTTTGATTAAATAGAAAATAACCCATGAGGCCAAGTGACACTCTAGTACTCCACTGTCAGTATACCAAAGTCCTACCTTTTGGACAACGATCAAAATGAAGAACCATGAACAATCAGGCGTTAAGCGCTGGTTCATGGTTCTTCGCTGGCCGTTAAATCGGCCAATTAAGTCTATAAGGCGGCAGTTGCCAATTGTTCAAACCAATGTTGAATCTGCTGGCGTAACCAAGCTTGATCGATCGATTGAACCTCGAAGGTTTCGAGATCAGCTTCGTCCAACTGAATTGCCCAAGCACTGGTTGGCCCTTGCAAAATCGCTGGGTTGATCGCATCGACAATTTCAGTATCTTCGCAGCGCAAAATTGCCAACGAGGCACTGAAGATTGGCGCTTGAATTGCTGCAATCAAGGCTTGAGCGGCTTGCTCATCAAGCCCGGCGCGGCTTAGGCGTTTGAAGGCTTCGGCTTCGGCGCGATTTTCAGCCAACTCTTTGATCGCCATAAATTCGCTTTGGCTGAGCCGCACGCTAGCCTCAAAGGCTTTGCTCGGTTGAACTTCGAGCAAAAACGCTAAACGATCAAAGAGCACCAACATATCGGGCAAGAATGCTAAACGATGCTGTTGCTCGTTTGGCAAGGTTTGCTCGACAACGCCTAATTGATTGACATAGTGTAGGAATAATTGGCTGCCAACGTTTGGCGTATCGCGGGTGGTGATGAAGGCAATATCGGGAAAGGCCACAATTTGCGAAAATTCTAAAATTTCGCGTTCGATCATGACGACTTCATCTTCGTTGATTGTGGCTAATTCTTTGGCAACTAAGCCTTGTACGCCTTGATTGAGTGCTGCAAGGTGGGTTGCTTGATCATGCGGAACCAACGTTTCATTATCTAAGCCAATGATTTTATTGGTACGAGCGGCTTCGAGTAAGACTAAAAACTCGTTACGCTCTAAAATAAGTCCATCCATGAGTTAACACCCTCTCTAGGTTATTTTGCTCCGCCAAACGAGAAGCCAAACGAAACAAATGGTAATTTGATTTTGGTTTCTTTACCGATGCTAAAGCCAAGCTCGGCCTTGAGGCCAACTTCGGCGGTAACCCCAACGTTTACCCCAGCAATATTCAGACCTTTGGTGGCTTGAACTGAGGCCAGGGTGCCGCCGATGGTTGCGCCAACTGAGCCATCTTTGAGGCCAGCAAAACCCTCGACCGAAAGCACTTTGCCTTCAAGGGTCTCAGTTATCCCAAAGTTTTTGTCACCATAGACATTGGTTAGTTCGCCTTTGGCGACTGTTCCTTCAACATATGGCCCAATTGTAAATTTCTTATCACCATTGATCCCTAAGCCGATCCCAGCTTCGCCATAACCAACTTGGTATTTGCCTTTGAGGGTGTAAGGAATCGGGCCATCAACCTTAAGTAGATCGCCTTTGTCTTCGAGTAATGCGCCGCTAACGCCTAATTTGAGTTGTGGCTTGGTTTCGCCAGTTTTGGTTTTGTAATCGTAGGTATGAACTTTAACTTTACCCTTGAAGGTTGGGCCACTGCCTGAGCCGCCCGTGCCTGTGCCACCATCACCAGTGTTGCCCGTGCCCGTGCCAGTGCCACCATCGCCAGCAGTCCCATTGCCGCTGCCATTGCCAGTCGTGCCATTGTTGCCACCACCCATGCCATTGCCATTGCGGAATGGGGCCGCAGCTTCTTCCTCGGCTTGTTGGAAGATTTTTTTGATCTCTAAGGTTGTACTTTGGGCTTGTTGGAACAGGGTATGGAGGCGGTTAAAGGCTGGTTGAACCTCACCTCGAAATTCAGCGCTAAATGCCTTTTGGGCATCGCCCTGCCAATCGCCGCCTTCGAGCCGATTGGCCACATTTTCAAGCGATTTGAAAATTGCGGTGGTGGTGTCAGCAGCTTTGCCAAAACGGCTGGCAACTTGATCCAACTCGTCGTACTTGGCCTGAACGGTGTCTTGAGCCATGAGGTAAACTCCATCGGGTATAAAAAGAACAGAAGATTGTGATCATTGCTAGAGATACTAGCCAATGATTATGCTATGCGCTTATTCAGGTTAAACCATGATTAAGCGTACACCCTTCTTAGTTAAGACTGCAATAAATGGCGCAGCCTTACCAAGGAATAATAGAATCGCATCTGTTCCAGCATACTCGATGGATTAGCGCTTTACAAGAGGGGCTTTTGATGGATTTTTAAGTTAATTCGTGGCCCGTAAATCGATCAAACGAGATGAATCAATCGCATCTCGTTTGATCAGGCTCCGTAATTAGCGTCCGTGGATTTGATCGAGGGTTGCAACGGTTTCGCCCGTTTGTTGTTCGTAGGCTGCAATCATGGCTAAAAGCCCTTGGCCAAGAGTTTTAGCGACTGGTAGCGACATATTTACCACGGCAACGGCCCGGCCATTGGTTTGTAAAACGGTATAGGCATCGGTTGCCCCTAAACCGTTGATAAAGCCATTGGCATACATCAAGGGCGCTTCCAAAAAGGCATCTTCGACCAAACTTTGCAGGTGTTCTAAATCGCTCATTATTGCTCCTAAATGCTAAATTGCGCATAAAAATAGCGCTGATCTGAACCAAGCGCTATTTTAACTGCATATTGATTTTTCGGCGAATAGCCTAATCTGAGATAATCACTTTAAAGGTAATTTGGCTACGATCAAGCGTGATCAAATCGCCATGTTGCAGCACTTGGCGACGATCGACTTGAATTGGCCGCCCAGTTGAATCGGTGATCGTGGTTGGGTTGGGTGAAAGGCTTTCAATATAGAAATGGCCGCCAGTTTCGGTAATTTCAAATTGGCGACGCGAAACCCGTAAGCCATTGGGATGGCTGCCCAAATCAACTGCCAAAAGATCGTTGTTCGATTGATTATCGAAGCGGCCAATGACTGCTGGTTGCCAGTGTAAGCGAAAACTATTGCCGGTTGGATGTTCGCGTAGGTAAATGCGCCGGGCCATTGGTTGGCCGTCAGCAGGCATATTCGGCATGGCTTCGCTAAAAATTAAGCGATCTTTATTGGATACTTGTTTATCGAGCGTGCGATTATTGCTCAAAACCGTGCCATCAGCTTTCAGCAAGCAATAGGCATCGGGGTTTTGGCCGAGAAAATCGAAATCACGCCGAAATTCCTTCAGAATCGATTCAACAAGTTCGCCCGTTGGCATGTTGGTGAGGGCTTGGGCAACTTGTTGCTTTTTTTCATAAACATCGATGAAAAGTTCAAAGCGGGCTTGTTTAGCCATGAACGTAACTCCTCGCACAGGATTATGTTTGGGTGGCAAGTTTTGAATTCAGCCTGCCACCCAAGTATTGCTAGCTTTCTACTAGGGTTGATTCAAACGCCAGCATCAATGATTCATCGTCGCTGTTGGTCATGTCGGCCATCATCGTGGCCGTATCAAGATCAAGCCCATCGTGCATATGTTGATCGATCAACATTTGATGCAGCATTGAGCGTAGGCGCTCCGAGCTATTCCAGCTGACAAAATCCATCGAAATGTAATTTTGCATAATGCTTTCGGCAATGCTGCCTTCACCATTGGATTCCTTGATCCGTGGCATCAAGCGTTGTACCCCTTGGCGGATCAAAGCTGCTAGCCGTGCAACTTTGGGATCTTGTTCAACGCTGGTTGGCTTGTCGCCAATTGTGATTGCGCCGGTTGACCAAGCTGCGCGTTCAGGGTAGCGCTCAGCAATCGTTTCGACCCAGCCATCAAGCGCGTTGATGACGCGTTCGGCTTCATCGCTGGCATCTTCGACTACCACTTGGCTGCCGTTGGTATATGGGCTGGCAACTTGAATCAGGGTGGTTTGACCAGCCTTGACCATAAAGCCACGCCCCATTGGCAATTCTTTGCCGCGAACTTCGCTTGGAGTACGCATAACCCGCAGCGATTCAACCGCTTGGGCTGTGCGTAAGCCAATCCCGAAGTTAGCACTCATAACCCGACGGCGCAAGTCGTTGGCTGAGCTATCGAGCGTACCTGCGATAACCACAAACACACCTTCACCACCATAGCGCCGCGTGAGCACCGCAATATCGGTCATGACTGAACGTTTGCTTTCGGCTTCGTCGCTGAAATCTTCAAAGTTATCGATGAAGATATACACTGGTCGAGTTATTGCTTGTTGGGCAAATGCTTGACATTCAATTTGCAGATTTTCAAGCAAGCTCGACATTTGGTCGATTTCGCTGACGGTTTGCAAAACATGCGGCAAATCAGCAAAGGTGCGCTTGCCACCATATTTGAAGAAGCGTCCACGAGTGTCAATCAAGACCATTGCAACTTGGTCAGGTGTGTAGCGATCGGCCAGCGAAAGCACCCAGTTGTAGAGCAAGGTTGTTTTGCCAGAGATTGGCGGCCCGGCAATCGCTGCGTGTGGCCCAATCTTCTTGAGATCATACATGGCTGGCATGAGATTATTGCTTTGACCAACCACGCTCCAAATGACTTTGCCTTCAGCAACTTCATTGGCGGTATCAAGCATCTCGCGCAACGGCACAATTTGCGGCAGAATCTGGATTGGATCAGGTGTGGTTTTCATGCCACCAAGTTGTTGAACCTTGGCCTGCATCATCATGCCCATCAGATCCAGTTCTTCGGCCTCGTTGCGATGGTCGCGGCCATCGGGGCCAACTAAGCCGACTGGCAAGGTCGATTGGAACAGCAATGGGCGCTTGCCAACCCGAATATAGCCCCGACCTGGAATATCGCCAAACTCAATTGCGCCGCGACCAACAATATCCATATAGCGATCTTGCTGGCCTTGTTTGAAGGTGATCCGTTCACCAAACAAGCTGCCAAAGCGATTTGACATATTGTTCGGGAAGTTGGCAGTTACGATAAAGGCAATCCCAACGCTTAGCGAGCGGCGTACCAACGGAATCAAGACCGATTCTTCAACCGCATCGTAATTTTCGTGGATGATTGCAATATTATCGATCGCCACCACAATTGCTGGTAAAGCTTGATCAGGGAATTGCTGATTGTATTCATAGATTGTGTTGACCCCGGCATCGCTAAAGATTTGTTGGCGTTCGCGGGTCAAACGTTCCATTTTGCTGAACAAGCGTAGCATTTGTTCTTCAAAGGTTTCGTCGTCAGCGTAGATCAATGCTCCGATGTGTGGCAGGTTGCGCAAGCTGCGGAAGTTGCGCCCACCCAAATCAACGACATAGGCGTGGAGTTCATCAGGGCTGTGAGTTGCCGCCAAACCTGTGATGATCGAACGTAGCAACGATGTCTTGCCCCAACCAGAGTCGCCATAGATCGCCAAGTGGTTGGTGCTGAAATCAAAGACAAATGGCATTTGGGTGGCTTCATTTGGGTCATCAACTAGCAATGCAGTGGTGCGCATAGCCTCAGTTTCCCAATTGACTCCAGGCCAGAGACGTTCGGTATCGCCGTTGATCCAGTCGGTCACCGCTGGTTGGAAGACGATAATCGTATTGTCTTTGGCATTGACAATTGGCGATTGCAAGGTCACGCGTTCAGGCAAGAAATTGGGCCATGGCTTGGGCGTTGGTTGATAATTAACCAACTCGCGCGAAATTTGCACCACTGTATCGAACAGCTTGGGTGTATCTTCGCTGGTCGAAACTGGTTCTGGCTCACGCTCAGGCCAAAGCACCCCAACTTCACGATCATCAACTTGGCTTTCGCCAGTATACGAAACCTGAATCAATTCAAGGTTTTCGTTGCCAATTTGCAAATAGCCGCGCCCTGGCATGCCGTTTGGTAGGAAGGCAGCATCAGGCTTGCGCAACAGTTCACGGCTGGTGTCAGGTTGTTCAACCCGTAAACAGAGTCGCAACTTGATATTAGCCCGCATTTGGTCGGTAACGCCCTTGGGTTGTTGCGAGGCCAACAAGAGGTTGACCCCTTGGGCACGACCAACCCGCGTGATACTTTCCAATGATGGCAAATATTCAGGGTTTGAATCGAACATTTCGGCGTATTCGTCGATGATGATGAACAAGTGGGGATATGCACCAAACTCAGGCTTGAGATGGAACCCACGTTCGCGATATTCGACAATATCTTTCGTACCAGTCATGGCGTTGAGCGCTTGACGGCGACGAATTTCAGCATCAATCGAGGTAAACATGCGATCAACTGCCGATTTGTTCAAGTTGGTCACGATGTCCACACAATGCGGCATATTTTCAAATGGCTTGAAGGCACCGCCGCCTTTGAAGTCCACCAAGACGAAGTTGAGAATACTTGGCGAGTAATTCAGTGCCAGACCAACAATCAAGGTCATCAGCAATTCCGATTTACCAGCCCCAGTACCCCCAGCGACCATCCCGTGAACACCGTCGCGTTTGGCTTCAAGTTGCAGGGTGCGTGGTCGATTGCCTGAGACAATCCCTAGACAGGCGGCCAACCAGCCCGCTTGCTTGCCTGTTCCGCCGTTGTATTCCCATGTTTTGGCGGTGGCTTCCTTAAGTTCTTCGACGAATGGGCGATCGCCACGGCCAATGTTGTGCATTTCTTGCAATACTTGGCGATACGATGAACTCTTGGGTAAGGCAGCGATCCCCAATGGTGGTTGGTATTTGCCAGGATTATTAGCAATATGAGCATTCATATGCTTGCCAATAACCCGAATTTGGCCAGCTTCGCCGCGAATTTGCAGTTTCTCGGTAACTTGTGGTTGTCCATCAGCCCCAAGAATATCGGCTTTGCCAATTGTGCCTGGTGGTAAGGCAATGTGATAGCTGAGTGCATCACGCCCAACCTTGGCTGCACCCCGACCTGGAATTTCTTCAACTTCCAGCAGACGTGCCCCAACAATCGCCGAGTAATCACCAGCATCAGAGATACGGAAGGTCAAGCGCTCAGTGAAGAGGCTATACAATTTACTTGACAGAATGTTTAGGCGGCTGGCTGTGATCAGAATATGCAAGCCATAGGCTTTGCCTTGGCGAGCCAAGGCCACAAAGACCTCAAGCAGGTTATTCGAATCTTTATCATCGCCAAAGGTTTCGATATATTCGCCGAAGTTATCGATTGCCACCAAAATCGCTGGCTTGGGTTTGGCAGCATTTTGGCTGTTGTATTCAGCAAGGGTTGAAACGCCAGCATCGCTAAATAGCTTCTTGCGTTCATCAACCACATTATTCAATTCACGCCAAAGCTGTTGAATCCGTTCTTCATAGCCTTGTTCATCGGGCAGAATCACCGTCCCGACGTGAGGAATTGAGCGCAGCACTTCAAGGTTGCGCCCACCAAGATCAAGCACATGGGCATTGAATTCATTCGGTGAGTGAGTTGCGGCCAAGCTCAACACCATCGAACGAATCATGGTGGTCTTGCCCCAACCAGAAGCCCCAAAGACCACCGCGTGACCTTTATTGAAATCGAGAATCAAAGGCATTTGGCGGGCATTGCCTGGATCATCAAGCACCCCAACGATTGCTCGCATGGCAACGTGATTCCAGTCGATCCCAAACCACTGACCTTTATTCTCAAACCAATCGCCAACGAACGCATTCAAGGAAACCCGCTGCGAACGACCAAGGGTCATCAACGGCAGATAGGTTTTATCGACATAGCGTGGGTTGAGCAATTGTTCAAAGGTAATTGCATCGGGCAATGGCGCTGGCCATGGCGTTTGTGGCCGTGGGCGTGGATTGAGTAATTCCTGCGCCATACTCACAATCAGTTCATAGAACTTAGCCTTGGTGCCATCAGCCGCCACCGCATAATCGTAGGATTCACCAGTGTATGAAACTTGAATCAGGTCAAGATTTTCGTTACCAACTTGGAGATAGCCACGGCCAGGCATCCCACTGGGCAAGAAGGCTGCATCCGAGCGCCGCAACATTTCGCGGCTAGTTTCAATATCTTCAACCCGCAAACAAATCCGATACTTGATGTTGGCCCGCATTTGGTCGGTAACGCCCATTGGCCGTTGTGATGCCAGCAAGAGGTTTACCCCGATCGAACGACCAACCCGTGTGATACTTTCCAATTCATCGCGGAATTCCGGCGTATCGCTGATCATTTCGGCGTATTCGTCGATGATGATGAACAGATGCGGGAATGGCCCCCATTGTGGGTCAAGGTGGAAGCCCTTAGCGCGATATTCAACAATATCTTTGGTGCCGGTACGGGCATTTAATGCTTGGCGACGACCCATTTCAGCATTGATCGCGGTAAACATCCGGCGTACCCGCGATTTATTCAAGTTGGTCACCAAATCGACGGTGTGTGGCATATCCTTGAACGGATCAAACGCACCACCACCTTTGTAGTCAACCAGAATAAAGTTGAGAATGCTGGGGTCGTAACGCACCGCCAAGCCAATGATTAAGGTCATCAGCAATTCCGATTTACCAGCCCCAGTACCCCCAGCGATCATCCCGTGAACACCATCTTTTTTGGCTTCAAGTTGCAGGGTGCGTGGGCGATTGCCCGACATTACCCCGACTGTCACTTTGAGCCAATCGGCGTTTTCAGGTTTGATGCTATCTTCCCATGCTTCGCTCATCAAGGCATTGAGCTGTGGGCGTAAATCTGGCTCGAAGCGAATCTCACGTTGCAGCATGGTGGCATACATTTCAGGCAACATCGATTTGAAGAGAATCGCCTTGGGCATGGCATCGACGCGGCGTGGCTTCGCATAATGCTTGCCACTAGTACGAGCATAATCGCTCATAAATTGGGCCAGTTGGTCGATTTCCTTCATTTCGATGGTTGAATCGAGTGAGCCATCGCTGCTAATACCCGCCGATACTGCCACTTGGAAGCTGAGCGGTTGTGGGCCAACCTTGGTATAGCCACGGCCAGGAATATCATTAATATCATCAACCCGACCGCCAACGATCGCCCGATATTCGGTGTTATCGCTGAGCTTCAAGGTATAGCGCTCGGTAAACAAGCTAAAGATTTGGTTCGATAGCTCGGCCATGCTGCCAATCGTGATAATAAAGTGAATTGCATACGGCTTGGCTTGGCGGGCAATCGAAATCAGCTTATCGAGCACGCTTTCAACATTGCTGTCTGGGCCTTCGCCGAAGGTTTCGGTAAATTCGGCAAAGTTGTCGATCGCAACCAAAATTGCTGGTTGCGTGTTTTTGGGATTAACCGCATTGTATTGGTAAATATCGGCGATCCCAGCATCGTTGAGCAAGAGCTTGCGGGCATCAACAATGTCGTTGATTTCGCGCAGCAGTTGTTCAACCCGCTCTTCATACCCTTCGCCGTCAGGGATAATCACCGCACCTGAGTGAGGCAATTTATCCAGAACGCTAAAGTTCCGCCCACCCAAATCGAGAATATACATATGCATCTGATTGGGCGAGTGGGTCGCAGCCAAACTCATCAGCATCGAGCGCAAGAAGGTGGTTTTACCCCAACCAGAGCCACCAAAGACCACCGCATGCCCACGTGGGAAGTCCACTGTCAAAGGTATTTGCTTGGCGGCATAGGGATTGTCGATCAAACCAACGACTGGGCGCATCGCATATTCCCGCCAGTTGAGATCTTCGACCCAGCCTGAGCTACCGTTAATCCATTTATTCAAAGCTGGGTTGAGGGTGAGGTCGTGCTCACGCGGCAAACCAACCATAATATCGTCGATCCCTAAGAGATATTCTTCGAAGGTAACTGCATTAACATTGGGATCTTCCGAGATCAAGTGTTGGGTCAAGGCCAATTCGCGTGGCAAGAAGTTTGGCCATGGTGCCCGTTGAATTGGAATATTGTTATCGCGTGACAACGTATCGAGCGTGGTCACGATCACTTTGTAGAGTTCTGGTGGGCTTTGATCTTGGGTATCAATCCCTGGATCAACCCCTTCGGCGCGGCGGCGATCCGGCCAGATAACCTTTTCTTGGGAAACTGAATTGGGATCAACATAGGGATCGCCAGTGTAAGCCACTTGGATCAATTCAATTTCTTCGTTACCGACCTGCAAGTAGCCGCGACCTGGAATCCCAGTTGGCAAGAAGGCGGCATCCGAGCGGCGCAACATTTCGCGGCTTTCGCCCTGGGTTTCCACCCGCAAGCTAATCCGAAATTTGATATTCGAGCGCATTTGGTCGGTGATCCCGCTTGGCCGTTGGGCTGCCAGAATCAACGAAACCCCAAGTGAACGCCCAATCCGCGTGATACTTTCCAACTCACCACGATATTCAGCCCGATCGGCGATCATTTCGGCGAATTCGTCGATGATGATAAACAGATAGGGGTAGGGATAGTGGGTCGTGTGGAAATTCTTTTTGCGATATTCAACAATATTTTTGGTATCAGTTTCGTTGTTGAGCACTTGACGGCGTTGCATTTCCGACTTAATCGCCGTAAACATCCGGGTTACGCCATCGCCAGCCAAGTTGGTGATGATATCGACACAGTGAGGCAGTCGTTCAAATTCCTTGAATGCACCACCACCCTTGTAGTCAACCAAGACAAAGTTAACCACTGATGGATCGTAGGTAACGGCCATCACGGCAATCAGCGAGATCAGCAACTCGGATTTACCCGAACCGGTACTCCCAGCGACCATTCCGTGCACACCGTCTTTTTTGGCCGAGAAGACCAAAGTACGGGCCTTGTTCCCCGACATCCGGCCAACCTTAGCGCGAAGCCAGTTGGCGTATTTGGGTTGGATGCTGCGTTGCCAATTTTTCAGGGCATCAACTTTGAGTTCATCGAGCGAGCTATAGCCCATCAAGTCGAAGAAGGCTACTGCATCGGCAAGGTTGGCTCCAGCGCTTTGGCGTAAGTTGAGGGTTGATAATTCTTCAGCTAATTTGCGTGATTCATCGCGATTGACGATATTGTCGGCAGCCCCGATATAGCGGAAGGTATTGACCCCCTGCTCGGCGTAGCGGAAGAATAATTGTTGATGCTGGGCTTGTTTACTGTTGGTTGCTGGCGTGGTGCGTTCGATTTCGATCACCGATTTACAACCACCAGGTACTTTGCTGCGCTCAGGCACGAGGAAGATCACCGCAGCGCCAAGCTGTGGGCCTTCTTCGATCAAAATTGAAAGTGCTGCATCAGATTCGATATTGCGTAGGCGTTCGCCAGCTTTTTCATACATATCGAGCAAGTCAACCACCAGCAACATAAAGGGTAAGCCTGGGTTGCCACGGCCCGAATTATTGCTATTTTCTTCGTTATCTTCCATGCGCATCTTACGTTGCGATAGAATTTTACGAATGCCTTCCATGTATTGATCTAATTCGTCACCTTCTTCATCGGCATCGTCAGCAACTTCTTTAATTTCGCTGACAAAACAGAGTTGCTCGTATTCGCCTGGCTGACAGTGGGGCAAGGTTTCGACCCAATCCCACTCGTTATATTTCGAAGCCAAGACATACAAACGGGTATCTGAGGGCGAGTGAAACACCACATAATGGGCCAAGATTGAGCGAATTGATTCATAGACGGCATCGCGTGCGCCAGCGATCCCCAAGGCATGGGTCGTTGGGGTAATTGGCGTGGTTTTTTCCTTGCCGTCGCTTTCATCCTCAGATTTGTGGCGCAAGGTGATGATAATCGGAATATCTGAGACATAGCGGGAATCGGCATCAAGTTTCATCGCTTCACGGGCGAGCGGGCTGCTAAAATTGCCACCGCTGCGCACTTCATAGACCACAGTTGATGGCAATGTGCCCATACCAAGCCGCACCGAGCCAAAGTCATCGTCCGAAACTCGGCGTTCCCAAATCCGCGCATTTGAACGGAGGGTGCGTTCAGGTTTTTCTAGATCGTGCTTGGCATCAGTAATAACTCGAATGGTGCTGGGGGTATCGGGATAGTTATAGCGATAGAAACGGCGTTGCAAATCGTGATAGCCGTGCATATCCTTATTAAGTTCAACGATTTGTTCGTGAAATTGGCGCTCACGTTCTAAGCGTTGGTTTTTTTCGCGAATAAATGAATAGATTGAGAAGCCTGTGGAGGCCAACACCGATAAAGCCATCGGAATCAGAATCAAAGCGCCGCTGCCGCCGCCTCGTCCCCCGAACATGGTTACAAAGACATAGCCAACAATCATCGTCATCGGCAGAGCCAATTGGATCAGCTTGGAAATCGCATCCTCAGGATTTTCTGGGGGTGATGGGATTTCAAACTTGTTAAAAGGTAGCTCTGGTTGAATCCGTGGAGGACGATCTATCATCTGGATAGAGTTTTTCATCGGTGCATCTCCAAAATTCCGCCCATCGATCAATCACTGATCGGATCTAATCTTGAACACACTCTACAAAATGGCACGAGGAGAGAGAAATAGCGTTTAGCTGGTGTAACGTGCCAACTATACCATACAATCCTATATTTCGGCTAGTGGTTGACAGCTTTTGAATAAATGAGTAGAGTAGTGCCAACAATCCTCGCCTAGCAATCCACGTTGCGGTACGATAGAGCCGTAATCTGGTTTCCCATGACTACCCATGGAACGGAGTAAGCGCCCATGAAACAGGTATGTCTGTTATGTGAACGAACATCGTTTGATAATAATTTGTATTGTCAAGAAGTTTATTGTCAAGCTGAAAAATCGCCAACAATTCTCGGATATGGAAAATGGCTGGGCGATATTGAAATCGTGCGGCCCGTTGTGGTATTACGCTCTTCGGTTTTATATGAGGCAAGCCATCAAAAAGAGCGAGTGTTTTTGAAAGTTGCTCACGTTGGCAGCGAAAATACTGAACGCTTGAAACGTGAAGCGGAATTTCTTAAAACAGTGCGGGTTTCCAACGAACGCAACACCTTTTTGCCAAATTGGCGGCCACCTTACGCCAATGCAACAGTTAGCGCTCAAACCGAAGCCTATGGTCGAGCCATGCTCGGCGAACACCTCTTTTACTATTATTTGTCAGATTTCTTTGCTGGCGAATCGTTGCGCGATGCACTGACCAAAAATCCCCAAATGTGGGTTAATCACATTGGTTGGCTGGTGATGCGTTTAGCCTCATCAGTGGCCTTGCTCCAAAGCAAAGGTGTGTTGCATTTTGGCATCACCCCCGATTCGTTGTTGGTGCATTTTGAAGATAATCCTTCAGTACCAACAGTTTATTTGCTTGACTTGGGGATTGCTAGCACGCCACAAAATATCAACAATGATTGGTATTCGTTTATGGTTCCGCCCGCTTATACCTCGCCCGAAATTATGCAACCACATTTGCAAAAACCCAGCTATGCCACCGATGTGTATGGCTTGGGCCTGATTTTGTATGAAATGTTGGTTGGTGTGCCTGCCTATCCCTTCAAACTCAAAAGCGATGAAGAAGTTTATCAAGCAGTCTTGAAAAACCATCGGATTAATATGAACCGGACTGCTGACGTGCGAGCGATTGCCGAGCTGGCGGTGCGCATGGTTGATACCCAGGTGGCCAATCGTCCGCAGAATGCCGCTCAGGTTGTGCAAGAATTGCTCAAGTTGTTTGGTGAAGTTCCAACTGCTAAGAAGAGCCGTTGGCCCAGCCTCAACACGATCTTGATCATTGTGATTAGCCTCTTGACCGTGGCCTTTTTGATTACCTTCTTTGTAACTTTGAACCAACTCAACATTATTTAGGCTAAGTAGTACGTTCAGAGCAGGGTTTGCGCCCTGCTCTTTTTTGATGCTTAAATTCAAACCGACCATGCAAGTGCATGACCGGTTTGAAATACAGGGTAAAATGACTGGTATATGGAACTAGCCGAAGCGGCCTGAAGCGCTGAAGTCTTGGTTTTGGAAGTTCTTGATTGCGGTATTGACATCTTGGGTGATTTCAATACATTTTTCAGCCATCTTTTCAATTTGAGGGCGGAATTGATCGATGTATTGAGCAACGGCATAACCGCCAACCAACCCGATGAATGCGGTAGCTTTGAGGGTGGTTGAAAGCACTTCCAACACTTTAGCGACGGTCTTCAAAACTTGCCCAACTGTATTGATGGTTTTGGCAATTTTTGCCACTTCAGGAATCACCATCTTAATTTGTGCTGCTGCCATGAACTGGCCTCCTTAGATCTATCTTTAAGAATCCAATGTCAAAACTAGTAGAACTTAGCGATGCTGCGCAATTTTGAGTTGACCAAGTTGCGGGCGGTGCTATCAGCACGGTCGATCAAATCGCTGGCTTTCTTCAAGTTGCTGTGATAGTTGGTGATCCCAGTCCCGATACGGGTGATCTGAGGGGTCATCAAGTTGGTCAACTCTTCACGGAACTTCTCAGCGCCTTCGCCTTCCCAGCTGCTTACAGATGTGGCGATGATTTGTTTGATTGGAGCCAAAGCTTGTTCTTGAATGACATTGAATTGTTGCATCAATTGTTGCAGAACGCTTTCCAAAACTTTGCGAGCTAAGCGCATCAAGAGACTTTTCATGGATAAACTCCTCGATTAGAGCTAAAAAAGAGCCAATGATAATTTAGAAGGTGGCTTTAGCGCCTGAGTCAGCGGCATCCATTGCGGCCATAGCGTTCTTGATATCGCCTTGGATTTCGGTCATCTTGGCTGCCAATTTAGCCAATGATGGAGCCATCATGCCAGTCAATACATCGACGAATTCGCTACCAGCGTCGCCTTTGAGGGCTTCTTCGATGGTGTTAGCAATTGACAAGACTTCTTGGGTTACATCTTGAACTTGCTCGTGAGCTTTGCCAAAGGTTGCTTGAGCTTGTTCCATCGCGGCACGATTATATTTTAATTTATCTGCACCCATTGAGTGTACCTCCTAATAAAAATAGCGAAACTTAGATTTGCCAGGCTTTGAAGATAGCCGCAGCTTCGTCTTCGTGTTGTTGGAAGGTCTTCTTGATTTCAACGGTGGTTGTTTGGAACGTGTTGAAAGCTTGGATCAAGCGGTTGAAGGTTGGAGTCATTTCCGCTTGCCATTCATTTTGGTACTTGTCTGCTGCTGTACCTTCCCATTGTGAACGTAAGTTTTGTGAAAGGTTGTTGAGAGTTTGCAACAACTGTTGCACATTTTGTTCGAGCTTGCCGAAGCGTTGGGCAACTTGATCCATCGCTTCTTTGTCAACTTGTACGGTTTCTGCTGCCATTGAGAAATCCTCCTTGTGTGTTCGGAGCCAAGTTGGCTGCACTGGGCCACACATCCGCAGTGCTTGCGGGTTACATCAATCTGACGAAAGTAGTTGGTCGAGCCTTTCCTTTTGAGTCTGAGTTGATATGCCGAGCGACCGATATTGCTAATAGTTGAATTGTTCCGTGGTTGTCAAGCGTTGTTCGAGTTTCGCAAGTGCCTACTTCTAACACCATCAGCCCAACACTACCGCTTTTGTATAAAAAGACCAAATAGGGGTTATCGATTGTTATTGCCACCAAAGCGATAGGATTGTTATAAAAATGCCCCAATTAATCAAATTCGTGTCCGTCGAGAAACGAGTTGTTTCAATTAGTGATTTTTACGCTTACTGAGTGTGCCTGCTTTAACCAAATACATTCTCTCACCCCATGTATTTAGCTATTGCAACGTTGTAATGCTATTTGCTTCACATAAACATCGATTGCCAAGTGCGGTTAATTCGTACTCAGAGTTTACAAAACCAATTTGCTCTTGTCAAGAGCTTTTTTCTTGGTTTTTCCCACCAATATCGTTCTCGGCTAGGAGTTTTGTACTATCTTGGGCCAACAAACCGCTCTCAATTGTTAAAGCTATCCAACCTCAGACCGCCAAGAATGGTTGGCGTTTTAAGAATTTCTGTCATTTGCTATGCTGCCTCGATCCTAGCTATTGCGCTAGCTAGCTAATGGCCTACCCCAATTGCTAGGACTTTTAGCGTTGCTCGCCAATTTTGCCAATTTTTGGGCTTGCTGCTCAATAGCTTCGCCTAGTAGGTAGCTGATTTAGGGCTTTGTAATCGGCTAATCAGCTACTTTGATCGCTGCTTGCTCGGCGATTGACGGCTGATCAGGCTTCTGCTACAGTACAGCCTACAAATTTTTTTCGTCTGAGGCCAAGTGTCGTAGCTTGGCTGGAATATTGGGGAAAGTCCGGTGAGATTCCGGCACTGTCGCGCAACGGTATGGCTCAATGCTAAGTCCGAATGCCCACTCAGTTCGAGTTGATCAAGATGTCCCTTCGCGTCAAAGGGGGTGATCATTGCCGCTTGCAATTAATGCCCATGGGCTGCTGCTCATGGTTTGGTAATGGTTTATGCCTGTTCCGCTAGGGAGCAGGCATTTTTTTATTTAGCTCAATTAAGGATGCTCTATGAATGAGATCGAGGTTGGGGCTAACGCCTCTACTGAACAGACTCCATGGCTTTATCAATTAATCGTTGAAGCCTGTGCTGCTTACCCCCAAACGACTGACGCGAATACGCTCTGGCTAGCGGCCAGCTTGGGCTTTTATCCCAATATGGCGGCTACCGAGCAATTGCAGGCCTGTTGCTTAACCGCTCGCAGCTGGATTGAGCAGGAGCCAGATTATAGTTTTGTGGCCGCTGCACTCTTGGCTAGCCAACTGCACTTTGAGGTGCTTGGCGAATATTTGGCGGCTCCAGCGGTTGCGCCGCGCTATGCAAGTGCTTTTGTTGATTATATTCAGGCTGGAATTGCCCAAGGCTTGCTCGACCCTAAACTTGCTAGCTTCGATTTGGCGCGTTTGGCAGCGGCAATTGTGCCCGAGCGCGATGCTCTTTTGGCCTATCCAGGCCTGCAAACCCTGTATGACCGCTATTTTATTCAGTGGCAAGGCTTGCGCCGTGAGTTGCCGCAAATCTTTTGGATGCGCGTCGCAATGGGTTTGGCCTTGAATGAGGCTGATCGTGAAGCTCAAACCTTGCGTTTTTACGAGGTGCTGTCGCAATTCCACTTTACTTCGGCTACCCCAACCTTGTTTAATGCTGCCACTACCCACCCCCAATTGTCGTCGTGCTATCTCTCGACGGTCGGCGATGATCTTGAGGCAATCTTCGGGGCAATCAGCGATAACGCCATGCTTTCAAAATGGGCGGGCGGCTTGGGCAACGATTGGACTCCGGTTCGTGCTCTTGGTGCGCCAATTCATGGCACAAATGGCGTGAGCCAAGGGGTAATTCCTTTCCTCAAAATTGTCAACGATACAGCAATTGCGGTTAATCAAGGCGGCAAACGCAAAGGTGCGGTTTGTGCTTACCTCGAAGCATGGCACGCTGATCTTGAAGATTTTCTCGATTTACGTAAGCCAACTGGCGATGAGCGCCGCCGCACCCACGATATGCACACGGCCTTGTGGATTCCCGATTTGTTGATGGAACGGGTGTTAAGCAATGGCTCATGGACCTTGTTTTCGCCCGATGAAGTTCCCGAGTTGCACGATTTGTATGGCCAGGCTTTTGCTGTGCGCTACGCCGAATATGAAGCGCTAGCAGCTCAAGGCCTGATGCGCTCAGCACGGCAAGTCGAAGCAGTGGCCCTCTGGCGCAAAGTCTTGACGCGCCTATTTGAAACCGGCCATCCCTGGATTACTTGGAAGGATGCTGCCAATGTGCGCTCGCCCCAAGATCATGTTGGGGTGATTCATAGCAGCAATTTATGCACTGAAATTCTGCTGAATACCTCGGCAGATGAGATTGCAGTTTGTAATCTTGGCTCGATTAATTTGGCGGCGCATATCAGCAACGGCTCGCTCGACCTTGAAAAATTGCGCACCACGGTTACGACAGCAGTGCGCATGCTCGATAACGTGATCGATATTAATTTCTATCCGCGCCCTCAAGCGGCTCAAGCTAATGCCCGCCATCGCCCAATTGGCCTCGGTTTGATGGGTTTTCAGGATGCTTTGTATGCATTGAAGATTGGCTATGCCAGCCAAGCGGCGGTCGAATTTTCTGATCGTTCGATGGAAGCCATTGCCTATTTTGCGGTTGCCGCCTCGATTGAGTTGGCACGGGAACGCGGGGCATACCCCAGTTTTCGTGGCTCGAAATGGGATCGTGGGATGTTGCCGATCGATAGTTTGGCGCTGTTGGCCGAGCAGCGCGACACCAAACCTGAACTTGATCACAGCAGCCATTACGATTGGCAACCGCTGCGCGAGGCTTTGGCTCAATATGGCATTCGTAATAGTAATTTGTTGGCAATTGCTCCGACCGCCACGATTGCCAATATCGTTGGCACAAGTCAGTCAATCGAGCCAACCTATCGCCATTTGTATGTCAAAAGCAATCTTTCGGGCGATTTCACCACGGTCAATCGGGCGTTGGTCGAGGCGCTCAAAGCTCGCGATTTGTGGGATGCTGATCTGCTGGCCGAATTGAAATATTACGATGGCGCAATCAGCCAAATCGAACGAGTTCCGGCTGAACTCAAAGCCCAATTTTTGACTGCCTTCGAGATTGCCCCCGAATGGCTGATTGCCTGCGCTGCTCGTCGCCAAAAATGGATCGATATGGGTCAATCCCTCAATTTGTATGTGGCTGAAACCAGCGGCAAACGCTTGAATGAAATCTATCTGACGGCGTGGCGTATGGGATTAAAAACCACCTATTACCTACGCACGCTGGCCGCGACCCAAATTGAAAAATCGACCTTAGATATCAATCGTTTTGGAGTGCAACCACGCTGGATGCGCAACCGCAGCGAATCGGCCAGCGTGCTGAGCGATAACGTTTGTCCAATCGATGACCCTAGTTGCGAAGCCTGTGAGTAGCGAGGAATGTTGCATGACTGAACGATTTGGCCGCTTCAATGCCAGCGATAAACGCTTGATCAATTGTAATCAAGTTGATGTCAACCAATTAATGCCGTTGCGCTATGGCTGGGCCTGGGAACATTATCTGAATGGTTGTGCTAACCACTGGATGCCCAACGAAGTTTCGATGACTGGTGATATTGCAATTTGGCGTTCAACGAATCTATCGGTTGACGAACGCTTGATGGTGTTGCGCAATTTAGGTTTTTTTGCAACAGCAGAAAGTTTGGTTGGCAATAATATTGTTTTGGCGATTTTTCGGCATATTACCAACGCCGAATGTCGTCAATATTTATTACGCCAAGCCTTTGAAGAAGCGATTCATACCCACGCATTTTTGCATATTGTCGAAAGCCTTGGCCTGAATGAACGCGAAGTCTTCAATATGTATCATGAAATTCCGGTTATCAGCCAAAAAGATCAATTTGAGATGCAATTAACTGCGGCGGTGCTCGACCCACAATTTAGCACTGAAACGCCCGCAGGAATGCAAATCTTCGTCAAAAACTTGATTGGCTATTACGTAATTATGGAAGGCATTTTCTTCTATAGTGGTTTTGCAATGTTGCTTTCATTACATCGCCGCAATGTGCTGACGGGCGTTGGCGAACAAATTCAATATATTTTACGCGATGAAACAATTCACCTGAATTTTGGGGTCGATTTGATTAACGGAATCAAAGCTGAAAACCCAGCAATTTGGACGAATGAATTTCAAGCTGAGATTGTGCAATTAATTCGCCAAGCAGTTGAATTAGAAGCCCAATATGCTGCTGAATGCCTACCGCGTGGGGTAATGGGCTTGCATGCAGCAATGTTTCGCGATTATGTGCAATATATTGCCGACCGCCGCTTACAACGGATTGGTTTGGCGACTCAATATGGCTCACAAAATCCATTTCCATGGATGAGTGAAACGATCGATTTGACCAAGGAGAAGAATTTCTTTGAGACGCGGGTCACTGAATATCAATCAGCGGCCAGCCTAGAATGGGATTAAGCATGAATTTTCAAACAACAGTTGTGGGTTATCCACGGGTTGGCGTTGGCCGCCCATACAAGCAGGCCTTAGAACGCTTTTGGAGCGGCAAAGTTGATGAGGCTGGTTTTAGGGCAGCGATTAACGAATTACGCCACGATCGGTTGGCGATCCAAGCCCAGCGCTTGGATCTGGTGCCAGTTGGCGATTTTAGTTTGTACGACCATGTATTGGATACGGCGCTGATGTTGGGAGCCGTGCCAGCGCGCTTTGGCAAGGTTGACATTAATAATTTACAGGGCTATTTTGCGCTGGCGCGAGGCCGCGATGGCCTGCCAGCTTTGGAAATGACCAAATGGTTTGATACAAACTATCATTATTTAGTGCCGGAAATTCCTGAACGCTGGGAACTCCAAGCCAATTTGGTGCTGGAACACGTGCGTTTTGCCCAGAATGTGGTTGGGGCAAAGGCTCGCCCAGTGCTACTTGGCCCGTGGACATTCTTGCGCTTGGCTCGCTTGGCGGGAGCCGAATTAGCCCAACAGCTACAGCAATTAACCCCAATCTATGCGCAAATTGTGCGCGAATTGAATGATTGTGATGTGGCATTTATTCAATGTGACGAGCCTGCTTTGGTTGGCGATGTGACTGAAGAAGAATGGCAAGCCTTTGCCGCCTGCTATCGCGAGTTGAGCAAGCACGGCAAGATCGTGGTGCAAACCTATTATGGTGATGTTACGCCGTGGTATCGCGAACTGTGTCGCTTACCAATCCATGGCTTAGGCTTGGATTTGGTGCAAGGCCAAGCCAATTGGGCTGCGATTCAATATCATGGCTTTCCGCAGGATAAAATTTTAGTTGCTGGGGTGGTCAATGGGCGCAACGTTTGGCGGAGCGATTTAGCCGATTTGCATGCCAAAATTACTGGATTAAGCGAATTTGTTGCGTCAGAACGCTTGATTTTAAGCAGCTCATGCTCGTTGCTGCACTTGCCCGAAACTGTGACTGCTGAACGTAATTTGCCTGTTGCGGTCAGCAGTGGTTTAGCTTTTGCTCAAGAACGTTTGGCCGAATTGGAATTATTAGCTAATGCCTTGCGCGCTGGCATTGCAAGCGTGCAACCAACCTGGGATGCAGCGCTGGCCTCGCGTCAGCAATGGCTTGATGGCGTTGGCCGAATTGTGCCAGCGGTGCGTGAGCGTAGCGCTGCCTTGGGTGCTGAAACGCCAGCGCGTTTGGCCTATGCTGAACGTGTGCCATTGCAACAAGCCAAATTGAACTTGCCACTGTTGCCAACCACCACCATTGGCTCGTTCCCACAAACTGCGGCCTTGCGCAAAGCCCGCGCCGAAGCCAAGCGCAACCCAACTGGCTATGCCGAAACAATCAATACCGAAATCGCCCATGTGATTGACTTGCAAGAGCAATGGGAACTTGATGTGTTGGTGCATGGTGAGCCAGAGCGCAACGATATGGTGCAATTTTTTGCCGAACATTTGGCCGGTTACGTAGCCACTCAAGAAGGCTGGGTGCAAAGTTATGGTAGTCGCTGTGTGCGACCGCCAGTAATTGCTGGCGATGTTTATCGCGCGGCGGCTTTGAGCGTTGCCGAAACTGCCTATGCTCAATCGCTGACCAAGCGACCTGTTAAGGGCATGTTGACTGGGCCAGTGACGATGTTGCAATGGAGCTTTGTGCGCGATGATTTGCCGCGTAGCGCCGTTGCTGCTCAAATTGGCTTAGCCTTGCGCGATGAAGTAGCTGATTTAGAGTCAGCAGGCATTAACATCATTCAAATTGATGAACCTGCCTTCCGCGAGGGCTTGCCGTTACGCCGTAACGATTGGCAAAACTACCTTGATTGGGCGGTGCGAGCTTTTCGAATTGCGACCAGTGAGGCCAAACCGAGCACCCAAATTCATACTCATATGTGCTACAGCGATTTCAACGACATTATTGTCGCAATTGCCGCGCTTGATGCTGATGTGATTAGCATTGAAGATGCCCGCAGTGCTGGCTCGCTGTTGGCTGGCTTAGAAGGCCGCTACACCCAACAAATTGGGCCTGGCGTGTATGATATTCACAGCCCGAATATTCCAACAGTTGAACAATTGGTTGCGCGAATGCAGCAATTGCTCAACTATCTGCCCGCCGAACAACTGTGGATCAACCCTGATTGTGGCTTGAAAACTCGCACCTATGCCGAGGTTGCGGCAGCACTGCAAGTCATGGTCACCGCCACCAAACAAGTGCGTAACCAAATCAGCTAAATTAACGTATTTTTGATCAATCCGACCTGATCAACGTGTACGAACGAAGATGCTAGCCTTCGCTGGCATCTTTGGTTTTAGGGCTATGTTGGTTAATCAATAATCAACATTCTATTCATATCGAATTCGTTCAGGTGACGTATAATTAAGCTTAGTTGAACGACTAGTTATCATGAAAGGATACCGACGACGTGTGGCAAGACATTTTTGATATTCTGCAAATTGTGTTTCTTTTAGTGTTTCTCGAAGGGATTCTTTCGATCGATAATGCCGCAGTATTAGGCGCGATGGTGGCGCATTTGCCGCAAGATCAGCCGATTCCATGGCCTAAATGGCTGCAATGGATGCAGGGCCATGGCGAGCGCTTTTTGGGGATGCAACAAGCGGCTGCATTAAAAGTTGGCTTGATTGGAGCCTATGTTGGGCGTGGCTTAATGTTGGCGGTGGCCTTTATTATTACCGAAAATCCATGGGTTTTGGCGATTGGCTCAGGCTATTTGGTTTGGTTGAGTGTCAATCACTTTGCCCATGTGCATCGCCGTGATCAAGAAGTTGAACATGGTGAGACCAAGCAACGAGTCACTGGTTTTTGGCAAACCGTCTTGATTATTGAAATGATCGACCTTGCCTTTAGCCTCGATAATGTGGTCGTGGCGGTGAATGCTGATCCGCAAAAGCGCTTTTGGGTGATTGGCTTAGGCGTAGCAATTGGGATTTTGGTGATGCGGTTCGCAGCCCAAATCTTCACTAGCTTGATTGAATGGGAACCAAACCTTGAACATGCCGCGTTTGCCTTGTTGCTAGCAATTGGTACTGAATCGGTGATTAAGATTGTTTGGCATCTTGAAACGCCACATGGACTGAAATTTGCAATTTCGATGACGATTTTAGCGTTGACCGTTGGGCTTTCGCGCTTACCATTCTTGAAGCCACTCAAACAATTTTTGCGGCTAGGCTTGCCATTGGCTTCAGTCCTTGATACTGTGGTTGGCTGGCTATTATGGCCAATTCGTTGGTTGTTTGGCTTGTTGATTGCGCCATTTCGCCAACGGGTTGCTGCTCGAATCCAAGGCGAATAGGAGCAATCATGCAACTAACAGAGTTGGTGCGCTATTTGGATGGCTATTTGCAAACCGCCAAATTTCGCGATGCAAGTTTAAATGGCTTGCAAGTTGAAGGGCGCGACGAGGTTAAAACCATCGCGCTGGCGGTTGATGCTTCGTTGCAGGCGATTGAAGCGGCAATTGCTGGCAACGCCGATTTGTTGCTGACCCATCATGGCTTATTTTGGGGCAATGCTCAGCCTTTGGTTGGTTGGCTTGGCCGCCGAATCAAACGCTTGATGGCGGCTGATTGTTCGCTGTATACCTCGCATTTGCCGCTTGATGCTCATGGCGAAGTTGGCAATAATGCCCAATTACTCAAGCTTCTAGGTTGGGAAATGGTTCAGCCATTTGGCGATTATCGTGGCCAAATGTTGGGCTTTATTGGCCAACTAACCACGCCATTGAGTATTGAAGGCTTAGTTGCCCATGTCAAAAGCACCTTGGCAATTCCCGAAAACGAGATCAAAGTTTGGGGTCAAACCCCGCGTGGCATTAAACGGGTTGGGGTGGTTTCGGGCGATGGAGCCAGCGAATTGGAGCAAGCGCTGCGTGATGGCTGCGATGCCTTGCTGACTGGCGAAACTAATTATGCAGCGGTTTTTCCCTCGATCGAGGCCGATATGCCCTTGATTTGCGCTGGCCATTATCATACTGAAACGTTGGGCGTTAAGGCATTGGGCGCACATCTAGAGCAAACTTTTCGGGTAAAAACCTTCTTTGTTGATGTGCCAACTGGGGTCTAAGCTGCTGCAACTTGTGAGCATTTGGCAACGTTAAACCAACCCATGGCCCAAGGCTTGCGGAAGGTAGCATTTGAGCTGTATTTCCGCTAGAATAGGCGTGTAGCCATGGTTTCCAGGCTATTGTAGGAGGAATATATGGGATTTCTCGACAATCTTAAAGGAACACTCTCGCAAGGTGTTGATCGCGCCAAGTTCGAGGCCGACAAATTACAACGTACTAGTCGCGTTCGCAGCGATATTGGCGATATGCAGCAGCAAATTGCCACGAATTATGGGTTGTTGGGCCAACGCGCCTACGAACTGCACCAACAAGGTGTATTGACTGCGCCCGAAGTTACGAGCTTGGTCAATTTAATCAACGATTTACAAGCGCGTTTGACTTCAGCTCAAGCTGAATTAGAGCGTGCCCAAAACGAGCAATTTGTGGCAGTGCAAACCCCGCCACCACCAGCCTATCCTCAGCCATATGCGCCATCAGTGCCATCGCAACCAGCACCATATGCGCCGCCAGTTGAGGCCCAAAATTATGTGCCACCAACGAGCTATGCACCGCCAAGTGAAGTTCCTGCTGTGCCACCAGTTGATAGCGGCGCGATTCCGATCGAGCGGTTGTGTCCAAGTTGTGGCTTTAAAGTGGCTGGTCAAGCGGTGTTCTGCCCTGAATGCGGCGCTCGTTTGTAAAAACTTGAAGCTTGCTACAATACCCATGGTTGCTTTGGCAGCCATGGGTTTTTTGATCCTGAACATAGTTGAGAATGGAATAGCTAATGTTACCCAAAATTGTGAGTGCTGTGCCTGGGCCACGTAGCCAAGCACTCTTAGCGCAATTGGCGGCCAGTGAAGCACCGAGTTTAACCTTGCCTGGCGGCATTGTTTGGGCCGAGGCCGAAGGTGCGTTGGTGACTGATGTTGATGGCAATCGTTATCTTGATTTTGCGGCAGCCTTTGGTGTGGTTGGGATTGGCCATCGCCATCCAGCAGTGTTGGCGGCGATTCAAGCTCAAAGCGAACGCCTGATTCATGGGATGGGCGATGTATTTGCCCATGAAGCGCGGATCGAGTTGGTTCAATTAATTAAGCAGCATGCTCCAATTGCAGATGGACGGGTGTTTTTGGCGGGCGGTGGAGCTGAAAGTATCGAAATTGCCCTCAAAACCGCCATGCTTGCAACTCAAAAACCTGGGATTGTTGCGTTTACGGGTGGTTATCATGGCTTGAGTTATGGGGCATTGGCGGCAACCAATCGGGCTGATTTTCGCCAACCATTCTTGCCGCAATTATCGAGCCACATTCAACGTGCGCCGTATCCCTATCCATTTCGTTGGCGTGAAGCTGGCGATTGCTTGGATTGGGCATTAACCACTACTGAGCATGCAATCAAAACCAGTGCTAGCCCAATTGGGGCATTGATTGTCGAGCCAGTCCAAGGCCGGGAAGGCGAAATTGTGCCGCCTGATGGCTGGTTGCACGGCCTGCGCCAACTGTGTGATCAATACGAAATCTTGTTGATTGCTGATGAAATTTTTACTGGTTGGGGCCGAACTGGCAAGTGGTGGGGCGTGAATCACGATGGGATTGAGCCAGATTTGATTTGTATGGGAAAGGGTATGACTGGTGGTTTGCAAATTGCCGCCTGCGTTGGCCGCGCTGAACATATGGCCCATTGGCAGGTCAATGGCGAACCCTTACATACTGGCACATTTATGGGTCATCCCTTGGCATGCGCTGGGGCTGCCGCCGCAATTCGCGTATTAACCGAACATAATACATTAGATCAAGTTAATCAATTAAGCCAAAACTTACTGCGCGGCTTAGGGACGATTGCTGAAAACTGTGCCTTGGTCGGCGATGTGCGCGGGCGTGGCTTGATGATCGGGCTAGAGTTGGTGCAAGCTGATGGCGTTACGCCAAATCCCGCAGCAGTTATGCAGGTGGTGAGTTTGTGCCAAGCCCAAGGAGTTTTAGTGCTTGGTGGCGGGATGCATGGCAATGTGCTGAGCCTTACGCCGCCGTTTATCCTCGATCAAGCTCAAGTTGAATATGGGTTGAGTGTGTTGCAACAAGCCTTGATGACGGTTGCTGCACAGCAAAAATAGCAGCGGAGCAAGATTGCTCCGCTGCCCAAGCACCTGGAGGAATTGGGCTTTAGCCCCGGCGACCTACATCGCCATCGCGGTCGAGATCAGCATCAAGTTTACGTTCGACGCTATTGCCAGCATCGCGTAACTTATCACCGACTGCGTTGGCGGTGCCTCGATATTGTGCTTGATTATCATGGCTGAATGCACCTGTTTCGGTGTCAGCTTGTTCTCCAACGGTATCACCAACTGCGCCAATTGCTGCGCCAGTAACCCCACCAACCACGCCGCCAACGACTGCGCCAACTGGGCCACCAGCAGCACCGATGGCTGCGCCAGTTACCGCGCCAGCAGCGCCACCGCCAGCAGTACCAACTTTGCTACTATTATCGTAGGCTTGGTCGGCAGCACGGAAAGTATCGTGGCCTTGGTCATCGGTAGTCACATTGCGCACAGCGTTTTCAATCCGATTGCTCACAGGCGTATCGTTGGTGGTGCTGTAATCGCGATTAGCAATTGCTTCGCGAGTTGCATCAACCGTGTTCATTTGATCGTAGGTGGCATTGCTTGAGTAGGCGTTGGTGGTATCGTAGGCAGTGTTATTGGGATAATCGCTGTTAAGTGTGCGATCATCTAACTTTTCGCCTGCGGTATCGCCAGCAGCGCCAATTGCACCACCAACCACTGCACCGGTTACCCCGCCGATCACCGCGCCAACTGGACCACCAGCAGCGCCGATGCTTGCGCCAGTTACTGCGCCAGCAGCACCACCGCCGACAGTGCCAACTTTGCTGCTATCGGCATAGGCTTGCTCGTTGCTTTGGTCGTACTCGCTATCGGTATCCCATTGGAAGCGCTCGGCTCCTGCTTGGCGCAAAGTGCTGCGAACTTGGGCGGACATGCTGTCATCGGCGTGAACTGTAACCAACGTGCTCCCAGCTTTGACCCGTTCTTCATAGACATAGGCTTGATCTTCGGGAACGCTGGCAGCGTTGATCAATGCTCCGGCGATTCCACCAGTGGCTGCGCCTGCAACCGCGCCTGTTAGGGCTGCGGCCAACGCGCCTGCGCCAATTAATGGCCCGATGCCTGGAATTGCCAACGCGGCCAAGCCAACCAACCCGCCCCAAACCGCCCCAACAGTTAAGCCTTCGCCAGCAGTCATATGATCGTCACTGACGGTGACCAAGTTACCATCGGCATCAACGGCACGGCTGGTATCGCGAGCGACAACTGAAATAGCATCATTAGTGATACCAAGTGCTTGTAAATCGCGAACAGCAGCTTGAGCTTGTGCGTCTGAACTGAATACACCTACAATTGTGGTTGTCATACAATTAACTCCTTTGTTACCTAACTGATGTTTACAATCATTATTTCGATTTCCTGATTGCTTATAAAGCAAAAAGTGTGCCACCTGCTTTGCTGGGTTTGGTCAACGTTGCCAAAATAGCCTCTAAAGCGACTGCCTAAGCCCAAATTTGGCTTAAAAGTTCGTATCGCAACAAGTGCTAAATTCGCGGTACAATGGCGTAATTGTCTGTGTAACAGGCATTGAATTCCAATGAAGGAGCCGAAACCTGTGGCAATTCACTTTGGTACTGATGGCTGGCGTGCTGTCATCAGTGAAGAATTTACCTTTGAAAATGTGCGTTTAGTGGCCCAAGCAATCGCTGAGCAGTTGCTGGCTGAAACTCCTGCTGGCGAGGTAACGCGAGCGGTGGTGGGCTTCGATACGCGCTTTCTTTCCGATCGCTATGCGATTACAGTTTCAAATGTGTTGGCTGCCAATGGTTTGGCAGTCTATTTAAGCAAAGCCGATTGTCCAACTCCGGCTTTGTCGTTTGCAGTTAAGCAGTTGGCGGCTCAAGGCGGTGTGATGATTACCGCCAGCCATAATCCGCCGCGCTACAACGGGATTAAAGTTAAAGCTGCCTTTGGTGGCTCGGCCTTGCCCGCAACCATGAAGCAAATCGAGGCCCGAATTAGCGATTTGCAAGGATCGGGACGGGCAGCCTTGTATGCTGAGCCAGTATGGCAAGAAAACACCACCGCCCAAGCGGGTGAGGTCGTGCGTTTTGATCCATTGCCAGCCTATTTGGCCCATTTGCGCACATTAATTGATTTTTCAGCGATTGCTCGTAGCTCGTTGCGCGTAGCAATCGACCCAATGTATGGTGCTGGGCGCGGCTATATTGCCCGTTGGTTGCGCGAATTGGGCGTGATGGTAGCCGAAATTCATGGCGATATGAACCCTGGTTTTGGTCGCTTACACCCTGAGCCAATTGGCCGCAACTTACAACCCTTAGCTGAAATGATTCGCCGCGATGGCTACGATTTGGGGCTGGCAACCGATGGCGATGCTGATCGGATTGGGGCGATGGATGCCCGTGGCGAGTTTGTTAGCCCACATCAAATTTTTGCGCTTGCCTTGCGCCACTTGATCGAAACCAAAGGTCAACGCGGTTTGGTCGTCAAAACGATTTCAACCACCCAACTAGTCAATCGCTTGGCGGCGGCCTACGATTTGCGGGTTGAAGAAACCCCAGTGGGCTTCAACCATATTTGCGATCTGATGTTGGCTGAACCAGTGTTAATTGGTGGCGAAGAATCAGGCGGCATCTCGATTTTGGGCCATGTGCCTGAGGGCGATGGCATTTTGATGGGCTTGCTGTTGCTCGAAATTGTCGCCCGCGCTGGCAAACCATTGCATGAATTAATTGATGAATTGCAACACCAATATGGCCCATTCGCCTATGATCGGATTGATCAGCGAGTGCAACCATTTAAAAAAGCCGATTTAGTGCATGCACTCAAAGCCGAAGCGCCCCAAGAAATTGCTGGGGTGGCCTTGCAATCAATTAATGATCGCGATGGAGTCAAATATTTGCTAGCCGATCAAAGCTGGCTTTTGATTCGACCCTCAGGCACCGAGCCTGTGCTGCGCATTTACGCCGAAGCAGCCAATGTTGAGCAAGTGCAAGCCTTGTTGCAAGCTGGCGTACAATTTGCCAATCAGCAATTGACCAATCTGGTGGCAGTTGGCTAAAATAGCCCAAGGAGGTGCGTTTGACGATTCTTGATTGGGTTTTGATCGGCATATTGCTGTGGTATAGCGTGCTCGGTTTCTACTGGGGCACTATTCGTCAGTTGCTAGCATTGGCGGGACTGATTACCGCAATTGCGATTGCTGGACGAATCTATCCAGGCGTGACCGATCTGCTGATCAGCTTGATTCCTGCGACCGCGCCGGGCTTTATTAGCGTTTTTGCGTTTTTGCTGAGTTTGTTGGCAGTAACAGCCCTCGTTAGTGCGATAGCAACGTGGCTACGCCTCAAAGTTGGGCTGTTGTTTTTGGGCCGCGCTGATCATGTGATTGGAGCGCTGTTGGGGTTGGTACAAGGGATTGTACTGATTGGAGCTTGCCTGGCAGGCTGCGTTGGATTACCCCAAATCGGGATCATCGATGCAATTCAACAATCAACCTTGGCAGAATATTGGGGGCCAGTGGTGTTGGTGATTGTCAACCTACTGCCCGAAACCTTCGTGCCAATGAATCAAATGCTATTTGGGTGAAACAATGCAAACTAGAAACGATCGTCCATGGGTTTCAACGAGGAGACCAAACTATGGCAACTAATACGATGCGGGCGGTGCAAAAACCATCGGCAGCTCCTGGAGCCAAGCTGATCACTGCGCCGATTCCTCAGCCAAAACGTGATGAAGTGCTGATTCGGGTGCGAGCTTCGACGATTTGTGGCACCGATTTGCATATTTATAAATGGGACCCGTGGGCGCAAAGCCGCTTCAAAGCGCCGATGATTTTCGGCCATGAATTGGCTGGCGATGTGGTCGAAGTTGGCAGCGATGTGACCATGGTCAAAGTTGGCGATTTTGTCTCTGCCGAAACTCATATTGTCTGTGGTTATTGCTACCAGTGCCGTACTGGTGCAGCCCATATTTGTCGCAACGTCGAAATTATTGGGGTTGATCGACCTGGCTGTTTTGCTGAATATATTGCGGTTCCGGCGGTCAATGTTTGGCGCAACGACCCCAATATGCCGCCTGCGTTGGCTGCGGCCCAAGAGCCATTTGGCAATGCGGTGCATACTGCCTTGGCAACCAACCTTTCAACTCGCAATGTCTTGGTGACTGGTTGTGGCCCAATTGGCTTGTTTGCAGTGGGGATCGCGCATGCAGCAGGAGCCAAGCAAATTTTCGCCACCGATATCAACCCCAAGCGCTTAGAAATGGCGCGAACCATGGGCGCAACCCACGCCTTGGATTCACGCGACGATGTGGTGCATCATGTGCTGGCAGCGACCGAAGGCGAAGGCGTTGATGTGCTGCTCGAAATGTCGGGCCATCCTAGTGCAATTGATCAGGGCTTTCGTTCGTTGCGCTATGGTGGCTTTGCCTCGTTGCTGGGCTTGCCACCCAACGGTTTACCCGATTTCGACCTTGCCAACCATGTGGTTTTCAAAGGTGCGACGGTATATGGGGTTTCAGGCCGCAAAATGTTTGAAACCTGGTATCAAACCCAAGCCTTGGTGGCTGGCAATAAAGTCGATTTACGTCCGATTATCACCCATCACTTGCCCTTGGAAGAATTTGAAACCGCGTTTGAATTGATGCTGCGCGGCGAGGCTGCCAAAGTGGCTTTGTATCCGCATGGGCTTGATGGTGCTTGGTAATTAAAAAATACCCCCTGAGGCATTGTGTCTCAGGGGGTTTTGGCTTTTTAGCAGATTGCAGTTATTGGCGAACGCCAGAGTTGTTGATCTCGTTGGGATCAAGCTTGACGGTGCGCTGGCCGGTCATTGGGTCGAAATTGGCCTGTGGGCTTGGCGCAGGATTGTAGTTTGGCGCTTGGCTGGTTGGCGGCGTGTTGTTGACCGCTGGCTCAAAACCGGTGTTGATCACGCTAGGCGTGCTTGGTTTGCGGCGCACCTTGCTGCGAATGCTATTCCACCAAGCGCGGTAGGTTGCGCTAGTATCGGTTTTGCCAAAGGCTAACGGAGCTGCTAGAGCTAAACAGATCACTGCTGGAATGTAGAACAGAACTCGTAAGAATGTCTCACCAAAGAGCGTCTGCCCAGCGCCAAAGAGCACGAGCGAAATCCCAATCAACACATTGAGCGAATTAAGCCCCAAGTTACGAGTTCGTAACAAGCTCATCAATTCGGTGCGATTGCCAAATAACAGTAAGCTGCCAGTAACCAGTGGCACGAGCGCTCCCACAACATTGGCAGCAATATTGGCAATCATAATCAGTAATACGATCGCAACCACAACAACGACTACCGTTCCAACGGTCATCATGGTATCGCGTTGATTTTTCATCAGAACCTCCTAGAACGGGTAAACCCCCGTTTGGTTTGCTGTGGATGATACGGCAGCAAGCTCTGAATTGTTGCGTTAACGTTTGGATAGCGCCAAGCGGATGCCAAAGCCAAACAGAATCAGCCCCGTACTGCCTTCGATCCAAGCCCGCACCCGTGGCTTGAGCATCCAACTGCGCATTTTATCCAAACTCAAGGTAATCAGGCCTAACCAAACGATGCCGAGCACAAAATGAATCGAGGTTAACAGCAATGAGCGCAACATCACTGGATCGTTCGGGCGAATGAATTGGGGTAGGAATGCTAGATAAAACAGGGCTACTTTGGGGTTCAAGACGTTGGTAATTAAGCCTTCGCGGTAGGCATGCCATGGGTTGAGGCTTGGCTCAGCAGTGCTTGTTAATTCATTGGTCGGTTGATTGGGGTTGAGTGCACTGTGCAGCGATTGCACCCCAAGATAACATAAGTAGAGTGCTCCCGCCCATTTAACCACGCTAAATGCCATTGCCGAGCGAGTTAAAATCAGCGATAAACCGAGGCCTGAGAGCAGTGCATGGATGAACAAGCCAGAGCTAACGCCAAGTGTCGCCAGCATCCCAGCTTTGCGGCCACGCGCTAAAACATTGCGCATAACCAACAGCGTATCAGCACCTGGCGTGATGGTTAATAAGGCGACGGCGAGCGTGTAACCAATTAACTGAGCATCAAACATACGCTGCTCCTATATAAAGTAAAGCCCCTCTCCTGTTTATTCACAAGAGAGGGGTTGGCTTGAGCTAACGATTATTCCTCAAACACAGCTTTCACGCGGAAATAATCACCTTGACGATCGGGTGCGTTGGCCAGCGCGGCATCAACTGGCAAACTCGATGTGACTGCATCAACCCGCGTGACGTTGGTCAAATCGGTCACTTGCGCGGTAATGGGCACATCGGTCACATCAATTTCTTGCAACATCTCAATATGATCAAGAATCGAGGAAAGCTGCAAGCGCATGCGTTCCATCTCATCCTCATTCAATTTCAAACGAGCTAAGTGGGCCACTTGGCGCACTTGTTCAGGAGTTAACGACATAGCATCCTCACAATTACTACTAGCGCGAACGGTAGCCCATTATTGCCCCGCCGATGACCGAGAGCAATAGCACGACGATCAGCACTGGTTGATCGATTTTTAGCACCCAACCAACCATACTTGCCATCATGCCACTGAAAATTCCACTACCGATTGCATACCCCAGCCGATTTGGCTGCGATTTAGGTTTTGCCATTGCTGCCTCGATTGTACCAGATTTCGTTCTGGGAACTTTTACGATTCACCTGTCGTTAGTCTAGCATAAACAAATCATTTGAAAGGAATCTTCCAGTGCTTCGACGAATTACGGCAATTGTTGCCCTTTTAGTTTTGGCTGCTTGTGGTAATCAAACCACCGCAACCAGCGTTCCTACCGTCCAAACGAGCGTAACTGCTACTCCGCCGGTTGCCAGTGGCTTTGCATATGACACGAGCGCAGCGGTAACTATCGTAGAATTGCGCAATGAAGGCGGCTTTGTCACTCCGCTGTACAATAAATTATTGTCTGTGCCACAGTTTCGCTTGTATGGTAATGGCGAGCTGATTTACCAATATTATGATGCAGATAGTAAATTGCTTTGGCAACAAACCACATTAACTGAAACTCAAATTCAGCAATTGCTGAACGATCTGCTTGGCGCTGAGCAAGCTTTTTGTCTCGACACACCATTGGGCGATCCCGAGCCGATGATCTCAGATGCCAATGTAACAACCTTGACCGTGAATTTGACCGAGCGTTCGTGCAGCGCCCAAGCCTACGCTGCCTTTGCCGAACAACGCTCAGGCCTGAATGCTGATGGTCAACGCCGTTTTGTCCAATTTCGCAAAGCTTTAACCACAGTTGAAGCCTTGATGCAAGTGGAAACCAAGCCCTATCAAGCCCAAGGGGCAACGATTTACTTGGAGCCAGCAGGCGCTGAAGAAATTGCAACCGCTCAAGAATGGACGTTCAAGGCTGAGTTGCGTGAAGGCAATGTGGTAACCGATAGCGAAGCCGCTGCACTTGTGGCCTTTGCGGGCGCTCCAACGTTGGTAAAATCGGGCGAGCAAACCTTCCGCGTGGTTGCTGTACCAATTTTGCCATAATAGTAGCTAAAAAAGGCGCTTAGTTGGATCTATAATCCAGCCAAGCGCCTTTTTTAGCTAGTACTGATTGTAAAATTACTTAACCGCGTTGATCAACACCATTACAATAATAAATACGGCCAAAGCTGCTAAACCATATTGATGAGTGATATTGGCATAGCGGCCTTGGCGAATTTCAAGCGGCAAAGCTTCTTTTGGCACAACTTGACGATATAAGCAGTTGGGGCAAGTTTCAACATACTGATGGCTGGTAATTGCTCCAAAAATGAAATACAAATGAACATAGACATAGATCATGTGAACATGAAACGCTACACCCAATTTGCAGCCGGGGCAGGCATGCCAAAAAGTCTTTAAGGTATCTACTACCTTGCTGTCCTTGCCAAAAATCATGGCCAACTTCCTCTCAATTCAACTAAACTGGGGTTATTGCGCTATTTGACCATAGCGGAAGCGGAAAATTATCAACCTTACGGCCTATTCTTTAACAATTGGCTCGCCGGTTGCGCGATCAAGCCGAGGGCGCAGAAAATTGTAGACCGCGCCACGCCGATTGGCGCTCAGTTTGCTCCAAGTCAGGCTAATAATTTCGTGCAATTGCTCAGGATTCAGTTTGTTGATTATGCCACTGCGAACGAGCAAGCGTTGCACGCCGCCCCGTGGCTCTAGCCCAATATCAACTGTGGCAGCGCCTGCAATTGCGCAACCATCTTCTGCAACGCGCAATAATTCATCAATTAATGTTTCGGCATGTGGCACAACTTGCAAGCCATTTAATGTCACAATTTGGATGAATTGATCAGCATGAAAAGGTAAGGCAGTCATGTCGGCACAAATTAAATGTACGTTGATAATGCCTTTTTTGGCTAATTCAACTTGGGCTGTTCGCAGCATTGGCATTGCCAAATCGATCCCAACCACCTGTAAATTGGGGCGTTGCGCATATAAATCGATGGTTAATCGACCTGTACCGATTGGCGCTTCGATTGCCCAACCCTCATGTTGCAAGGCTTTGGCGACTAAGGCAGTTTGTTCAGAGCCAGCCATGCCCAGCCAGCGAAAAATCCCATGATGCACCAGCAGATCATAGGCACGCGGAAATTTATAGGGCAATTGCTGAATCAAAGGGCGCAGGCCAGCCAAAAAGCGCTTCACAACGATTATCTCCAATAAAAGACCTGCTGTATTATAGCCAAATCTCAATTATTTGCGACTAAATAGATTGCCAAACCAGCCGCGCAAGGTCAAAAGCCAATTGCGAATGCCTAAACCTAGCCCAAGCGCCGCCGCTCCAAATGCCACTAAACCCAGCCAGCGAATTTGCCAGATCGCGCTGCCTAGCAAGGCCAATACGGTGATGATGACGCAAGCATCAATTAACCAACGCTGTTGCGGTGATGTTTGATAACTACTGCGACTGCTGATTCGTTGCCATAGCCAACCCACGAGTGTAATTAGGGCAATCCATTCCCACACCGATAAACGCATAAGCCAACGCATAAACGCTCCTGATGCTTGCTCAATCTAGCGTATTATAGCCAATGGCCTGCGAAGTGGATGCATGCTAGGCAGTTTTTTCGACCCAATTAATTACCTCTTTATTGACATAAGCTTCTTGTTCGGCATATGGTAAATGGCCAACATGGGGAATCGCCAAGAGATCGGCGTGGGGAATATTGAGTTTAAGCCATTGGGCCTGTTTAAATGGCACAATTGGATCATGCTGGCCATGCACAATTAGCGTTGGAACGGTGGTTGGTTTGGCCATAATCAACGGACGAATATCAGCCTGTTTGAGCACGGTGGTGATGCCTGCGATGCCAGCAATCGGGGTTTGTTGCATTTGCTCGTAGCCATCGCGAATCGTTTTTACCACTTTGGGATTACTATAAAAGCCTTGGCGATCTTTAATGAAGGCCACCAGTGATTTGGAAAAAGCCCAATGGCTACAGCGGCCTAAGCCCAGTGAGCTATGAATAATCGCTTTGAGCAAGCTGGGCTGGCCGACAAACCGTTGCCATACGTTGACAATCCCAGTCAATTCCGACCAAACAACTGGCGAAAGCACAATCAGGCGTTTGACCAATTCGGGCGCTCGGTGGGCAATTCCCAAGGCAATCAAGCCACCAGTTGAGTGGCCGATGATCGTGGCTGGCTTGCCGTTATTGAGCTTTTTGAGGCTGGCAATTCCAGTTTCAATCAGGTGTTCTTGGGTCCAGCGGCTCCATTGCTGGTTGGGCTGGTTGGGAACGGCTCCATGGCCAGGCAAGCCAACCAATTGCACCTCGCCATGCGGCCAAAGTGCATCCCACAACCAAAAGCGATTAACGGCAGTGATGCCATGCCATGCGATAAATTGTTCAGCGCCAGTGCTGCGTTGCAAAACCCGAATCGCCTCTTGGCCAACCGTACCCTGAACGCTGATCGTGTATTCATCCATGGTATGCTCCCTTTATCGCCATGAATTGATTGCGCCTGTAAACGCAACTCTCTTGCATTACGCTTTAATATAGAGTATTTTTTGGCTTAATGCAAGTCTCTTGCATTAGCTGTGGAAGGATCAAACCCATGAAATCTGAGCCATCTGAGGGGGCTGATGAGCCGAATGTTTATCAATCGTTGTTGCATCGCCAACGGCCAGGCGGGCGCAGTGCTAAGGTGCATGCGGCGGTGTTGCAAGCCACTGGCGAATTGTTGTTCGAGCAAGGCTACGCTCAGTTGCGGATCGCCGATGTGGCTCAACGCGCAGGTGTGCATGAAACCTCAATTTATCGGCGCTGGAAAACTAAGGCTATGCTGGTGGCGGATACCGTGCTCGCCTTGTTTGATCAGCATGTGCCAAACCCTGATACTGGCTCGTTTCGCGAGGATGTCTTGAGCTTTTTGCCTAGTTTGGTACGCTATTTACAATCGCCAGAGGGTGAAGCACTTGGTCGGGCTTGTGTTGACGTTTCAAATTTGGCCGAGGCAGCTGAAGCACGTCAAGCAGTCTGGGGCATTTGGGTCGATCAATTTGCAGTATTGGTTGAACGAGCGATCGCTCGCGGCGAATTGTCAGCCACAATTAATGCCCAAATTTTTCTGGAGATGTTGATTGGACCATTTTTCTTGCGTTTACTCGTGACGGGCGAGCCATTGCACGAAGCAATGGCAGTGCAGGTGATTGATCTGCTTTTACACCATTAAACAAACAACGCAATCGATGCTAACCGATTGCGTTGCTTTTTGGCTCAATTAAATTTATTGGCCTTGTTGACGTTCGTTTTGCTCGCGAGCTTTTTCAACTGCGGTGTTGGTTGGATCTTCATCGCGATCACGACCAACTAAGCCGCCCACGAAATCCTTGGTATATTCAACGATACCACGATCGTGAGGAGTATTCGCTTCGCCTTCTTCACGCCGTTCGTAGCCACGATCATTGCCAAAAACATTGCTAACAAAATCTTTGGTGTATTCAGTAATTCCGCGATCGCGTGGCTTGTTTGATTCTTCGGTTGTTGGTTGCTCATTTGGCGTTTCATCGCGATCAAACAAATTTTGAATAAAATCTTTGGCTTTTTCGCCGAAACCGCGTTCATCATGATTGTTTTCGTGATTGCTCATTATCAATTCCTCCAAATTAATTAGGCTTTACGGCGCTGGGCTAATTGCGGAGCTGGTTGGATGCGGCTTAGCACAAAGCCAATCACAACCCCAGCGATGAACCCACCAGCGTGAGCAGCATAGGCGACACCGCCGCTGGTTTGGCTAGTTGTGGTGATTGTGGCAAACGTTGCAATAAATTGCTGCACTGCCCACAAACCAATCATCATCCAAGCAGGAACCGTTTGAACGAAACGTCCGAGCAAGACTTTGACCGAATTGCTGCGAAACATGACGATATAGGCTCCGAGCACACCCGAAATTGCCCCTGATGCACCGACGCTGGGAATTCCAGCGCTAGCTGAATTGAGATTAAGCAGAATGTGTGCCGCCGTAGCGATTAATCCAGTAATCAGATAAAAAGCTAAGTATTTGACATGGCCAAAGGCATCTTCAACATTATCGCCAAAAACAAACAGAAACAGCATATTACCAATTAAGTGTGCCCAACCACCGTGCAAAAACATCGAAGTCAATAAGGTGATCAGGCCATCGCCAGCAGCAATCCGTTCGGGTACTGCGCCCCATGTCATAATAAAATCTTGCAAGGCTTGGCTTTCGCTGCCCAATGAAAATTCATACAAGAATACCAACACATTGAGCGCAATCAGGCCATAGGTTACATAGCCGCGCCGCCGTAGTTTGGAGTTATCGTCGCCTAATGGAAACATAGCGCTAGCCCTCCTTACAATACAGCGTGCTTTTCAGCACCATTTTGCCAATATTCTTGTTTATCGAGGGCCGCCGCACCGTGGTCGCTATGTTCGATCGAGCTGGGGGTGGTTGGCAGCGTTTGATCAAACAAGCCCAAGATGCGTTTTTTCAAGAGTTGACGGCTTTCAGCACCAGTTTGTGGCGCAGTTAGGGCGGCGGTTGCTAGCCCCAACAGGAAATATTTGGCAGCCATCCAAATACTTTTGAAGAAATGTCCAAGCATTGCGTTTCCTCCAACTTATGTGCTTGATAAACGATGTCGCTATTTGCGTTGAAATTGACGACTGAATATCAACCAACTAAGCAAAAAGGATACCAAGGCTATTCCACCAAGCCAAATATAGGTGCTAGCCGCTGGTGCACGGTTGAGCAACATAATTTGTTGATAATTGGCAATGCCATGGGTGACGGGCAAGCCACGAGCAATATTCTGCACAAACGGCAAAAACGATTTTAGCGAGATGAAGAAGCCGCTAAAGAAAACCGACATGAGCAATACCAACATCGAGAATTGGACTGCTTGGCTATCAGTGCTGACCACCGATGAGATGAAAAAGCCAATACCTAGCGAGGCGATGGTCAGCATAAATGTCAATAAGGCGAAATTGAGCAATTGGCCTGTGTAGAAAGGCACGCCTAGCCCAAACACCATTAACGAGACCAACACACTGACAATCACTGCTGCCAAAATTGTGTAACTGGCATATTTGCCAATCAAGGTTTGGAAGGCTGAGAGCGGCGAGACCCGAAACATTTCAAGTGAGCCTTGTTGCAACTCGCGTACTAGCGACAACCCTGCTAAGGTCACCATCATATGTTGCAGCAAAAGCGCTAGCACTGCTGGGGTATAAAAACGTACATAGGCCGTCGCGGGATCTTTGGTGATATCGCCAAGGCTTTCGATTGGCGCAAGATTGTTGGCAACCGAGCGTAATGGCGAAACAACGACTGCCGGATCGATGGCTTGAACCCGATCAGCCTGTTGATCAAGCTCACCGAGCCGTGTATCGAGTTCCGCTAATTTCTGATCTTGCTGCTCCAAGGTTCCGCCTGCGGCCAAATCGCGATCAAGACTATCGAGCGAGGCTTGGAATGAGCTAAGGCTTTGGGTTGAGCTGCTGGTTTCGCTGGCTCCATTTTGGGTCATCGATAAGGCAATTAATTGCAAAGCTCCCGATTCGCGTAATGTTTTGATAGTTTGGCGAGCTTCGTCGCGTTTGTTGCTGTTGAGTTGTTCGCGCAATTGGCTAATTTGCTGGCGAGCATCGCTGACATAATCGCGCAATGTGCCAATTTGCTGCTGGCTCTGGCCAACCACGCTAAACAACATGCCTTTGTTCAGCTCATTAATTTGGGTATACGAAAGATATTCAATCCACGAGCGTAGCAATGGGTCAACTTCGCTATAGATAAAGCGAATATCAACTGCCTTGCCCGTAGAGTAGACTGTGGTCATCTCCAGCGGGAAAATTTCGACC
The DNA here is from genome assembly GCA_020161265.1 of Chloroflexota bacterium. NCBI lineage: Bacteria > Bacillati > Chloroflexota > Chloroflexota bacterium. Next base: position 86,206 of record JAIUOC010000002.1, on the reverse strand, counting down.
AAATCTAGCTCGTCGTTGTTGAGCGCTGCGACGGCTGGCTCCTCACTTTCATAGATATGCCGCTGTGGATCGATCACAAAGGTATTGCTGATGCGCTTGAGCAATTCCGTTACTTGGGGATCGTCGCGATGGCCTGGTGGCACGACGATGCCCGTGCGCAATTTTGGTTGCTCGCCTTGATAGCCGACCCCAAACAGCGAGAGAATCAAAAATGGCCCGATGATCAAGCCAACCAAAAGCAAGGGTTGTCGCCGCACTGCATTTAATTCTTTGGCACAGAACGCAAAGATGCGCACTAAATCTTTAACCATTGCTCTGCTCCTTGGTCTCTGGTTGCTCAAGCCGTTCCATCAAGGTGATGAAAATATCGTCGAATGGTGGGTTATATTCGCCAACTTGGCGGGTATCGATGGTTGGGTCGGTGGCGAGGGCGGCCAGCAATTCAGGCAACGCTGTGCTGGCATCGTCAACATAGACCATCATGCTGCCCAGCGGTGCATTGTGTGGCCGTTCAATCCCCAACACCAATTGGTGGCGGCTCAAAATTCGCACGGCACTGCGTAGATCATCAGCATCAACCCGAATTGTCAGCACGTCGCTGCCTAAGGCGCGGCGGCGCAAGCCATCGGGCGTATCGACCAGCAATAATTGGCCATCGCGCATCACGGCCACCCGATCACAATAGGCAACCTCATTGACATATTGGGTGGTGACGACCAGCGATTTGCCCATAGCCTTGAGTTCTTGAAATTGATCCCAGAAGCGGCCACGCAGCACTGGATCGATGCCAGCGGTTGGCTCATCAACAAATAATAATTCTGGCTCATGCACCAAGGCAGCAGCTAATTGTAAACGCCGTTGCATCCCGCCCGAAATATTGCCAGCCAATGTACGACGGGCTTGATCCAGCTCGACAAAGTTCAATAATTCGTCGATCCGTTTACGACGCTTGGTTAGCGAAACGCCATACATCGAAGCGGCAAAGCGCATATTTTCAATCACATTCAGGTTGGGGTATAGTACGAAGAGTTGCGGCATATAACCCAGTTGCTCGCGATCGCGGGCATTGAATGTGGCGGGATTTTTGCCCAATACGCTGACTGAGCCAGTTGTTGGGATATAAACGCCCGTCATCAAGCGCACTGTGGTGGTTTTACCACAGCCCGATGGCCCGACGATGCCAAAAATCTCGCCAGGCTGAATATTCCATGAAACATCGCGCACCACGTCGCGATCGCCAAAACGCTTTGTCACCTGCTGAAGTTGAATCAGCGATTGACCGGCATGTGCTTGCATAAGCTCATTGCTCCTTGCACCAAGCGGCGATACTGCTCTTAACTTGTTGATCGGCTTTGACTCTATTGTATCGTAGCGATCAACCGTAGTTTGAAAAAGGCTCCACGCTTCTAGCAAGATGTAAGCCAAGTCAAGGCAAAAGACAGAAATCAAAAGTCAAAAAAGGAGTAACGTTTTAACGCAGAGGCATAAAAGGATGAGGCATAAAAGGATGAGGGATGAAGCTTTGGGAATAGAACCCTTCGCGCTCTTCGTGGCCTTCGTGGTTTCAGTCTTCGTGCTCTTCGTGGATCAAACCCTGACCAGCAAACCTGCATTGTTGCAGTCGCGCAGATGTGCTAAAATGAGGTACCGAGTTTGTACGGAGTTTTTGAGTATGGCACATGCAACACGGATTGGGCTAGTAACCAGTGGCTCATTATTGGAAGGCCTAACCGCCCGTTTAGATGAACGCTACGAAATTGAGCGTTTGCGCGTTGGTCAATTTATGGTGGTGCAAGGCCGCCAAAACCGCTTTTTTTCAATGTTGACCGATGTGCAACTGGCCGCTACTAGCCTTTCGATTTTGGCTGATCCGCCGGATGATGAGCACCCGTTGTTGCGTGAGATTTTGGCTGGGCGTAACACCTATGGCACATTTAAATTAACCCCTCAATTGATGTTGCCCGAAGATTCACTCGAAACACCCCGCCCAGTTAAGACTATTCCTGCCCATTTTGCGCCAATTTACGAGGCCAGCGAGGATGATTTTGGCTTGGTGTTTGGGGCTGAGGGCGATGGCAAGTTTCAAATGGGCACGCCTTTGGATATGGATGTCCCAGTCTGTATCGATCTTGAGCGCTTTGTTGAGCGTTCGAATGGTGTGTTTGGTAAATCGGGCACAGGTAAATCATTCTTAACGCGTTTATTATTATGCGGCGTAATTAAACATAATGCTGCGAGTAATTTGATTTTTGATATGCACTCCGAATATGGCTGGAGCGGTACAACCGAGGATAAGATTCAAGAAGTTAAGGGCTTAGCACAGCTTTTTCCTGGCCAAGTCTATATCTACACGCTTGATCCTGAGTCGTCACGGCGGCGCGGAGTAAAATACGATGGTGATATTACGATTGGCCTGAATGAAATTCGGGTTGATGATATTTTATTATTGCAAGATGCGCTGAATCTCAATCCGACTGCGGCAGAATCGGCCTTTATTTGTGCTCAGCGTTTTGGCGACGATTGGATTCAAAAACTGCGTGAATTAGATACAGAACAACTCAAGGAATTTGTCGAATCGACTGGCGCGAATATGTCATCGATGTCGGCACTTTCGCGCAAATTAGCCCAGCTTGAGCAACTCAAATTTGTCACTCGCAAATCGAGCCAATCATCAATTCGCCAAATTATTGATGCCTTGTTGGCTGGTAAAAATGTAGTGGTAGAGTTTGGTCAATATCGCAGTGAATTGGCCTATATGTTGGTTTCAAATATTCTGACGCGCCTGATTTATGATGAATGGGTGCGGCGTACCGAAACCTTCCTTGCCACAAAAAAATCGAGCGATAAACCGCCGCAACTGATGATTACGATTGAGGAAGCGCATAATTTTCTTACACCCAGCTTGGCCAAGCAAACCATTTTCGGCAAAATTGCCCGCGAATTACGCAAGTATTCGGTCACATTGTTGGTGGTTGATCAACGGCCATCATCGATTGATAACGAAGTGATGAGCCAACTTGGTTCGCGAATTACCGCCTTGCTCAACGATGATCGCGATATTGATGCGGTATTTATGGGCGTTGGTGGCTCGAAAGGCTTGAAAACCGTGTTGGCCTCGCTTGATTCGCGCCAGCAAGCCATGATGTTGGGCCATGCTGTGCCGATGCCAGTGGTGATGCGTACCCGAGCCTATGATAAAGCCTTTTATGAAGCGATGATGCAGGGTAATCGACGTGGGCCAAGTTTGCGACCGCGCACCCCAGAACTGATCGATCAAGAAGCTGACGAATTATTTTAAGTGTGCAATAATCCATTCTTCCTAAACGTGATCAGTCAAAAGATGGAGATTGCTAGTTAAAAAGTACTTCGAGAGGGTTGACGATCAACTATGAACAATGCTATAGTGAAATGAGTGGCTAAATGCTGTTGCTCTTACGAGCAACGGCATCACAGCACGCACAATACCGCGATGAGATTGCCACAATTTGCCTTAGCATTCAGGCATGTATAGATAAACTGTCGCCGCGCCTCGTGCCGATGCTTGGGGGGCGGCGTTCGATCATTAGTTTAGATAGAAACATCTTGCCTGCGACTCAACCTCGGAGGAGCCATTTCAATGATTGACAAGCTACTGGAGCTTGCGGCAAAAAATCAAAACCGCATCAAACGCGAAGACATTCTCAGCGTGTTGCCAGAGCCAGAAACGAATATCGAAGCCCTCGAAAGCCTCTACGAACAAATCGAAGAAGCGGGGATCGAGGTTGTTGATGCAGATGAAGCGCCCAACGTTGCCGACCTCGATCTCGATTTAGATCTTGATAGTGATCACGACCTCGACGGAGCCTTGCCTGATCTTTCGGATATTGCGCTCGACGACCCAGTGCGCATGTACTTGCAAGAAATTGGTCAAGTACCATTGCTGACTGCGGCGGAAGAAGTCGATCTGGCCAAGAAGATGGAAGTGGCTCACGCCGCCAACGATACGTTGCTGCAAGATGACGGCATGCTTGAACATGGCGATCGGATTTCATTAAAACGCCATATCGATACTGGCCGAGCGGCTCGTCAACATTTGATTCAGGCCAACTTGCGTTTGGTGGTTTCGATTGCCAAAAAATATACCTCATATGGCTTGACCATGATGGATCTGGTGCAAGAGGGCAATATTGGCTTGATGCGGGCAGTCGAGAAATTCGATTACACCAAGGGCCATAAGTTCTCAACCTACGCGACGTGGTGGATTCGCCAGGCAATTACGCGGGCGATCGCCGACCAAAGCCGCACCATCCGCTTGCCTGTGCACATGGGCGAGGCAATTAGCCAAGTTAAGCGAACGTCGCATAAGTTGCAACAAACTATGCAGCGCGAACCAACGCCCGAAGAAATTGCCGAAGCGATGGGCATTACCGCCTCGAAAGTGCGTCGCACCTTGGAAGCCTCGATGCACCCACTTTCGCTAGAAATGCCAGTTGGCCAAGAAGGCGAAGGCCGCATGGGCGATTTCATTGAGGATGATCGAGTTTCAACCCCAGTTGATGCTGCGGCCATGACCATGTTGCGCGAACAAATTGAAGAAGTTTTGCAAAAATTGCCTGAGCGCGAACGCAAAATAATTCAATTGCGCTATGGCCTTAAAGATGGCCGCTACCGTACTCTCGAAGAAGTTGGGCTAGAATTTGGCATTACCCGCGAACGGATTCGCCAAATCGAAGCTGTGGCCTTGCGTAAACTCCGTCACCCCCACCTTGGCAAGAAATTACGTGGCTATCTTGATTAACGAATGGCGCTAAAACTACCGACCCAGCGCACATTTAACGTGGCGTTGGGTTGATTTTTTGCGTAACAACCTGTTTTATGGTACACTATCGCAGTTTTGCAGCGATCTAAGATTATTTTAACTCTACATGGAGTAGCATAGCAATGGCGAACGAAACTCTACGGTTGGCACTCCAGCCGCGTGAAATTACCGGCAAAAAGGTTCAAAGCTTGCGCGACCAAGGTATTTTGCCAATCGGTATTTGTGGCCGTGGGATCGAACCCTACTCAGCCCAAGTTGACGAACGTGAATTTAACAAAGTGATCAACCAAGCTGGCTATAGCGGCTTGATCGAGTTGAGCATCCCTGGCCAAAAACGCCAAGCTGCCTTCTTGTTGGAAGTCCAACGCAACTCAGTCACCAATCGGATCATCCATGCCGACTTGCGGGTTGTTGATGTCAACGAGCCAGTTGAATTGGATATTCACGTTGCATTGCAAGGCGAAAACGATTTGGTGAGCCGTGGCAACGCTGTGTTGAACTTGGTTCAATCAGTGATTCGGGTGCGGGCTTTGCCAGGCGATGTGCCACATCAAATTGATATTGATGCAAGCAGCTTGACTGAAGTTGGCCAACAAATCTTGGTTAAAGATTTGAGCTTGCCAGCTACCGTGGAAATTCTCGATGATGTTGAAACCTTGATTTTGACCTTGGGTTATCCACAAGCTGAAGAAGCTCCAGCCGCTGAAACTGCTGCTGAATAATTAAATGCCCCTGTGGATTAATCCATAGGGGTTTTTTAAATCCAAAAAAAGGATGTGGTGTATGCCACATCCTTTTTTAATCTATTTAGCTTTTCTTTTTGGGGCGGCCACGGCGAGCGCCAGTTTTACGAGCTGGTTGGCTTTGTGGGTCGATCACCAAAAATTCAATCCGGTTTTTATCTTTGATTGGGCGGAAGCGTAATACAAGGTTACTACGGCTAGCAGCTTCGCGTACTAGTGCTCGCAACTTGCGTTTGTCTTCGTCATCGCCTAATACCACTTGACCACCAAAACCAGCTTTAGCGTTTTGGAAATAATTGGTATACTCGGCAATAATGCGTTCGCGGGTTTCGCGCTGAACGGCACGCTTTGGTTTTGCCCGTTCTTGCATTTCTTCTGGTGACCAGAGTGTAAATTCTGCCATGGTTTTAGCCTCCGAAAATGATACTATGCTTGTGACGACACGCCATTCTCAATATTCTTGCTCTGTATAGCCTTATCGTATATAGATTTCTGCTTTGTGTCAAGTTTTTTTGTTTCGATTTGGCCAATTTTGGAGGAATTGTGATGGAACATTCATCAATGTTTACACTTGATCAACGTGATGCCCGTAGCTGTTTGTTTAAACGTGCAAATCAGCAAATTCGCATCAGCATCTGTAGCGAACAGCTTATTCGGGTTTGTATTAGTAATGATGCACCATTAGCACGGCGTTCATGGGCGGTTAATCGCGCTGATGATGCATGGGATGCACTTGTATGGTCGGTTTCAGAAAATTCAGATTCAACCAGGATTGAGACGACAAAGCTACAAGTAAATGTTGCACATGCTGATGGCCGAATTACATTTAACAATCTGGATCAGCAGCCATTTTTTAGTGACGTTACGCCAGCAAGCTACAACGCCGATGGATGGGTTGTTAGTAAGCAAATTTATAATTCTGAGCATTTTTATGGTTTTGGTGAACGCACTGGCTGGCTTGAAAAAACAGGTCAGCATTTTTTAAATTGGACACTCGATCCCGAACCGCACCATAGTCCACGCATTGATAATATGTATGCGACGATGCCAGTTTTTATGGGATTGCAGCCTAATCTTTGCTATGGCGTGTTTTTCAATACATCATTTCGCTCAAGTATTGATGTTGGGGCGGCTGATGCTGCATTGTTGAGCTTAAAAACGCAAGGCCCAGATCTCGATTATTATGTGGTTTTGGGTACAACACCTGCCGAAATTACCGCTACTTGGCGTGAATTATTGGGAGCAATGCCCTTACCGGCCTATTGGGCGCTTGGTTATCATCAAAGTCGCTGGGGCTACGATTCAAGTATGACGATGCAGGCAATTGCTGATGAATTACGTGCTCGTAATATTCCTTGCGATGCGATTCATTTTGATATTGATTATATGGATGGTTATCGGGTTTTTACTTGGCATCCTGAACGTTTTGCCCAGCCAACCCAATTATTGCAAAATTTGGCTCGCGATGGCTTTAATGTGGTAACAATCATCGATCCTGGAGTCAAAACTGACCCAAATTATGTAGTATTTGCCGAAGGAATCGCCAACGATTATTTTATTAAGCGAGCTGATGGGACGTTATTCAGTGGCTATGTTTGGCCTGATGATAGCGCATTTGCTGATTTTACGCGGGCTGATGTGCGTGAATGGTGGGGAAATTTACATAAAAGCTTAATCGATGCTGGAGTACGCGGCATTTGGGATGATATGAATGAACCAACCGTGTTTGACCGACCTTTTAGCGAAGGTGGTGGCAATGGGGGTACGATCGATCTGAATGCTCCGCAAGGATCTGCCGATGAGCGTGTAACTCACGCCGAAGTGCATAATTTGTATGGTTTGTTAATGGCTCGCTCAACCTATGAAGGTTTACGTCAATTGCGCCCGAATGAGCGACCATTTGTATTAACTCGCTCAGGTTTTGCTGGCTTATCACGGTGGGCAACCCTCTGGACTGGCGATAATTCGGCATTGTGGGAACATTTAGAAATGATGTTGCCACAAATTGCCAACTTGGGGCTTTCAGGAATTCCGTTTGTTGGCGTGGATATTGGCGGATTTTTTGGCAATGCTTCGCCGGAATTATGGGCACGTTGGGTTCAAGTTGGGGCATTTTTACCATTTTGCCGTGGGCACTCATGTTCAGGTACACGTCCAGCTGAGCCGTGGGCGTTTGGCGAACGTACCGAAGCGATTGCGCGGACTTACCTTAGTTTGCGCTATCGTTTATTGCCCTATTTGTATAGTTTGTTTTATCAGGCTTCAACCACAGGTGCGCCAATTATTCGGCCATTGGTATATGAATTTGCAACTGATCCGACCACGCACGCCTTACATGATCAGGTTTTGTGTGGCCCGCAATTAATGCTTGCACCGATTGTACGGCCTGGAGCTGAGTATCGCTCGGTTTATTTGCCAGCTGGTGAGTGGTACGATTGGTGGACGGGTGAGCGAATCAAGGGTTCGCAGCATATTTTGGTGCATGCGCCGCTTGAACGTTTGCCGCTGTATGTGCGAGGTGGGGCGATTTTGACCCTCGGCCCAGTGCTCAACTACACTAGTGAAGCCCCGCTTGATCCTTTAACCCTTGATGTTTACCCTAGCGGCACAAGCGAATGGACGCTCTACGAGGACGATGGCATCTCGTTCGATTATGAACAGGGCCAAGCAGCGACCACAATGTTTAGCTGTGTTGAAACTGAGCAAGCAATTAGGTTGATAGTTGCTGCCCGTCAAGGTGCTTGGCAACCTGCCCCGCGCACGATCGTGGTGAATCTGCATTCGTTGCCGCCCAAAGCAGTTTTGTTTGATACGAATGCAATCGAATGGGTCTACGCCGAAGGCGCGACAACCGTGAGTTTTGCTGACGATGGCTTGGCCCACACGCTTGAGGTGCAGTTGTAAGGCCGACCATCGCGCAACGATGAACGAGTTATCCTCTGGTTTCTCACCTCTAGCCAATTCGTCTGCCATAGTATGAAAATGCTAGAGGTGAGGAATGCTCAGTCAGGAGTCAGCGCTGTGGGATTACGCTTAATTGTTGATAGCGATCTTGCAATTGATGATTGGTTGGCTTTAGGCTATGTGGCATGTCATCCTGCAATTGATTTATTGGCGATTACCGTTGCAGCGACAGGTGAGGCGCATGCTAATCCTGCAATCAAGCGTGCTCATGGCTTGTTGCGCTTGGCTGGGCATGCGGCTGTGCCGGTTGGGGCGGGGCGTAAGCGACCATTACGCGGCAATAACCGCTTTCCTTGGTATTTGCGTTGGGCCATGGATGTGGGCTTGTTGCTGCCCGTGCCTAAAGTGCGACAAGCCCAAACGTTATCAGCACTTGATCTGCTGCTGCAACAATTATTAGGTAGTGAGCAGCCAATCACCCTGCTTTGCATTGGCCCTTTGACCAATATTGGCGAATTATTGCAACTTTACCCCACAATTGCCGCGCGGATCGAGCGGTTGGTGATTATGGGTGGAGCGGTGCATGTGGCTGGCAATATTGATAGCATCATTCGCACGAATAATCTGACGGCTGAATGGAATATCTATATCGACCCGTATGCCACGCGGCTTGTACTGGAATCAGGCCTGCCAATCACCTTGGTTCCGTTGGATGTGACCAATAGCGTGCCTGTCGGAACCAGCTTTTTTGAATTGATTGAGTCAACCCCCAACACAGCGATTGCTGCACATATCAAACAGATCTTGGAGCGGATGCGAAAACTTTCGCCTAAGCATGGATTGTATTTTTGGGACCCACTAGCGGCGTTTGTGGCGGTGCATCCTGAGTTAGTGCAATATCAACCAATGCTCTTAAAGGTTGTTGAAACGGCGGGTGCTGAGCAAGGCCGTTTGGTCGAAGCTGCTGATGGAACCTTAGTTGATGTGTGCATTGGAGTTGATCGAACCTCTTTTGAGCAACATTTTTGGCAGATTGTTAATGGTGTTGCCAAGTAAAGCCCTGAGGTGCACCAAGCTACCCTAGATCTAGAATAGGATAAAAACAGTGTATAATTCAGCATCCAAATGGTATGCATTGTGCATGATTCAGGCGGGTTGGTTCGCGCACTAAGGAGGCAGGCACTGCAATGAACACACCCACTTGGGCGGTGGAACTCGACCACGTAACTAAAGAATTTCGCGGCAGCGTAGCCGTTCGTGATATTTCGTTAAAGATCGCGGACGGTGAATTTTTTTCGCTGCTTGGCCCCTCTGGCTGTGGTAAAACCACATTACTTCGCATGATCGCTGGCTTTGAAAACCCCAGTAGTGGCGACATTTATATTGAAGGTGTGTTGATGGGCGAAACCCCAGCCAATCGCCGTGATGTCAATACGGTTTTTCAGAGTTATGCGCTATTTCCCCATATGTCGGTGGCCGAAAACGTGGCCTTTGGCTTGCACATGAAAAATATCAACAAGGCCGATATTGCCACGCGGGTGAAGCAAGCCTTGGATATGGTGCAACTTGGCACATTTGGCGATCGTCGCCCGAAGCAACTTTCTGGTGGTCAGCAACAACGGGTTGCCTTAGCTCGCGCCTTGATCAATGAGCCAGAAGTTTTGTTGCTCGACGAACCCTTGGCCGCGCTTGATTTGAAGCTGCGCAAAGAAATGCAATTGGAACTCAAGAGCATTCAGCAGCGCTTGGGCATTACCTTTATCTTTGTCACCCACGATCAAGAAGAAGCCTTGACCATGAGTGACCGGATTGCGGTGATGGAACTGGGCAAGGTGCTGCAAGTCGGCCAGCCTACCGAAATTTATGAACGCCCCAAAACGCGGTTTGTCGCCGATTTTATTGGTGAATGCAATTTTATTGATGGTACGGTGCTGGCGGTTGAAAACGGCGCGGTAACTTTGGAGACTGACGGCGGTGTGCGGGTGGTGGGTACTGGCATGTTTCCGGTTGCTGCTGGCGATCATGCGGTGCTGGCCGTCCGGCCTGAGAAAGTCCGATTGGTTGAAGGCCAACAGCCCCAAGGTACAAATGTATTTGCTGCGATTGTTGAGCGTGTCGCCTATATTGGCTCTGATACGCGGATTATTGTGCGTTTGCCTGATGGTTCGCCGTTTGATGTATGGGAAGCCAACACCGTTTCGACGCTTGATCCAAACCAATATTATACTGCTGGCGACCCAGTGTATGTGACATGGGCCACTCAAAATAGCCTCATTCTCGAACGTTAATTGTACTCTGCTCAGGTTTGTTGGTTTGGGCAACCCAAACAACATCCATGGGGGAACTATGTATAATGCACGAACTGAGCAACGCCGTGCCTGGTTGCAAGCCTCGCCTGCCCTGATTTGGCTGGGCTTCTTCTTTTTGGCTCCCTTGGTGCTCATTTTAATTTATTCATTTCAAGGCCGCGCCGACGATGGCACGGTGCTCTGGAATTGGTCGCTGGCCAACTATCAAAAGCTGTTTGCTGATGGTGCGTTTTGGCGCACGCTCTGGCTTTCGACTTGGATTGCCCTGGTGGTAACTGCGATCACCTTAGTGGTCAGTTATCCCTTGGCCTTTTTTATGGCAACCCGTAGCCCCAAAATTCGTGGCGTGTTGGTGCTTGCGGTTATGATTCCCTTTTGGACGAACTTTCTGGTGCGGATTTACGCATGGAAAGTGTTGCTTGGCAATAATGGCGTGCTCAATCGCTTTTTAGGCCAATTTGATCTAGGGCCATTGCAAATTATCAATAGCCCCAGTGCGGTGATTATGGCGCTAATCTATGGCGAATTGCCGTATATGATTTTGCCTTTGTATGCGGCGCTCGAACGCTTTGATTGGGTGCAACTTGAGGCTGCCCGCGATTTAGGCGCTGGGCGATTTCAAACATTTTGGCGTGTGCTCTTGCCCCAAACCTTGCCAGGCATTACGGCTGGCTCAATTTTGGTGTTTGTGCCAACCGTTGGCACCTTCGCCGTCTCAGATATTTTGGGCGGCACGAGCGTGAATATGGTTGGTAATACCTTGAGTTTGCAATTTGGTTCGGCCTCGAATTGGGCCTATGGCTCAGCGATTTCGATGATTTTTATGCTGTTACTCTTGGGCGCAATCTTGCTCTATTTCAAAGCCACACGGGAGGTGAATGATGGCGAAAATCCTGGCTGATAAGCGCATCGAAACCAAGCACGGGCGTTCGCGCCCAGTTGCCAAACGGCACATGCCTTGGGGGACATGGGCGCTAACGCTGAATGCGATTTTCGTCTATACCTTCTTGTATGTGCCGATTATTGTGCTGGTGTTGTTTTCGTTCAACGCGGCCAAAGTTGGGGCGCAATGGCAGGGCTTCACGCTGCAATGGTATAACGAGCTATTTGCCGATGCTCGGTTGGGCGATGCCCTCTGGACGAGCCTTAAAATTGCTGGCTCTTCGACCTTGATTGCGACCACAATTGGCACCTTGGCCGCCTTGGCGCTGGAAAAACGTGGTTGGTGGGGGCGCAAAACCTTTGATACTGCGCTGTATCTGCCAGTGATTATTCCTGATGTGGTGATGGCTGTCTCGCTCTTAGGGTTCTTTACCTTGGCCTTTCGCCAATTTCAAGCGCTAATCGGCTTAAATTTGGCCATGGGCCTGTGGACGGTGATTATCTCGCATGTGGCCTTTAATATTTCGTTTGTGACGGTGGTGGTTGGCACCAGTTTGGCTAATTTTGATCGGCGCTTGGAAGAAGCTGCTGCCGATTTGGGCGCAACGCCATGGCAAACTTTTTGGCGCATCAAGTTTCCCTTGATTGGGCCTGGGGTTTTGGGCGGCGCATTGCTCTCGTTTACTCTCTCGCTTGATGATTTTGTGGTGACCTTTTTCACCCGTGGCCCAGGAGTCAACACCTTGACAACCGAGGTCTATGGGCGGATTAAAAAATCGATTTCGCCGGAGATTAATGCAATTTCAAGTTTGATGTTACTTGCTTCAACGACCTTGGTTGTGGCTTCGTTGTGGATGCAACGCCGTCGCCAAGGCTAATTATTGCTACTAGTGTGTTTTAAGGAGTCTGATTGATGAAACTACGTCGCTTTGGGCTGGTGCTCATGGTGTTGAGTTTGTTGGTGGCCTGTGGCGAAGCCAGCTCAACCGCTGTTCCGACAACTGCGCCTGCTGGTACGGCCACTGGCTCGAATTCTGGCTCGGTTGATCGCAGCAAATTGAGCAAAACCTTGCGCATTTATGCGTGGGGCGAGTATGTTCCCGAAGATGTGCCACAACTGTTTGAGAGTGAGTTTGGGGTCAAGGTTACGGTTGATACCTATTCATCGAACGAAGAAATGGCCGCCAAAATTCGCGCTGGCAATTCAGGCTACGATTTGATTCAACCTTCAGATTATATGGTGGCGTTGTTGGCTGAGGGCAACTATTTGGCCAAAATTGATTTGGCTAATATTCCCAACATTGCCAATATCGACCCAGCCAATATGGGTTTGTATTACGACCCAAACAATGAATTTTCAGTGCCATACTTGTGGGGAACCACGGGGATTGCCTACGATAAAACCGCAGTTTCGCCAGCCCCAACCAGTTGGTCAATTTTGTTTGATACTGCTCAATTGAGCGCCTACAAAGGTCGCGTGAGCATGCTCAACGACGAGCGCGAGGTAATTGGCGCGGCCATGCTGTTCTTGGGCAAAGATCGCAACTCCAGTGATGCTGCTGATCTCGAAGCTGCCAAAAAAGTCTTGATTGAGCAAAAACCGTTATTAGCTAAATACAATAGCGATAATGTTTATCAAGATTTGGCTTCGGGTGAAGTCGTTTTGGCCCAATCCTGGAATAATTACACTGGTTTGGCCATGATCGATAATGAAAACATCGAGTGGGTGATTCCGCAAGAGGGCGGCGTGATTTGGCAAGACACTATGGCGATTGTGGCTGGCACGCCCAACCAATATACTGCCGAAGTGTTTATTGATTTTATGAATCGGCCAGAAATTGCCGCCAAAGTTGCCGATTTTACTGGTGCGTTAACTCCCAACGTCAAAGGCGAACCATTGATCGGTGAAGAACTTAAGGCTGTGTATCCCAAGATCAAGCCGAGCGCTGAAGATCGCAAACGGCTCGATTGGTTGCGCAAAGGCCAAAATGCTACGGCCTTCTCCGATGTTTGGTCGGCGGTTAAATCGCAGTAGAGTTGTTTTAGGGATCAGGGGTCAGGGATGAGGGATCAGGTTAGCGATTCGGGCTTGGGATGTTATTAGAGAGATACCATGATGATTGTCAAGCGGCGTTTTCGATAAAACAAAACATCGTAGCAGGATCGTGGGCGGCACGCCGCCAGCACGCGACACGGCAGCGCGATTACGCTGCCATGTCGTGTGTATGTATCACCGATTGATGCTTGCCCCCAATGAACGAGCGAGCTTGCTGGCATGGGATGCGTTGGTCTAGCCCGCAGGCCTAGCAATGATTGATTATCCAACAAATCATTCTGCCATTGTCAGCGATGCTCGCGTATGTGGGCGAGCATCGACCTCTTGTACCGAGCAGCGCCACCGCCTTGCCGTGTGTCTATCAGCTTGTCATCACGATTGAAGATGTCACGCCGCGTATTTGACGGCGGCTGGTGGTTAAGAGTAATACCACCTTAGATGAGCTGTACACCTACATTCAGATCGCCTTCGAGTGGGAAGATTGTCATTTGCATCGATTTAGTATCTTTGGCGATGACTATTCGTCTCTACGCAGATGCGTGAAGGGTTCCCACGGTATCAGGAGGATCAGGGATGGATGCTGGATTCCCACAACCCCAGTTTTCGGTTGCTGATCGCGTTCGGGTACGGCTGAACGCACAGAATCGGACTCCACACGAGGGGATTATTGTCAGCTGTGCTTGGCATCATAAAGGCCAATATTACTACTACTATTCGATTGAGCGTGGGAAAAGCGTGCTGTTTCGGAAGGTGGCAAAGTACTATCCTGAGGCCGATTTAGAGCGCATGGCTGATCCTCCCACGGATGGAGCACAGCTGGCCCTGAAATAGTGCAGCGAACGGACGTGCTTAATGATGGCTAGGCTGAAACCCCCGTTTTCCGCAGTCGAGCGCACGATCATGAAACAATGGTCTTTTTGTTCGCTACGTCTGCGCGTGTGGCACTTTTTGAGGCATAATAGTGGTATCGTTGGATCACTCATTGGACAATAATCAGTCGTATACTTTCCTAAGCATCATTGTTGGGTATGCTTATGCCCTAAAACGCATCATGGTGCGGCTGGATGGAAACATTGTGGGGTTGGGCGTTGTTTCTGGAGGAGCATCGATGCGTGATAGGATACCGTTTTTGACGGCGTTCATGAGCAACTATGAACGGTCACTGAAAGTCAGTCTTTTCACTATCGTCATCTGTGGGAGTATTTTGTATGGACATCCCTCGCTGGATCTGTATCAAGCGACTATCCTCTGGGGAATATGTATTGCGGTTGGTTTAACGGTCGTTGTCTGTGTCACGATCGTTCATCGTCTCCTACGCCATGGCGAAACAAGACTTGTTAATAGTCGGATACCGTTTTTGGCTGCGTTCATGCGTAACCATGGACGGTCACTGAAAATTAGTCTTTTCAGTATCATCAGCTGTGGGAGTATCTTGTATTTAGATCCTGCGCTGGATAGGTATCAAGCGACTATCCTCTGGGGGATGTTTATTGCAGGTGGTTTAACGGTCGTTGTCGTTGTTAATAGCGTTTATCGGATACTCAAGTATGGCATAACAAGACTCGTTAATAAAAAGAAGGGAATTGATTTTATTAATGGGTTAGATAAATTAGGCCTCTTTGTACTGTTTGATTCCGTCGAATATGACAGAGATGTTTCTCAAATCAGATTTCGGAATGCGACGATTTTCCAAACATTATGTGATTTAAATATCATCGCAAAAAAAGAAACGCGAGCCGGTGATGTGCGTTCATCGCGGTATTTCGTGACTGATTGGGCCAAAGCGCGTATCCTCAAGCGGTTGTTTGGTGATACCAAAGCGAACCGTTGATGCGATAGCGAGAACGGCGATGATGATCGCGCAATGGACAATGCTATTCGGTTCTAGCTGATACGTCCATGGGAGCGTCTGCTAAGGACAGGAATACCACGATGGGTTTCCTCACCGACGAGGCGGGCATGGTGCTTTGCCGACCCATATGAAACTGGCCTTGGTTTGGATACCATAATGGATGTCACGCTGTTTTATGGGCTAGAACCAATATTCGTGCGGTATGCGGCAGAATAGACATAACGGAGTAATTTTATGTCTGATCCATGGAATTATCAGACATGAATGGCCTATTTGAGCGCTCATGAGGTCTGATAACCCTGCATATAAACGCTCTATTTAATGTCTGTAAGCATCAGTATATGGCGAACATAGCCCGCCAGAATGCCCTAAAATCCATACTTTGCCGTTCACCGCCAACATTGGGTTTACCCCTATTAGGCATAGCAGAAATTGTTACGATAGCTCCAAGCCAATAAGCCAATTTGGAAATTAGAGGTCAAGAATTCAGGGACACGAGGGTCAGGAGCCAATAGATGGACTAAATCCTGACCCCTGACAACTGATCCCTACTTGGCCAAACGATCTAAGACTTCACGGGCGAGGGCACAGGCTTGGCCGCGATGGCTGATACGGTTTTTTTCTTCAGGGTCAAGTTCAGCCAAATGCTTATCATAATCCAGAAGGTAAAACACCGGATCATAGCCAAAACCACCGACACCGCGAGGCTCCTCGGCAATTACCCCAGGCAGAATACCCTCAACCACCTCAGTTGGCTGGCCAGGCCAGGCAATCGCAATCACACAGACGAAGCGGGCAATCCGATCATGGAAGGGCTTGCCTTTGAGTTCTTCCAACACCCGAGCGTAGGCCCGATGTGGGTTAGTTGGGTCGGGCAATGCCCAGCGGGCCGTATAGATGCCAGGTTTGCCGTCAAGTGCCGCTACTTCCAGTCCTGAATCGTCGGCCAAGGTTGGTAAGCCACTGATTTGAGCATAGGTTTCGGCCTTCAAACGAGCATTTTCAACGAAGGTTGTGCCAGTTTCCTCAACCTCATAATCGATGCCTGCATCGGCCAACGTCAGCAATTCAAATGGCAAGCCACTGAAAATCGCCCGCAGTTCACCGACTTTATGGGCATTATTTGAACCAATTAATAGCTTTTGCATACATCCTTACCCTAGGAACGGACATTTTGATGTTGTAAAACATAGCGATGCACTGCAACGGCGACCCCGCCGAAGCGTGCTGAAGGCGCAACCCAATCGGCGGCCTCGATTGCTTGTTGCATACTACCAGTTAATGAAACCCCAACTCCGGCCCAGCGCAACATTCCTACATCAGCATCAGCATCGCCGATTGCCAGTACCTCGCTTTGCTGAATGCTCCAGGCCTGACAGAGATGTTCCAAGGCCCGTTCTTTGGTGGCCTCGGCATGGGAAATAACTGCTGAGTAAACCTCGCCAGTGCTGCGCAAATAGCGAAATTGCTGTAATTGCGAATTACGCCCCAAAATCTCTTCAACCGCGCGGGTTGCTAACTCGCCATGGCATAAGATGCGAGTGGGAGCCAGCCGCACAATCAATTCAAGGGATGATACCGGCGTGCAAACGGTGCGTGAGCCGACTAAATTGCTCGCTTGGGCCGTGACAAAATTGGTTTCATCGATCGTGAAAACCACTGGTAAACTGCGTTTATCGGCCATGGCCGCGATACGTTGCGCCAACTCCAAATCGATGGTGTGATGGGCAATTTCGCGCCCACGTTCATCCCAAACGCGGGCACCATTATGGCAAACCAGCGCAGTTGGAATATGCAAACGCTGAGCAACTTCTTGAGCAGCTTCACGACGGCGGGCAGTGGCTAAAACCACGCGAATCCCTTGACGAGCAGCCAAGGCCAACGCCTCGATATTGGTCGGGGGCAATTGGCCGCGATCATCAAGCAGGGTAAGGTCAATATCGGTTGCAATCATTCGAATTGGCATAAGCCCTACCGTAGACAGTTCATGCGAAGATTCGCATCAACCATCGATTACACCGGCCACACACGCTGGCCAAAACGCTCGATGTGATAGCCGTGTGTTTCCAACATGTCAATGATAGATTGGCCATGCGCTTCATCGCGCACTTCGAGAATCATCTCGATTCCCACCCGATCAAGTGGGAGTTGCCAAACTGCCCGCCGATGGCTAATATCGATGACATTCGCACCAGCTTGGGCAATGGCATTAACTAAGGGAGCGAGATTTCCCGGACGATCAGGGACACTGGTCCGAACGCGTAAATAGCGACCTTGTTTGACCAACACTTGTTCAATAATCCGAGCAAGGAAGTTGCCATCGATATTGCCACCGCTGAGCACCACCAACGTTGGCTCATTTGGTCGCAAGCGAATTGCTCCTTCAAGCAAGGCGGCCACGCCAACTGCTCCGGCTCCCTCAACCACCATACGGCTATATTGCAAAATATGCACTAAGCCCCGCGCTGCTGCATCGTCATCAACGGTGACGATATCATCAACCAATTGATTGATAATTGGCAAGGTCAATTCGCCTGGGCGTTTGACCGCAATTCCATCACAGATGGTCGCGGCATGGGGCACAGCAATTGGCTTGCCTGCCTGTTGCGAGGCGATCATCGAAGGACAGCCTGCCGCCTGCACCCCGATCAAGCGTACATTAGGGCGCAGCGAACGCAAGGCGAGGGCAATCCCTGCCATCATCCCACCACCACCGATTGGTACGACGACCGTGCCGCCTTGGTCGGGCAATTGGTCGGCAATTTCTAAGCCGAGCGTGCCTTGGCCAGCAATTGTAAAGGGATCGTCGAAGGCATGAACATAGGTTGCGCCAGTTTGGGCTTGCAGTTCGCGGGCATACGACCCAGCATCATCGAACGAAGCCCCATGCAAAATTACCTCTGCGCCCATGCGTTGGGCCGACGTAATTTTGGCCAATGGAGCAAACTCCGGCATCACGACAGTAGCTTTAATGCCATTCAATTGAGCGGCGAGGGCCACGCCTTGGGCATGGTTGCCTGCCGAATGGGTAATTACGCCACGGGCTTTTTCTTCGTCCGAGAGCGAATTGATTTTGGTATACGCTCCACGCACTTTGAACGAACCAGCACGTTGAGTATTTTCGGCTTTGTAAATAATTTGGCCACCAAGCTCTTGGCTCAGTTGTTCGGCTGGCAAGAGCGGCGTTTGGGTGATAATCGAGCCTAAAACATGGGCTGCGGCATAAATGTCATCAATCGTTGGCATAGACTTTTCTACCATGGTGAGTTCAATTCCTCCACAATGAGGATTGACCCGCATCATTGCGAGTCAATGGGGCTATTGTACCATAGCCACTTTGGGTTTTTGGCTAGTCGGTAAACGATTGAACAACAGTTAAACATTGAGAAAGTAATAGTACTCGGTCAGATCGCGTTGCCAGCCATGCTGCTCGTAGAGCCGTTGCGCGCTTGTATTGGTCGCTTCGGTTTCTAATACGAGGCCTTTACTATTGGTGCTAACGGCCCAATCACGAGCCGCATTGAGCAAGCCTGAGGCCACACCTTGACCACGAGATTGCTCTGCCACAAACAGATCGTTTAAAATCCATAAACGTTGCATTGAAACCGATGAAAAACTAGGGTAGAGTTGGCAGAAGCCTAAACCAGCCTCAGGAGTTTGCGCCAAAAAGATGATCGATTCGTTATTGCTCAGCCTTTCGTGCAAAAAAGCGCGGGCGGCTGTAAGATCGCTTGCTTGACGATAAAATTGGCGGTAGCCATCAAATAATGGCACAAGTCGCTCAAGTTCATCCAAGCTTGCTTGGATAATTTGCATCGCAACTCCTTTGTGCGGCTGCACACAATTAATATCCGACTATGGTAGCTAGTATCGTACCATAATTCGACCTAGAATAACGCATTAATGAGCATGTCACAGATCGGGTTCCTGCTTCGTCTGAATTAGGTCTGTTTGATTTTTGATCGATAGTAGCCTTTAATGCTTAAGTATTTTAGTGAGGAGCTAAGCGCTATGAAACCAATTATTTTTGAAATTACCGGGGAGATCGAAGCCCCCGCCGACCTGGTTTATCAAATTATTGCCGATTATCGCGATGGGCATCCACATATTGTGCCCAAGCAATATTTCAAAAGCCTGACGGTTGAGCAAGGTGGCATTGGCAAGGGCACGATTTTTGTTACTGAAACTGAGGCGTTTGGCCGTAAGCAAACCATGCGCATGCATGTGACTGAGCCAAGCCCGGGCAGTGTGTTAGTCGAAACTGATTACGATTTGGGGATTATCACCACGTTTACGGTTACGCCTGATGGTGAAAATCGTTCGAAGCTAACCTTGCACACTCGGTCTGAGCCAAAACCTGGCCTGATGGGCTTGATCGAGCGCTTTTTATCACCTGGCTTGTTACGCAAGATGTATTTGGCCGAATTTGAGACCTTTAATCAATATGTGCGCAGCAACCAATATCGTGTCCAAACTAACTAAACTGTATGTTCCCACACCCCTGAATCCTCTGCTATGGTGGCGGGCGCTGGGGTGTGGGATTTTCCATTAACCTGATGTTTTTACCGTTTGACCACGATTAAGATAGCTTTCGAAGCTGTACAATGCCAAGGCAATCCAAATAATTGCAAAACCAATCAATTTTGTGCCTGAAATTGGCTCATGGTAGAGCAACACTCCAAGGCTGAATTGCATGGTTGGGTTGATATATTGCAATAACCCCAAGGTCGTCATGGGAATTTGGCGTGCCCCAGCAGCAAACATCAACAATGGAATCGCTGTCACAATGCCTGCCCCTGCTAAAATCAAGCTGACTGTCCACGATTGATGGGCAAAAGCGGCTTTGCCTTGGGTTTCGAGCCAGAGCAAATAGCCCGCCGCTGGCCCGAAAAAGACGACTGTTTCCAACGCGAGACCTTGCAACGAATCCAAAGCGGCAGTTTTGCGAATTAGGCCATAAAACCCAAAGGTAAACGCCAAGGCTAGGGCGATCCATGGTAAAACACCCAGTGCTACGGTGAGATAGACCACGCCGATGGTGGCCAAACCAATTGCCATGGCCTGCCAGCGCCGCACTCGTTCGCCCAAAAACAACATGCCCAGTGCTACATTTACCAAAGGATTGATAAAATAGCCAAGGCTACTTTCGACCACATGGTTGGCATTAACCGCCCAGATGTAGACATACCAGTTGATACCCAGCAAAAAAGCGCTGGTCGCATAGATGAGAACTGTGCGCCGATTGCGCAAAACCTGCAAAAATTGGCCCATTTGGCCGCGCACAACCACCAACAAACCCACAAATACCAACGACCACGCCATGCGATGCGCCAAAATTTCCAACGCTGGAACGCTGCGCAGCAACTTCCAGTAGAGCGGGAAAAATCCCCAACATGCATAAGCCCCGGCAGCGTAGAGAATTCCCCGTTTCATGCCAACACTCCCATTTGAAGCCTACTGTGGTTGATGGTTCAGCCAAAGTACAATTGCTAATTGCTGCATTATCGCTGATTTTTGGCAAAATCATGCTATGCTTAAGACCTAGCATCGCATACAATAACCTGCATATCTGAATGATTTCGCTGTTGGCTGACCCACTCGCTGCATCGTCGTGATCGTTGAACTCCTTTGTATCAACCTTGGAGCGTTGACATGAGCAATTCAGCATCAGATTCCGCCGCACTCCAGGCCCAAATTGCCGAATTACAGGCCCAATTAGCCCACGCCCAACGCCAAGCCGAGTTATTTGAAAATCTGGTCAAACGCTTGCCAATTGGCATCGATTTGTTACAACGCGAAGATCCCGATGATCCGACCTCGCTGCGCTTAATTTTTACCAATGGTTTGATGCCCAATGCGCCGATTGATATGCGCCTCCACGTTGGCAAGCTGATTAAAGATATTTTCCCCGATGTTCCGCCAATGGTTTTTGAACGCTATCAGCATGCGCTTGATTCAGGTGAGATGGTGCATTTGAATGAATTAACCGTCAAAGTGCCAGATATTGGGGTTCGGATTGCTCAGCTTTCAGCAATTCCGCTTACCAACGATATTTTGTGTATCAAGGTCGCCGATATTACCGAGCAAAAGCAGGTGCTCGAAGCCCAACGCCATATGATGGAGCAGCAGGCGATTATTAATAGCCAACAGGAAGCCCTGGCCGATATTTCAACTCCATTAATTCCAATTACCGATAGCGTAGTGATTATGCCGCTGATTGGGGCGGTCGATACGCGGCGGGCACAGCAGATGATGGAAACCTTGCTGCATGGGATTAGTCACATGACGGCCCGCTTTGCCATTTTGGATATTACTGGGGTGCCGATTGTTGATACTCAAGTGGCCCATGTGCTGATTCAAGCTGCTCAATCGGTACGTTTGCTTGGCGGTCAGGTTATTTTAACTGGCATTCGCCCAGAAGTTGCCCAAACCTTGGTTGGCTTGGGCGTGAATCTGAACGACTTGATTGTACGCGGCAATTTGCAAAGTGGTGTGGCCTATGCCACGGTTGAGCGCTATCATTAATCATGGTTGCGCTAGCCACGTAGCTAGCGCTGTTTGCTAAATAAAGTTGGTTTTGCGTTGTTGGACGACCAGCGTGATGCCTAATAAACCTACGATAACCGCTAGTTGGATTGCCAAAATGCTCAGTTCGCTGCTATTCCAGGCTAGGCTGTTGCTATCGCGATGTTGGGCAATTGCTGGAATTTGCAGAATACCCCATAAAAACCCTTGAAACCCCAAATTTGCCAGAGCCATGGCTCCAATTGCCCCATGCTGCGAGCCTGTCACAATCCCCAGCATCATAATTAAACAATAGCTCAGCAAAATTTCGACCAATGCTAATGTCGTTATTGCAGCCAAGCCATTGGGCAGGCTATCACGGCTGAGAATAATCAGCCAACTGCCAATCAATGCCAGCAGCCAAGGCAGCAAAAACATCGATAGATTGGCCATAATTTTGGCCAAGGCATATTGACGACCTGAAACTGGCAAACTCATAATAAATGGCAAGGTTTTTTGAGTGTGTTCGCTAATCACGTTGCTGGTTGTTAGATGAATGCCTAAAATCATTAATACCGTCAGAATCAGAATTACCCCAATTCCAAATACAAAACTATTATCATCAGCAAGCAGCATTGCTAGCGCAACTAGCATGGCACTGAGGTAAACTGACAGCATCGTGCGATTAATTTGCCAATCTTTACGCACTAAATGGTTAATCATCGAATTCATAGATTTTTCCCTTCGCGCCGCGCTTGAATCGAGGCAACAAAAATTTCTTCGAGAGTTAATAATTCGACTGCCTGAATTTCTATGCCTGCTTGTTGATAGATTTGCTGCAACTCAGGGCTATACCGATTGGTAATAATTGTTTGGAGTTGACCATGACCTTGGTGTTGTAGGACATACGGCAATTGGGCAACCGTTTGATCTGCCGTAACGCGCACGCGCAAGCGTCGCCAATCATCAAGCAAATCTTCTTTTGAACGTGCTTCGATAATTGAGCCTTGATCGATAAACACAACTTGATCGGAAATTTGCTCAACATCAAGCGTGTTATGCGATGAAAATAAGATTGTGCGATCTTCATCGGCCAGCACTTCGATCAATGCGGTGAGCACTTCTTGCCGCGCCACCGGATCAAGCCCAGTTGTCGGTTCGTCGAGAATCAGCAATTTGGGCCGGCGTGCCAAGGCCAACAGTAAGCTTGCTTTAACCCGCTGACCATGCGATAAGCCTTTAATCTTCTGTTCAGCACGCAGGTCGAAACGCTTGAGCAATTGCTCAGCATAGGCTTGATCCCAATTTGGGTAAATTGATTGGATGAATTGCATATGCCAAGCCAAACTAGCTTTGGGATACAAGCGCATATCCTCGGAAACATAGCCAATCTCGCGTTTTGCCAGCACTTGTTGCTCGGGCATGGCTTGACCCAAAACCTGCACCGAACCATGATCTTGATGCACAAGGCCTAATAAAATGCGAATCGTGGTTGATTTGCCTGCGCCGTTGACCCCAATAAATCCGGTGATGCTGCCAGTTGGTAAGCTCAATGAAATATCGTTTAAGCTGAAATATTTATAGCGTTTACCAACCTTATGTAGCTCGACGGCATACGTATTCATAAAAGCTCCTGTTGTTGTTGGGCTGTTGAAGCTTGTAAGCGTTGGATTAATTGTTCGTTGGATAAGCCTAATAATGCTGCTAAACGAGCTACTTGCTCAAGATACGAATCCAATTCATCCTCCCATAATTGGCGACTAAGCTGGGTATTAGTGGCAACAAACGAGCCTTTGCCATGCTGAGTCACAATAATTCCCTCATGTTCTAGCTCGAAATACGCTCGTTTGACCGTAATAACGCTAATTCGTAGATCAATTGCCAGCTGACGAATTGAGGGAATTTCACTGCCTGCTGGCCAGTCGCCAATCGCAATCCGCTGTTTGATCTGCTCGATAATTTGGAGATACATCGGGCGGCCATCAGTACGTGAAATACTTAAGTCACTGTGTATGTTCATATATACAGTATATACAGCCTATACTCAGTTTGTCAAGCGCTAAAAAAGGAACGACCAGCGCTAGGCTGGCCGTTGGCGTGAGGTATGCAGCGAATTTAGTAGCCGTAGCGGCTCTTGAGATGTCGCCAGAAGTCGCGCAACATCCATTTATCAAACTCGGTAATTTGGCTAGCACTGCCAGCATTCATAATAAAGCTGTTGATGTCAGTTGGTGTCCAATCGTAAAAATCGTCAAGCCCAAAGGTATGCCCAACTTCGTGCAGAAAGATATGAATATTCTCGCTGTTGAGGTTGTTGACAAAATATTCGCTGCCAACCCGCTGACCCCAATCGCCACCAGCACCGCCAGCCATGCCCTTGGTTAGCCACAACGACATATCGTAGTGGTGATCGAAGCCGCCAGGACAATCGGAATAATCGCCATCTTGGTTGAAGAAACGGCCACATGGCGGAGCACATTGCGGCGCATTTTCAGCGATATTGTTGACATAAATATCAACGGAGTTATCACTCCATTGCAAGGTGCTGCGATCGCGCACGGCCCAGCCGACCACGTTGATATTGACATTGGTGTAAGGCCAGCCATTGGTGCCTTGACCATTATCAAGCATCGCATCCATCCATTTTTTGAATTGCCGCGCCAGCGAGGCATGAATTTGGTCGCGCAAGGCGGCGGAAACTGGAGCATCAGAATCCCAGCGCACACAATAATTAATCGAGCCATTGCCCGCAATCACTTGATCCCAGCCATAATTGCGAAAACCATACAAATTGCCATAGGTTGATTCGACATGCTGCCAAACTTCATTCAGCGGTGTTACCAAGTTGCTTGGCGGATTCCAGCCGGTTGGCGTAACGGTTGGCGTGCGGGTTGCGGTTGGCGCAGGTGTGCGAGTTGCAGTTGGCGCAGGTGTGCGCGTGGCAGTTGGCACAACTGTTGTGGCAGAAGGCGCAGGCGTGCGGGTTGCCGTGGGAATTGCGGTTGCAGTGCTCGGCATTGGCGTGCGGGTTGCGGTTGGCACAACGCCGGTCGCGGTTGGTGTAATGCTGCCATTGCAGGCGATACCATTCAACTGAAAATTACTGGGAATTGGATTGCTGCCCGTCCAGCTGGCAATAAAGCCCAAACTCACGCTGGAGTTGCTGGCAATTGTGCCATTCCAAGCCATATTGCTGACACTGACGGCATTGCCTGTTTGGCTATAATTGCCGCCCCATAATTGTGAAATAACTTGATTATTGAAACTCCAGGTTAATGTCCAGTTGTTGATTGGGTTTATGCCAGTGTTGCGAATCGCGATATCGCCCTGAAAACCGCCTTGCCACTGCCCAATAATGCTATAGCTGATTGAGCATGCATTGCTCGTTTGCGCTTGGGCTGGTTTTTGGCTCTGTGTCCAAACCAATCCAAGCATCAGCATAATCATTAATAAACGCCATCCCCGTTTTGGATTCACCATCATTGGTACTCCTAACCACAGCTTTGAAGAATTTCAACCAGTCAACGTATTTGGGATCGATTCCAAGCAAGAACAAAAACAATCAGCAATCAATCCGATACTGGTTAGGCCATCGTAGCATGGGATGTTTATTAAAATCTACTTAATTTCTTTAGAGTTATTAATGAATCTTAATAGTTATAGTGAAGTCGAATCTGGCGATGATCGATTAAATTAAAAAGGCTGACTCGTGTTTTAGTAACGAGTCAGCCTTGGACTCAATTGCTGTTAAAAGCGTCCGTAGGCCACAAAAAGCGCCAAACTTAGTAAAACGATATTGATGCCAACCATGGGGTACTCTTTGAGCCGAGCATGAACTAGGCCAGCCACAAACATCGTAAGAGCGAGGCCCATTGCCGCCAACGGCGTTAAAATTGGCGCGATTCCGGTGAGCCATGGCAAAATTAAACCAAGTGCGCCCAGAACTTCGATGCCACCGATTAGCTTGATGGTGTTTGGGGTAAAATCTTTAGCCCAAGCCAGTTGAGCCGCAATTTTATCCTTGGGTTGAATCAGTTTGAACGCTCCAGCTCCGCCAAACACCAACGCCAGCAAGCCCTGCATAATCCAGAGAGTGATGTTCATGGCAACTCCTATTGCTAACCGTGCATGGCATCTATGCTAGCAAAATCAACGGAATTTTACCAGTGCTGATTATGCTTGTTCGCGGGCAGTTTTGAGTGCTTTTGCCCACCAACTAAGTTCATCAAATAAGGTATTGAGGGTTGGTAAGAGGTGTGGTAGATCGTTCAAAGCGACACCTTGTTGCCAAATCCCAATAAAATCGGTTCCGCCGATATGCACTGCTGTGCGGGTAGGAGCCATTTGCAACTCAACCGCGATGCCGCGTAGATGCTCAACGGCACGAGCCCCGCCAACCCCGCCGTAACCAACCGCTGCTGCTGGCTTTTTATTCCATTCAGGCGAGGCATAGTCGAGCGCGTTTTTCAAAGCAGCGGTGATGCTGTGATTATATTCGGCGGTAACGAAAATATAGCCATCAAAACTACCAACCGTTTTTTGCCATTGTTGGGCAGTTTCGTTGGTTGAAGGAACCCACGCATTTGAGGCAACTTCATCGAAAAATGGCAAATTTACTTCGCGCAGATCAACAAGCTCAAAGGCTAAATCGGTGCGGGCAGCGGCATGCTCTAGCACCCATTGGGCAACTTTTTCACCTAAACGAGCTTGGCGGGTGCTGCTGATGATGATCGCGATCCGTGGTGTGGTCATTGAACACTCCTTCTGGTTAACCTAACTAGCTGAACCATTGCTATCGCGATTATTGTGGCTTGCTTGTGGCTAGGGGCCGTGCTACCATCCTTATACATAGCCATCAATAATTTAGACAACATGTGTATGATAGTGGGCTAAAAAACCTGCGTCAACCAACAATAAGCTACAAGTGTTGTTTAGTTGCAAAATTAGGTACAACTTTGATTCATGTTAATTTGCCAATCGACCCACGAATTACCCGCACCCGCCAGCGGTTAATCGATGCTTTTAATCAGCTGATGCATGCCAAACCCTTTGATGACATCACAGTGCGCGATATTGCTCGCCAAGCTGGGGTCAATCGGGCCACATTTTACGCGCATTTTCCCGATAAACATGCCTTGCTCGATGCGATTATGGCGATCTGTTTTGCCGATACCTTGCAACGCTGGCTGGTTGGGCCGCTTGATGATCCTGAGATTTATTTAGAACGACTATTTTTGGCAATTACCGATCAACTGACGATGTTTAATGGCACTGAATGTCAAGATACCTTTTCGACGTTTGAGGCGGTGATTGAAGTCCAAATTAAGGCTCAAGTTTGCAAACACATCCAGGCTTGGTTTCGCCAGCATATCCCAGCCCAAGTTTTGCGCTATCAGCCGCTGGAATTGAGCGCCGCGCTGGTGAGTTGGGCCTTGTATGGGGCGGCGCAAGAATGGAAAACTCGCGCCCGCACCCAATCACCAGCAGCGTTTGGTCGCCAAGTTATCCCTTTAATTAGCGCCATGGTGGATCGATTTACCCATGAGCGCTAGCCCCGATGTTTGTTCAGAAAATGGCTTAAGTGCCCAGCACTAATCGCCGAACCCCGACAATCCTCAAGATCAGCGCAAATATAGCTGTAGGTAGCTTGATAGGCGGCATCTTGACGACCTTTGAGGCTGCGCACCGAAATCATATCGCCAACTTCAACGAACTGGCCACATAAATCGCATTGGCGTTGGCGAAACGGCTTGCCCGCATGAGCCGACATGTTGAATACAATTCCTCGCGTTTGAGTGCCATCATTCCAAACCAGATAGATGCGGTTGGTTCGTTCGGCCAGCCAATGATAAAAGCCATGCTGCGAGAGCCGAATATCGAGCGGCAGTTCGTAATCCTCGGCTTTACGAAAAAGCTTGCGCAAGGCTGGGCGCTCAAAAACAAGCGCTGTTTCATCCATTTCATCCATGGTCATACACTCCAAAAAAACCTAGTAACAATCAATTGTATGCATATTTGGGCGGTGCTGCTTAGGTCTAAAGCTGGGCTTGGGCTTCAATCATTTGAATGAGCTAGGAGAATTCGAGGATAGGCGGTTAAACCAACTAAGCCCTGCTAAAAAACAAGGCTTAGTTAGAGTTTGGCGGAGCTTAAGGCCTAAACGAAAATATTCGAGCGATCTTTGAGGTGATCAAGCAAGGTATTTTGGATGGTCGTGCGCACTTGCTCGGTCAATTGTGAGATCAATAATGGATCTTCTGCACCCTTCGAGCCATATTGCTCGGTCTCGATTGGCTCGCCAAACACGATTGTCCATTTGGTGGGCAAAGGAATCAAGCCCAATGGCCCTAACCATGGAAAGGTTGGTGTGATTGGAAAATAAGGGAAGCCCAAGAGTTTGGCTACGGACTTGGCATTATGCAAGTGCGGGTGAATTTCTTCGCCGCCGATAATCGAAACCGGAATGATTGGAGCACCAGTTTTGACCGCGACTTTGACAAAGCCACCCCGCCCAAACCGCGCCAAGCGATAGCGATCTTTGAACAATTTGCCAACACCCTTCAAGCCTTCAGGAAACACCCCAACCAACTCATCACGCTCTAGCAGCGCTTCGGCGTTGGCTGGTAATGCTTGAACTTGGCCTAAACGGCTGAGCAATGGCGAGATAAATGGCAACGATGAGAACCAGCTCAGATGCAAATTCCGCAACACGCGGCCAGCATCATGCTCAAAACTGAGTGCTGATCCAACCATCGCCCCATCCCACGGCAGCACACCGGAATGATTACAAACTAACAAGGCGCGGCCTGAATCGGGGACGTTTTCGAGGCCAATTGCTTCGACCCGCCAATATTTCCGGTACATAAACAACAAGAGCGGCTTGGCCAAATCGAGCAATTCATAATCCAGCCCAAATTCATCAACCGCGTAATCGCCACGCCAGCGCCGTTTGACCATATCGGCGTTGGCATCAAGCTGATAGCGTAGCACCAAGCCGATGCCTTTCCAAAAATCAGCATCAAGATAATCGCTGTTGATATTGGCTTTGAGCGTGGTTACGGCCATCTCGATTGCTTTTTTGGGCCAGCGGGTCAGCGATTCACGAATTAAATGAATCACTTCGGCGATTGCGCTCTCGCGTTCATCTTCCGATGGTGGCAAGGCCCGAATTTCGGTTTCTAATGCCGAGAGTAACGAATCGATCCGCGTTTGGCTGGTGCGTCGCAGATCATTATCGATATTAACGACCTCAATTGGAGTTTCAGGCTCGACTGGATATTCATCGGCGGCTGCAAGTGCAGTTTCTTCAGTGCTCGCATCGACGACCGGAATTGTTTGTTCGGCTTCATCAGCACCGCCAGCAGCGCGACGGCGACGTTTTTGGGGTTGATCGCTCATGCTTCATCCTCCTGACGGCGACGATTTAAAAAGGCTTGAATTCCATCGTAGGCTTTGCGTTTGGGCAATAAATCGCTGTAGCTTTTCAAGCGCAACGAGCTACGGAAGGCATCGAGAGCTTCCTCGGCAGTGTGGCGTGGCTCGTAATTTAATTCGCCGCGCATGGCCGTGGTATCGGCAACCCAAGGAAAGCGCAAATAATCTAATTCAAAAGGCATAATTTGGTTGGCTAGCCGATTGTGGCGCACAAAGCTAAACCGCCCAGCAGCGTAGGCCAAGGGGTGAAAAATTGGCAACGGTTGGCGACCAACCCGCCGAATCATTTGGCTCAGCGGCATCACGCCATCGGCAGCAACATTGAACACCCCATTGGCTTCAGCGACCAAGGCATGCAGCAAGGAGCCAATCACATCGGCCTCATGCACAATTTGCATCAATGGGTCAAAGCCAAGCAGGGTTGGTGGGGTTGGTTGGCCTAGGTAGCGCATAGTTGATGATGCGCCGCTGGCTCCAACAATGCCTGGAAAGCGCAAAACCGCGATATTCATGGCGTGGTTACGCCGAAAATCGGCGATAAAACGCTCGATTTCATAGCGATGGCGCAATAATGGCTTACCATCAGTGCCGCGCAGCGGCGCGTTTTCATGCAAATACAAGGGGTTATCAACGTGCGCCCCATAAACCATGGTTGTGCTTTTGATTACCACTTGTTTAACATCAGCAGCGTTTGCCGCCGCCAAAACCTCCATTGTGCCCATCACATTGGTTTGAAAGGCATCTTCGGGCGAAAGCAGGCCGCGACCTCCAGATAAACCAGAGGTAAAGACCATGTGTAAAATGCCTTCGACCTTCTCGGTGCGAAGCAATTCGACCAACAATGGGTTGCGTAAATCGGCCTGAATATACTCAACGCCATCAATTGGGCGTTCTGGTGGAGTAATATCAAGGCCAATCACGCGCACAATCGGAAATTTTGCCAATTGGCGGGCTAATCGCCGTCCCCAGCGACCAGCAGCCCCTGTGATCAGCACTGTGCGTCGTTCCACAAAAGCTCCTTATCCAAAAAAAGCCAAATGCGAGCACAACCGTGGTGAGCACATAGAGCGTGGCAGCGAACGTGGGTGAAGCTCTATGCAAAAAAACGTGGCTCCTCGGCAAGAATAAATCGGTTGACCTAGCGTGGTTGAATTGACAATGAGCCAGGTATCAGATGATCGTTGAACCATTGTAAAAGCTGCTCTTGGCTGCGTTCGGAACGCGCGGCGGCAGCGAGTTCATGGCTCAAGCCCTCGATATCTTCGATGGTTTGATCGTTGATATGGGCTAAACGTAAGGCAACTAACAAGGCGGTCGCAGTATTGCCCGCGCGAAACGGGCGATTTTTAATCAATGTATAGCTCAGGGCGGCTATTTTGGCAGGTAAATCGGGATACAATTCCTCGCCAAAACAGGTCTGGGTTTGACTTACCACCAAACCAATCAGTCGATCAAGGCTGTTGAGTCCGAGCCGACCGCCGAATCGTTCAACTAAATAGCCATGAATATCCAACATATCTTCACGTTTTAAGTAGTGCATATGCCACTTCATTGTTGAGTAAGCCTGCGCAACGTTGCGGCTGGCTCAGGTTATAAGCCGATTAATGATTGAAACTCGCGATCATAGGCATCGACCACGCCCTTGGCCCAAGCCCGTAATTCTGGGCTGAGTGGCTTGCGCAACACCAATTCGCCTTCAGTAAAGACTAATTCGACGGTATCGTGATGCTCAAGGCCGATTGCATCGATCCAGCCTTGCACCACGCTTGGTAAATTTTCCCGCTCGATTACTAATGAACGTGGCATTATGTGGGTCCTTTATATGTGGTTGTTGGTTGTCGGGAGTTGGGGATCGGTACGTTTGATTGGAGCTAGATGATTGGATCATGCTCCCGATCCCCGACCCCCAATTCCTGACAACCAGTTGCTACTCCTCGCCCTGCTTGCGCAAATGCGGGAAGAAGATTACTTCACGAATCGTCGTTTGATTGGTAAATAATAGACACAGCCGATCAATCCCGATGCCCAAGCCGCCAGTTGGTGGCATGCCAACTTTGAGCGCCTCAAGATAATCTTCGTCCATTTGCATGGCTTCGTCATCGCCAGCAGCATAATCGCGGCCTTGCTCCAAGAAACGTTGCTCTTGATCGAAGGGATCGTTTAATTCGCTGAAGGCGTTGGCAATTTCGGCTCCAAGCATAAATAGCTCAAAGCGCTCGACAAACTGTGGATCATCGGCTTTGCGTTTGGCTAAAGGCGAAAGTGGCTGAGGATATTCGGTGATAAACGTTGGCTGAATCAACTCAGGCTCAACAAACTCACTAAATAGCTCATCAACTTGCTTGGCCCAAGTTGGCTTGCGCTCAATTTTCAGGCCAGCTTCGCGAATTGCTTCCCATAGTGTATCAAATTCGCGGCACTCGCGAATATCAACCCCTGTTTTTTCAAAAATGGCATCGCGCATGGTCAAGCGCTGCCACGAACCACCAAGCTCGATCTGCTGCCCTTGGTATTCGATGCTGGTGCTGTTGAAAATTTGCTCAGCAGCAAAGCGAATCATTCCCTCGGTTAATTGCATAATCGATTCATAATCACCGTAGGCTTGATAGACCTCGATCATAGTAAATTCGGGGTTGTGGGTGCGATCAACGCCTTCGTTGCGGAAGTTTTTGCCAATTTCATACACGCCATCGAAGCCGCCAACGATCAAGCGCTTCAAATAGAGCTCAGTGGCGATCCGCAGGTATAAATCTTGGTGCAGTTGATTATGATGGGTGGTGAATGGTCGCGCCGCTGCGCCACCATAAATCCCCTGCAATACTGGCGTTTCAACTTCCAAAAAGCCGCGTTCATCGAGGTAGCGCCGCATTGCCGTGATCAAACGAGCGCGAATCCGGAAGATTTCGCGAACTTCGGGATTGGCTGATAAGTCAACATAACGTTGGCGTTGGCGAGCTTCTTGGTCGCTAAATTGACCTTCGCGCTTGTCGGGTGGCGGAGTGATCGCCTTGCTGAGCATCGTCCAGCTGGTGACATGTACGCTTGGTTCGCCCATTTTGGTGGTAAAGAGCGTACCTGTGACCGCAATAATATCGCCAAGATCAGTCAGATCAACAAAATGCTTGAATGGCTCATCGCCGACATCGGCTTTGCTGAGAAAAATTTGAAACGCGCCATGATCGTCATTTAAATGGGCGAACGCTGATTTGCCCATAACGCGACGTTGGCGCAAGCGCCCCATGATCGTCACCGTGGCGTTGGCCTCAACCAAGGCCGAAAATTGCTCACGCACGGCGGTTAATGTATGCGTGCGTTGCGGCACTCGGGCTGGATATGGCTCGATGCCAGCGGCTTGCAGCGCCTGTAGCTTGCCATAGCGTGTTTGCTGTAAATCGTTTAATTCCATGCTAATCTCAATAGTAGAGTAAAGCGAACCAACGCAGCCCGTGTTAATGCTAAAGAAAAAAGGGCTGTGCTGGATGGCCTACTGCTTGAATCCTGCTGGCTATTATAGCCGAGAACGCGCTGTATAATCCAAAAGGCGCACTCTCCAGTGCGCCTTAGGCTTTGTCACACACTGAATTGAGTGGGGATTGGTTAGCGAATTTTGAGAACTGTCATTTTCATAATCCCGCTGGGGGTGCTGGCGGTGGCTTTTTGGCGGGCGCGTTTACCCATCAAAGCGCTGCCAATCGGCGATTCATTGGAGATTTTGCCATCGCGGGGGCTAGCTTCGGCAGCACCGACAATCATCCATTCTTCTTCTTCGCCGTCTTCATAGCGAATCGTGACTGATGACCCTAGCCGTACCTCGCGGTTATCCCCATCTTCTTCAATCATTTGGGCGTTATTTAAAATGTTACGGATTTCGCGGATGCGCCCTTCGAGGAAAGCCTGCTTATTTTTGGCATCTTCGTACTCACCGCTTTCGGAAATATCGCCGAGTTCTTTGGCTTGACGAATCCGCTCGGCGACTTCCATACGGCCAGTTGTTTCAAGTTCCTCAATTTCCGCTTCCAGTTTCGCACGACCCTCTTTAGTCAGATAAAACGGCTTATCGGTCATAGTACTTGCCTCGATTATGGAATGAAAAAAAACCGAGAGGACTCTCAGTCAAAAGAAACGCCCACGCGATTGCTCACGTGAACGTGTTAGCCATTATACGGTATTCGCTCACCCTTGTCTAGCCATGAAAGTGTTAGAATTTTTGAACTACAAGCCCTCGATTTGTTGTAAAAAACGAGCTAACCATTGCACTCCAACGCACTTAAATGGCTCAGCCTCTGTAGCCAATTGTTGATAGATTTGGCTAGTTGTTGCATGCACTTGGTTAACTAGGCTTGCTGGCATTGGCCAACGTTGGCAAACTACCGTGAATTCAGCCTGATCGCGAATTTCGAGCCTGCCATCATCCATTTTTAAGAGATCAATTTCCAGATCAACTTCCTCAATCAGTTGATTAGCCCAAATATGAGGTAGCACAATATCCACATCAATTAGTTTACCGCTACAATTAAAACACGCTGACCAATAAGCGTTATAGGGGATCAATTTAACAAATGATTGTTCAAATGTACCTTGTTGACCATTACAGTGTTGCCAAACGCTACCAGCTATAATTCCCAGCCAATGTCCAAATTGATCTGTGCCAATCAGGTAACCAATTGCTTGGGCAGTCGGGCGTTTAGGCCATTTAAAGCCATGAATCGCTATTTTTGGATACATATCAAGTGCCATAGATAACCCTTTTAAATAAGCTATGAATTATAGCAATCACAGCATGTTGCTTGAGTGGCCCTTTTGCTCCACTAAAACTCAATTGCCCACTCAACCTACCTTCATCCTTCATCCTTCATCCTTCATCCTTCATCCTTCATCCTTCATCCTTCATATTTTCAGTTAGTGTGATATTGACAAAAAGCAGAATCGCGCTATACTACTCTGCACTTGGTGTCATATTGACTATTAAAGAAGGAATGGCTATGCAACGGGTTGGTATTTTGGGCGGAACCTTCGACCCAATTCATTATGCGCATTTGGCAATTGCCGAAGAGGCGCGAGTGGTTTTGGGTTTAAGTCAGGTGGTGTTTATTCCAACGGCTCAACAGCCCTTGAAACAACAGCACTTTAGCTCAGCCTACCAGCGCCTGGCCATGACCAAACTGGCGATTGCCGACAACCCAGCCTTTACGGTTTCCACGATCGAAGTCGAGCGCAGCGGCGTTTCCTATACGATCGATACCATCCAAGCACTGCACGCGGATCAACCAGATATCGAGTGGTGGCTGATTGTTGGCTCGGATAGTTTGGCGACTCTGCCGCGTTGGCATGCTGCTGCCAATTTAGTGCAATTGGCCCATTTTGCCATTTTAGAACGACCTGGCTTTGAATTGGATTGGCCAGCCTTGCTTGATCAATTTCCAGATCTAGCCAAGCGCAGTGTGCGGATTCAAGGCCCACGTATGGATCTCTCAGCGACTGAGTTACGTAGTCGCTTGCAGGCTGGCTTGCCTGTGCGCTATCTCGTCCCTGATGCTGTTGCCAGCTATATCGCCCAACAACAGCTCTATCTTGCTTAATGTAGCGCTTAACCACGAAAGGATTTACCCGTTCTATGAACGATTATATTATTGTTGGCTCAGGCATCGCTGGTTTATACACTGCCCAACTGGCAGCTCAACATAATCTTAAAGTTGTATTGGTGACTAAAGAGGCAGTTGAGGAATGTAACACGCGCTATGCCCAAGGTGGCATTGCCGCCGCGATTGGAGAACACGATTCGCCCGAATTGCACATTGAAGACACTTTGGTCGCTGGCGCAGGCATCAGCGATCCAGCAGCCGTGCGGGTTTTGTGCGAAGAAGGCCCAGCGCGAGTGCATGAGTTGATCAATTTGGGTGTGCCGTTTGATACGCACGATGGCGCGATTGCCCTGACTCGTGAAGCTGCCCACTCTGAACGCCGGATTTTGCACGCTGGTGGTGATGCAACAGGTGCTGCAATCGAAACAACTTTGGCGGGCGTGGTTGCCAATACCAATGTTGATGTGCGAGCCTGGACTTTAGCCACCGAAATTATGCTGGAAAACGGCCAAGCGGTTGGTGTGCGCACGCTTGATGCCCGAACTGGCGAGCGCGGTGAGGTTCGCGCCAAGCGGATTGTGCTGGCAACTGGTGGGGCTGGCCAATTATTCCAAGCTACAACCAACCCAACTGTGGCAACTGGTGATGGCGTAGCCTTGGCCTATCGCGCTGGTGCGGGTGTCTCAAATATGGAGTTCTTCCAATTTCACCCAACCGCTTTGCGTTTGGCTGGCGCACCTGGCTTTTTGATTTCCGAGGCAGTGCGCGGCGAAGGTGGCTTTTTGCGCAATGTGGCGGGCGAACGCTTTATGCTCAAATTGCACCCCGATGCCGAATTAGCGCCGCGTGATGTGGTGGCACGGGGGATTGCCGCCGAAATGGTTTCAACCGATGCTGATCATGTCTATCTTGATGTGACGC
Source organism: Chloroflexota bacterium (assembly GCA_020161265.1). Classification (NCBI taxonomy): domain Bacteria; kingdom Bacillati; phylum Chloroflexota; species Chloroflexota bacterium. The sequence continues at coordinate 50,221 of JAIUOC010000002.1, read as the reverse complement.
ACTTGCCAGCCGATTTGGTGCTGTTGCGCTTCCCTACGATTGCCAAAGTCTGTCGTAGTCATGGCTTGGATATTACCAAAGAACCAATTCCGGTTGCGCCTGCTGCCCACTACATGACTGGCGGCGTGGTCACCGATTTACATGGCCGCACCAGCGTCGCCAATTTATTTGCGGTTGGCGAAGTTTCGATGACAGGGGTACATGGAGCCAACCGTTTGGCCTCGAACTCTTTGCTTGAGGTCTTGGTTTGGGCCAAACGGGTGATTGAAGCTCCCGATGGCGCAATCGAAGCACCAACCTTTCCCCAAACCACCCAAGCGATCACCATGGCCGCCGAAGCTGATGATACGCCATTTAGTCGGGTTGGTTTGCAACGCCTGATGTGGCGCAATGTGGGCATTGTGCGTGAAGCCGATGGTTTGGGTTCGGCCTTGCGGCAGTTGGTTGCTTGGCGTGATGCCCAAGCCGAGCCAACCACCGTTCGCGAGTATGAAGATGCCAATTTGTTGGTAACCGCAACCTTGTTAACCTATGCCGCCTTATTACGCGAGGAAAGCCGTGGAGCGCATGCCCGCCGCGATTTCACTGAAACCCGCGAGGTTTGGCAACGCTACTTGGTGTTGAAGCAAGGCTAATTATTTATTCATAGCGAGAATGGTGGATCAAACTTGATCCACCATTTTGTATTTAATTATTGCCATACATGTTCATTATTTGCTAGCACTTTAGCGCTTGGCTTGCACAGGCAAATCAAGCATGATCAATGTTTTATTGCTTGTAATGGCTAAAGGATGGAACTGCATGCGGCGTTGGTGGTTGTGGCTTGAAATGCTGGTTTTGTTTGGCTTGGTGCCGTTGGTGCTGCGCTTTGTTGTGCCAGCCCGTTGGTGGTTTGGAGTGCTGGGTTTGGCGGCGCTTGGGGCGTGGTTTTGGTTGCGGCGGCGAGCAGTGCCAATTGGGCTTTGGCAAGGGCGGTTTAATCCGCTTGAACAAGCTCAGTTTTGGCGTTTGCTGCAACGTTTTGGCTTGGCTAGTCTGTTGGCGGTGCTGTTGGTGTGGCTTTGGCAACCAGCTAATTTATTCAATTTGCCGCGCCAACAACCTTGGCTTTGGCTCATGATTCTGTTGGCCTACCCAATCTTTTCGGTTTATATTCAAGAATTGGTCTTTCGTGGTTTGTTTTTCGAGCGCTACCGCGATTTGTTGAATGAGCGTTGGCTGCTGCTGCTCAGTGCTGTGCTGTTTGGCTGGGCGCATATTATTTTTCGCAATCCCTACGCTGTGCTGTTGACCCTGATTGGCGGTTGGCTATTTGCTGATACCTATCGCCAAACCCGTTCGTTGCGTTTGGTGTGTTTGGAGCATGCCTTGTATGGCAATTTGATGTTTACGGTTGGCTTGGGCCATTATTTTTTCAGTCGAGGCTTGGGTTAATTGGCAATGATAGTTGGAAATTGCTGCCTTGACCAAGTTTGCTGCTCACCTCAATTGTGCCGCCATGGGCCTCAATAATTTGCTTGACAATTGCTAAACCCAAGCCACGCCCGCCTGTATCGCGGTTGCGCGAGGCATCGGCCCGATAGAAACGCTCGAAAATATGTGGCAAATCATGGGCGCTGATTCCCTCGCCAGTATCGTGGATGCTTAGTTTGATCGATGCATGATCGCGACTACAACTGATGCTGATCGCGCCATTCGCTGGGGTGTGGCGAATCGCATTTTTTAGCAAATTACCCAAGGCCTGCACAATCCGTGTGCGATCAACAGCGATCTTGGGGAGTGGTTGATCAATCCTAAGTTTCAATTGGATGCCTGCATTGAGTGCTGGTTGTTGCCAGCGTTGATGGGTTTCGTGGAGCAATTGCTCAATATCTAATGCTTCTTGGTTAAATTCTAGGCTGTGTGATTCAGTTTTGAGTAGCAAGGTCAAATCATCGAGCAAGCTGACGATCAATTTAATTTCGTGCTCAACATGGCGAGCAGCTTCATCGGCGCTTTGTAATTGATCAGCCAAGCCTTCCATTTCAAGCTGAATCACGCTGAGTGGAGTGTGCAATTCATGGGTCAAGTCGTGAATTAGGCGAGTTTGCAACATGCGCTGTTGGGCCAGCGAATTGGCCATATGATTGAAGGCCTTGCTCATTTGGCCTAACTCATCGTGCGAACGGATTGGCACTTGCGTTTGCCAATTGCCTGCGATAATTTGCTTGGTGGCTTGGGTTAATGCCAAAACTGGTGCGGTAATGGTACGCACCAAGATAAACCCCAAGGCCAAAACGATCATGCCAACGATTCCACCGCTCATCACCAAGGCTTGACCAGTGCTACGCAGAAATGCTCCTTGGTGCTCGGTGTAGGCATGCGTGCCAGTCACAATCAGGGCTGAGCCAATTGGTTGGTTGCTGATTAAATCGTATAGTGGCACGGCATGCTGGCGCAAATCGTCGTCTAGTTGCTGGTCGTTATTCAGTTGCTGAGCGCTGTCATAGCTCACATTGCCCATTGGATCGAGGATAATCAACCGTTCATCGCCATGCAGTAGCGCTTGTAATTCCCATTGCAGCAACATACTATCATGATGCAGCAGCCCCATTCGGGCGTTATTTGGCTGCGCTAGGCCTTGAGGATCGATAAAACTCCAGGCTGATTGGGCGATCAGCGGGAGTTCATTCAAAATGCTGCTGATTGGAATGCTCGACATGGATTTTAGGCGTGCTAGCTCGGCCTCAACAATAGCCTGCACGAGCAGCCGTGGCTCGCTTTGATAGCGCTGAGCTAGTGCCACGAAGCCTTGGGGATGTTGCAAGCTTTGTTGCACTTCAGTGGGGCTAGCATTAAGGTGTTTTTGAATCAGGCTGAGCCAATTGGGGCTGGTTTGATATTCAACAAAATAGCGAATCTCTGATTGTAAGGCTGCGCCAGCTCCAATTGGGGCGACTCCGCCCATGGCTATGGTCATTGGTGCAGTCATCGGGATGGTGGTTATTGGCATTTGGGCTTGCTCAAGGCTCACGATCAACGCCTCAGGATCAACATTATGTGCTAATGCAACGCTCTCGATACTACCGCCACTGCCAACCTCGCCCTGCAAATGCTCAGGGCTAATGCCAATGACCTCGGCGCTATGCTGCCAGAGTTGGCCGCTATCAATGCTGAAAATGGCTGGGGCTAGGCTCAGGGTGTGAGTTTGGCTCAAATTTTCGCTTTGCTGCAATAAAGTTGATATTGCCGACCAATCAGCGTTATAGGCATGACTGGCTTCGAGCCATGGCGCAAGTTGTTCGGTGCGCAACTGGCTTTGGTCGCCCACAAAAATATCAAAGCGTTGAGTCGTGAGCAAATAAGCGCTTAGCCCGCTCAACAAGAGGGTTGCGCTGATCACCAAGCCAAATGCTGCCCCTAATTTCCAGCGTAATGATTTGCCCATAACACCCTACCTAATCAACAAATTTATAGCCAAGTCCATACACTGTCACAATATACTGTGGGTTGGTGCGATCATGTTCGATGCGTTGGCGCAAACGTGCGATATGGGCATCGAGCGAACGATCAAAGCCAGCATAATCGCCAGCAAATACTGCTTCAAGTAGCTGTTCGCGGCTAAGAATTTGGTTGGGATGGCGCATAAATGTCGCCAGCAAGGCCAATTGAATTTTGCTCAATTCGACAGGTTGCTGATTGACGGTGCACGAATGTTGCTCCAAATCCAATTCGATCGGGCCGCGTTTCAAGGTTTGGCTAGCTTGGATTGGCTGGCTGCGCCGCAAAACTGCCCGCACTCGCGCCACCAATTCGCGGGCGTTGAACGGCTTGCCAACATAATCATCAGCGCCAAGCTCTAAGCCATGGATTCGTTCTTCATCACTGCTACGCGCAGTTACCATAATAATTGGCGTATTGCTGGTTTGGCGAATCGTCTTGAATACTGCTAAGCCATCCAATTTGGGCAGCATCAGGTCTAAAACGACTAAACTCGGCTGATAGTGCTGCACCAAAGCCAAGCCTGCTAGGCCGTCGCTGGCCAAATAGGTTGTAAAGCCCGCCTGCTCAAGATATAACTGCATCCAATGGGCAATCCGTTCTTCATCTTCAATAATGATGATTGTCTCGGCCATGCTGCTTCCTTGGTGTAGATTAAGGCTGGTTGCAGGCGTGGTGAATGCTGCAACCAGCCATGTGATCTAACGACTTGAATCGGTGGTTGGCGCGGCTGGTAGTGCGGGCACAGCTTCGATTGCTTCACAGTCAACCGCTTCTTCAGTTGTGCTGGTGCCTGATTCATCGAGTTCAACCGCGAAGCAGGTAATGCCTTCGCCTGGAATGAAATGTGGTGCAGTGCTAACGAAATGTTCGATCATTTCGGGCAGATCGGCGGTAAACAGCGTTGCATCTTCGGCACTCAGTTCGCCATCGCTTACCAGTTGATTGATGTTGGCAGTTTCGGCGGCCACAATTGCATCGATTACGGTTTGTTTGCTTACACCCTTGGCGGCAGCTTGATCGGCGATGCTCACCTCATTCTCAATCCCAGCTAGGAGTTCATCAACACTAACGCCAATCGTTTCAGCAGCTAGCTCAAACCAATCGATTCCAGCAATTGCCCCAACTGCGATTACTGCACCACAATCGCTTGATTCGTCGTCAGCATTGGTTAGCATAGCAAAGGGCTTGGTCACCTGTGCACTAGTGGCTTCAGTGGTGGTTTCAAGCTGATCGGCGGATGAGCCTGAGGCGCTACGCTGATGCAGCATGCCGCCAGCCATCGGTTTATGCATTGCCAATGCTGGCATGTGGCTTGAGTGTCCGCTTGCCTCGATTTCGCCGTGCAACGTGGGCATGAACATTCCTTTACCGCCAGCCATGCTACATTCAATTGTAACTTCCTCAGGATTTGAGCTGATCGTGATGGTTTCGGCTGGCTGCTCGTTTTTGTTGGCGGCAAACGCCGCAGTGTTGTTCGTCCAGAGATAACCACCACAGGCCAACGATACCACTCCAACTGCCAGCGCTAAATGTTTACGCATGTCCGAACTCCTTGTCAATCGCTAATCGGTTTCAATGGCAGTACTATAAAAAATGATTGTGATACAAATTCGACAATCATCACTGCTCAGTTAATAATTTGATGAGTGACCATGGGTTTGTGCTAAGCTTTTGAGTAGCAACAATTAATTGAGGAATTAACCAATGACGATAGATTTACTACATCGCGGCTTAACTGAACGCCAGCGCGGCTTTGTACAACTTGGGCAGGATTTGGCGGCGTTGATTAAACCAAGTGCTGGCTTGCATGATCAGGCTGCGAGCTTTCCCTTCGAGCATTTGCCAGCCTTTTTTGCTGCGCGATATCAGGCCTTGAGCGTTCCGGCAGCATTTGGCGGCCATGGTGCAAGCCTGTTTGAGGCAATTTTGGCTCAAGAGCAATTGGCCTATGGCGATGGCTCGCTAGCCTTGGTTATGGCCATGCCGATTCATGTGCTTGGTGGAATTATCGAAGGCGGCGCGTGGCAACCAAGCCAAATCGAACGGATTAGCCGTTTGGTGGTCGATCAGTCGATATTGCTCAATTCGGCGGCCAGCGAACGTGAAATGGGCAGCCCAGCCCGTGGTGGTTTGTTTGCCACGGTTGCGCGGCAGGTCGAGGGTGGTTGGTTATTGCATGGCCGCAAAATCTATACAACAGGTGCGCCAGCCCTGACCCACGCCCTAATTAGCGCTACGATTGCTGATACCAGCGATACCGCGATTTTTTTGGTCGATCTCAAGCAAGCAGGTATTACGATTGAGCCGACGTGGAATGGCACAGCGATGCGGGCAGCTCGCAATGACGATATTGTGCTTGATGCTGTGTTTGTGGCTGAGGCGAATCTTGTGCAGCGCCGTCAGCCTGGGCTGGTTGATCCAAGCCGTAACAATGCTGGGGCATGGTTTCAACTGAATATGGCGGCGGTCTATCTAGGAATTGCCCAAGCAGCGCGTGATGCTGCCCGTGATTATGCTCGCGAACGTCGCCCAACCGCCTTAGCGGGCAAAGCGATTAGCGAGCTAGAATCGATTCAACGCCAGCTTGGCAAGGTCGAGCAATTATTGTTGAGTGCGCGAAGTTTGCTCTACCAAACTGCCCAATTGTGGGAGCAAGCGCCCGCCGAACGCAACAATTTGCGCCCACTGATTGCCACAACCAAAGCGACAGCGATTGAGCATGCGATCGCCGCAGTTGAGCAAGCTATGATTGTAGTCGGTGGCGCTTCGCTCTCGCCCGATTTGGCCTTAGAACGCTATGCCCGTGATGTGCGAGCTGGTTTGTTTCATCCGCCGACGATGGATGCAGCGTTAGTCGGATTGGGTGCGTGGTTAGTCGAATAACTATTTTTGATGGCGACTGGCCCAGCCTTCGATCGCATCGGCAACCAATGGCCACGTTGGATCAAACATCAAATCATGAGCCGCTTGCGGCACGACAATCAATGGTGCTTGATAGGCATTGGCTAATGCACGCTGCTCAGCCAACGTAAATGCGCGATCACGCTCAGCCGCAATCACCATAATTGGGGTTTTAATCTTGCTTGGCTCTGGTTTATGCATGAGTGCATCGAGCAAAACCTTGACCGATTCACTGCTTAGTTGGCTGTGTAGTGCCTGAGCTTGGGTAGCGGAAGCGTTATCACGCAGAAAGAGGGCTTTGGCTAAGGCTGGCGTGCGCACAAAACTAAACCCGTCGGCAGTCAACAACGTGCGTAAAGCCACGTTTGGTTGATTACGGATAGTTCTCAATGTGAAACCCAATGGCCCTGTTTGAGGCATGCTAGCCAGTAATACCGCTGCTGGCAATTGGCGCTGGAGCAAGGCATGCTGCAACACATAGCCGCCAAGGCTGTGAGCAACCACAATTGGCGCTGGCTGAAGGCTATCAACCAGCGCTAGCAAATCGTCGATGTAATGTTGTAGCCCAACCAAATTAAACAAGCGCGGTATACTGCTGCTGCCATGGCCGCGCAAACTAAGCGTATGCACCGCAAAACCACGTTCAGCAAAATCGTGGGCGGCGTTTTGCCAGCACCAAGCGCCATGCCAAGCGCCGTGGAGCAGCACTAAAGGTCGTTGATAGAGCGGCTTTTTCGGCAAGTATTGCCAATATTCAAGCCTGTTGTTGCTCATGGGCTTCCTCTTGGGCCGCAGCCCGATCCCGTTCCTCGCGAATTAATTGCAAGGTTGTTGCTTGATCATCCAGCGCATGGAAAATTGCCTGCATGATAACGGTATCAGTTGTGTCAAGATCTGCCAAGAGCCGTTGGCGGTTGGTATCGCCTGCTACGAGCAAGCGTAGTCGTTGGGCGAGGGTTTGCCATTGAGCCTGAGCTTCAAGCTGGGGCAAAAATCCATCGAGATCAGTATAGGCATGCTGAACCCCAAAATGAGCAGCAGCTACGGTCAAAATAATTGGTCGCCATTCGCCGATCAGCTTAGCTAAGCGAGCTTCTTCAGGATCAGGCGTTTGGCTGACGGCAACCAAAATAGCCTGGACAATCGCCGCGCTATTAGTGTCGAGGCCAGCGCTGAGTTGGCTGAAATTGCGTTCGCCAGCCCAAATAGCCTCAACTGCTGCCTGAATTTGCCAGCCATTATTATCAATTTGCGGCAACAAAAACTCGACCTCGGCGCGGCGAGTGGCATCGCCATGGGCAATCGCAGCGATCACCTCAATTAAAGGGGTGAAATGGGCCACAGCATCGGTGGTAGCACGTTCAAAGCTTGGGTGGAGATCGAGCATGGCAATCTATCCTTTTTAGCTATTAAGCAAAACAACAGGCTTGATTAAGCTTGATGGGCAAAATCAAACCTGTTGCTATCATATGCGATTGAGTGACTTTGTGTCAATATAACACCTATTGAAGATAATAAAACAACGAGCCATCCTCATTGATGCCTCGTCGTTCGTGGCTGGTTTAAGTGTAAACCACCGAATTCGCACCGCCAAACTCGTTTGGCTCGTAACGATCAGCGCTCCAATCGTTGAGCCAGCGTCCATCGGCAAGATAGCGATACTGGTAACTGTGATTGGGTGGCAGATCCATGGTGGTACTCCAGCCTTCCCCAGAGCGCAACAGCGGGGTCGCGGTTTCGCTCCAATTATTGAACTCGCCAACAAGTGTGATCGTCTGGGCGGTGAGTGGGGCTGGGATGTTAAAGGTTACCCGCACGACCGTACCCTCGAGGCGTTTCTTCAGCATTATGGCACTCCTTTGTGCATTCCAAAATACAACGGCTCCGTTGCATTTCCTCTGCGTCCGAATCCTTGTAACTCTATCCTACATGGCTTTAGAAGCAAGATCAATACCTAAAGTATTGGTGTTTCCTAAGAAATCTAGGCCATAACGCTTGTTGCAAGACAGGACTAAAGAGCTAGCCCTGATCCTTGCCAGCTAGGTGAGCGCCTTCACCTCTGTGAGGAATTGGGTTGGGGCAATTTGACCAGCCTTGAGTTGTTCAAATAGTTGGCGATCACGCTCCAAAGCGGGATCATTGATGGTTGCCCGATAGTTGAGGCTTGCAGCAAATAAGGCCTGAGCTGATGCGATCTGCTGAGCTTCAACTAAGGTTAGGCCATATTGCCATTGGGCGTTGGCGGCTTCCCACCCATAGCCTTGCTGCTCAAACGTGATGATCGCCTGCTCATGGGCGGTGAATGCTGCTGGCTGATCGTGCAATTGCCAATAGGCCTCGGCCAAACTACCAAAAATACAGCCTTTGCTCTTTTTATTGCCAGTTTGATCAGCAATTTCAATTGCTGCATATAAATGCGGTAACGCGGCTTCAGCTTGGTTCAAACACACCGCAGCCTGGCCCAGATTGGATAACGCTAATAACTGTACATACATATTCCCCGCAGCCTGAGCTAATTCGTGGGCTTCGCTGAAATATGGTTCAGCTTCACTAATCATGCCCATATTGGCATAGCATGTGCCAATATTATTAATTTGGTTACACATTTCATAGCGATCGTTTGTTGTTCGACTAATTGATAAGGCTGTTTGATAGAGTTCAAGCGCTTTTTGATGATTCACTTTGCCGCCAAGCAAGCCATAGATCGTCGCCAAATCGTTAGCACTATTGGCAATAGTTTGAGCTGAATCGATTGAATACGCGAGATCTAAGGATTGCTCAAGATAGCTAATTGCCGCCGGAAGATCACCAATATAGCGCTTGACATTACCAATTAGCCTTAAATTATTTGCAATTAAACTTGGCTGATCGAGAATATACGCAGCTTCAAGCGCTTTTTGCACATAAATACCACGCTCTTGTTGATAGTTGTAGCTATGATGGCCAATCGTAGTGGTAAAATGCACAAGATCAAGCATTTGTTGGATATACTGGTTTGAATTTACATCATTAGCCAGCCACGCTAAACAATCATCAAAATGTTCTTTTTCATGATTGTAGGCATAAATTGTTGCTAACACAGTATGCCGATAAGCCTGATGTAATTGCTGAGCTTGGTCGATACATACCTGAACATAGCGTATTTGTGCTGTAACTTGCTCTTGTTGCTCAATTAATTGGTTTTTGGCAAAGCTCCGAATTAAATCGTGCATACTCCAGCGTTCGTTATGCCCATCGTATTGTAATAAATTGTGTCGTAATAAATAATATAGTTGATTTTCTGCTGCGAGATTATGCGGCAACTCCAACATTGCCAAGCCCATTGCGCTGGAAAAATCGGCAATTAACACCGCTAATTGGCGCATAAAATATTGTTGCTCTGGGCTAAGTTGGGCATAACTGAGCGCTAACGAGGCTTCGACATTCAATTGCGGATCATCAGGATCGCGCAGTGCTTGTAGTCGTTGGCTTTGATCGGCAAGTTGATTCAAGTACTGTTCAGGCTTCAAGGCTGGGTTATTTTGCAAAATACTGGCGCTAACTCGCAACGCTAACGGTAAGTAATTACAGGCGATTGCCAATTGTTCAGCACTAACCTGATCTAAACGTGGGCAAATTGCTTGAACAAGGCTGCTTGCATTTGTACTATTTAATGCCTCAAGTTGCAGATTGAGCATGGCGGGCAGGCTAAATCGTTGGCGGCTGGTGATAATCAAACAACAACCAACTGGCGGAATTAGGTCGCGCACCTGTTCAGCATCACGGGCATCGTCAACTACGATCAACACCCGCTTGTTGTGTAACACATTATGATAACGCGCCAGCAGTTGTTCGCGCTTTTCGGGCAATCGTGCTTTAGGATCAAGCGCATTAATCACCAACCCAAGCGCTTGTTCGGTCGTCAAGGCTTGCTCTCGTGCGCCATACATATTGAGAATTAATTGGGCATCGGGGTATAGATTCAACACATATTGGGCAACGATCAGGCTTAATTCGCTTTTGCCAATGCCACCCATGCCATGAATACCTACTAATGCAGCGCTGCGCTTGGCTTCGTGCGCAATTTGGATGGCATAGGTCAGCCGTTGTAGCTCAGTTTCGCGGCCCACAAAATCGCCAACCGCAGGCCGTAATTGGTGAATCGGAGCGCGATCAGCAGGCAAATTTGGGTTGTTTGGCTGGTTTTGATGGGGCTGATTGAGTACCCTGGCAATTTGTTCGAACAAGGCTTTTTGGTAACGATGATAGGTCGCTTGATGAATATTCAACATCTGACAATAGCTATCAACTGGCGCTCCAGGATAGGTCGTGAGCACCTTGAGCAGCGATTGTTGCGGCTGTTCCAAGGGTAATTGATTCAGCCAATGATAAAAATCGCCCAAACCACCAAACTCTTGCAAGCGCTGCCGCCAGATTTGGTCGTCCAATAGCCGCTCAGGCCGTTGAATTACTGTTTGAACTGTCTTGGCCGTCCATTCATAATCTTCACTCATTACGCGCTCCTGCTAGTCCAAATTCGCTTCGATTTTAGCATGCTCTACATGCTTGACAAGCTTTCTATTTAATGATACTTTGTATCAATATAAATCCTGATTCGTCATATGGTTATGGCGAGCACCAACACAACATGGAGACATGGGTCATGAATGAGCGTAGTACTGGCACGGTGGCGTGGTTTGATCCGGAAAAATCGTATGGCTTTATCACAACCCATGCAGGCGCATCGTTGTTTGTCCATCGACGGGCCTTGGGCGATGGACGACGCTGGTTAGTTGAGGGCGAAGAAGTTAGTTTTGTGGTGGTTCGCGGCATGAAGGGTGATGAAGCTAATGATGTTTTGGTGACGAGTGCCTTGCCGCCAACACCACGTATTCGCGCTTACGAACAGCGCGAGGCTGGTGGCTATAGCAGCGAACGCTCATTTGAACGTCGTGATCGCTTTGGTTCAGCTCGCCCAAGCCAACATGCCCAGCGGCGCGAGTGGAGCAATGGCCCGCGTGAGCGTAATCGCGCCTTTACTGGCAATGCGCCAACTGGCGTGCTTAATGCGCGGGTTGATTATATCGACCCTCAAGGGCGGTTTATGTTTGTCGCGCTGAGCGATAATCACGGCGATGCCTATGTTCATTCGACCCTATTCAACCATGTCAGCAATCGAGTGCAAGTCGGTGATACCGTGCGGGTCAGCGTTTCGGCAAGTGATCGCGGCTTACGCGCCAACTCACTTGAGCTTTAAATTGGGTTTTGCATATCCACTCAAGCAGCAAGGCCGACTCAAACGAGTCGGCCTTGCTGTTGTTATTATTGTAGGAATAGCTCGAAGTTGGGTTTCCGGTCGCGGCCTGTGAGGCGGCGGAAGCCTCGCCCGATCGCTCGAACCGTATCCTCGCCTAACGAATAAGCCAAGACCGAACCGAGAATCAAGCCTAGGGCACTTCCGGCTGCTGCTCCAAGCGCAAAGACGACATAGCGTTCGCGTTGTGTAGATTTGTTCATGATGTACCTCGCACGTGATCGTCCTTGACCCGCCGATTACTGAAGAACGACAACTGGCGTAGCTTTTTGCCACAATTTATCGAGCTTGTAAAAATCGCGTTGTTCAGGGCTAAATATGTGCACAACCACATCGCCAAAATCGAGCAAAACCCAGCCAGTTTCGGGTGAACCTTCGATTTTGGGGGTGGCTGCGCCTTCTTGGACTAATTGATCATCAATTTCTTTTACGACAGCCCGCACCATCCGCTCATTGCCAGCCGTACAAATCACCAGAAAATCGGCGAAGGTGGCTAATGGACGAACGTCGAGCATTATAATATCATTTGCCTGTTTCGAGTCTGCTAAATCAACAGCACGGCGGGCAAGAACTTGCGCTTCGATAGGTGGACCTCCACATTTCTAGAACTGTATTTTCTGCTTCCAGTGTACCATGAAACCTTAAATTAGCTGCATGCTCCGCCCAACATGTTCAAAGATGTTGAGGGCTTCGGCTAGATCGGCGTTGCTATGGCTGGCAGTGACGATTGTGCGCACCCGCCCTTTGTCTCGCGCCACGGTTGGGAAGGCGATGCCTTGGGCAAATACGCCTGCTTGGAACAACGCATCGGAGAATTGCATCGACTTGGCTCCATCGCCCACAATTACTGGGGTAATCGGGGTTTCTGAGATGCCAGTGTTGAAGCCAAGCTTGTTCAACCCCGCCTTGAAAAATTTGGTATTTTCCCAAAGTTGTTGATGCAATTGCTCGCCCTCGGCACTTTGCAGCAGTTTGATGGCCGCCAAACAAGTGGCAACAACCGCTGGTGGATGTGAGGTGCTGAATAAAAATGGTCGGGCGCGATGCTCCATTAATTGGCGTAATTTGCTCGATGTGGCGACGTAGCCGCCAACCGCGCCAATTGCCTTGGAAAGCGTTCCAACCTGAATATCCCAATGTTTGATGCCATAATGGCTGACCGTGCCGCTGCCGTTTTTGCCCAACACGCCCGAAGCGTGGGCATCATCGACCATGGTGATTGCACCATAATGCTCGGCTAGCTCGGCGATGCGTGGCAAGGGCGCAATATCACCATCCATGCTAAATACGCCATCGGTCACAATCACCGTGTTGCGATATTTACCTTGGTTGGCCTGCAAAACCCGTTCCAAATCGTCCATATCATTGTGTTGATAGACCGCCCGCGCCGCTTTGGTGAGGCGAATTCCATCGATGATCGAGGCATGATTCAATGCATCGCTGATTACCAAATCGCCATCGTTGAGCACAACCCCCAACACAGCAGCATTAGCGGTAAACCCCGATTGTAGCACTAATACTGCTTCGGTATGCTTGAATTCAGTTAAGCGTTGTTCAAGCTCCTCGTGGATGCTCATGGTGCCAATAATTGTGCGAACTGCGCCTGAGCCAACGCCCCATTCCTCGATTGCTTTGATAGCGGCGGCTTTCAAGGCGGGATGATTAGCCAAGCCCAAATAATTATTTGATGAGAGATTGATCACCGATTTGCCATCGATGGTTGAGCGTGGGCCAGTTGGGCTTTGCAATTCGCGCAATGTGCGAAAAATCCCCTGCTCACGCAAACTATTCAGTTGCTCATCAAGATATGCTTCAAATGAATGCGGCATCATCGCCCCCAATAACACGCTAGTTGCACCGATGACCAAATGCCATCTGGTTCAGATGCATTATAGGGCATAAGCGGCATTTGTTGATGCGGCTGATAGCTGATTTAAGCTGCAATGATTGTGCTGGTTTTTTGCTAGGATCGTGCATGTTGCCAATGCTGCCAAAAGCTACACTGAATTCAACTCATTACAAGTTGTGAAACGGAGTTGCTATGTTGCGCAGCATTCGGGAATTAGCTAAGTTTTTGATCGCCAGTTTGTTGGTGGTTGGCAGTTGCCTTGGGATTTCATTCTGGGCTTGGGGGCCGCCAATGCGTGATGATCTGCCTGTTACGCTCCACGAAGGTGGTTTGTATGATGAGTGGCAGCAAATCGAATCAGCTGATCCAAACCGACTCTATTTTGAAGTTACGCTCTATCATAGCGAATTATTTACCAAGGTACACGCCGAGCCGTTGAGCCAACCAAGCCTGGATTTGCAACTTGATCCATTAGATTCAACTCGCATCCGCCCATTTGCACCATTTGTTGTGCGTGGTTCAGTGGCACGGACAGCGTTAGTGGCTGGCGATTCAGTCGAGATTCGATTGCATGGAATGCAGGGGCAAGCATCGCGCACAATTAATTTAGATCGCCAATTCTACGCTGATGGCACTATAATAACACTACCCTAATTAGCTGAATTAATAACTAATTTTGCTGGTGGCGTAGCCAAGCCCACTTTGCACATCGCGGAAGGTGCGAATATGGCTGATATCAATGCCGGTATCGAGCAAGGCTTGGACGGTTTCGCTGCGTAAACCAACCACAATTGGCTCGGTGCCAAGCAAACGTACTGCACTCAAGGTTTGTACTAACGATTCAGCTACCGCCTGATCAATCGTGGTCAGACCCGTTAGATCGATCAAAATTGTATGTGGACGGCGTTGATAAATTGTATTCAGCAGTTCATCGCTGAGCAACGCCGCCCGCGAGAGGTCAATGCTGCCAACCAGCGGTAACACCAACACTCGTTCGGCGATTGGTAGCACTGGCACGCTCATCTGGCGAATCGTCTCGCTGGAGCGTTGTAATTCGTCGAGCGCTTTTTCAAGATACAGCGTGCGTTTCTGCACTCGTTCCTCAAGCACCGACTGATTACGCTCAAGCTCCTTGCCATGTTCAATGCTGGTTTTGAGCAGTTGGCGTAGGCGGCGGGCGGTAAACGAGGTGGTGGCGGCGGCAGTGCCAAAACATCCGCCTGCAAACAATGTATTCAAAATAGTAGTATTTAGTGAAAATGGCTGAGGGCTTAAAATATCGGTGCTGACGAAAACTACGACTGCCAGCGCTGCATAAATCAGGCTCCAACGGGCTGGGAGCAGCAGTGCCGCCGCTACAATTGGAATAAATAGCCCATACATGCCCCGGCTCGTCACCCCGACCGGAGTTGCCACCACCAAAATAATCAGCATGTAGGGTATAAACATTGCGTGGGTGGCCCATTCTGGCTGATCAATGCTGACCAGCCAGCCCGAAATGGCGGCGGCAACCAGCACCCCAATCAAACAGCCCAGCGCCAGCTGATTGCGGCCCACACTGAGATCAACCCCGAACACATAATATAAAATCAGTAGGAAAATAAAACTACTGCCAGTAATCAAAATACGTTGCAAGGCTCGCTTGCGCTGTTCACGTTCTTCATTCCAGAGGGCAATTTGACGATCGGCCATGCGCGGTATACCTATTGAGTAAATTGGGCATGGCGCATTATAACAGGCTTTTTTGCTGATGATTCAAGCCTGCCTGCATGCGACCGTCTGTGCTATAATCGCTGTAGGAGGATGCCATGTCGGATGCGTTTGATCAAGCTCAACGAATGATTTCACCCAAGCCTCGTGAAGAGGATCAAGTGGTGGAGAAAAGTTTGCGGCCAAAAAAATTGGCTGAATATATTGGCCAAGAAAAAGTGCTGGCCAACCTCAAAATTGCGATTGCTGCGGCCAAACAACGCAAAGAGCCGCTTGATCATACCCTGTTTTATGGCCCGCCTGGCTTGGGTAAAACCACGCTCTCAACCATTTTGGCCAACGAAATGGGCGTGAATATCAAAATTACCTCTGGCCCTGCGATCGAACGTGCTGGCGATTTGGCGGCAATTTTAACCAACCTCAAAAAAGATGATCTGCTCTTTATTGATGAAGTTCATCGCTTGAATCGCGCCGTCGAGGAAGTGATGTATCCGGCGATGGAAGATTTTGCGCTGGATATTATTGTGGGCAAAGGCCCAAGTGCCCGCAATTTGCGCCTGAAACTGCCTCGTTTTACCGTAGTTGGGGCGACAACCCGTTTGGCCTTGCTCACCTCGCCCTTGCGTGATCGCTTTGGCTCGGTGCATCGACTGGAATTCTACTCGGTCGAAGCCATGACCGATATTGTGCGGCGTTCGGCGGCCTTGCTCAAATCGCCAATGGATGATGCGGGAGCGTTGGAGATTGCGCGGCGGGCGCGTGGCACACCCCGCGTTGTCAATCGTTTGTTGCGGCGGGTGCGCGATTTTGCCTTGGTAATGGCCGATAATCACATTACGCTCGAAGTGGCCCAAGCAGCGCTGGCCAGCCTTGAAATCGATGATCTAGGGCTTGATGAGAACGATCGA
This sequence comes from Chloroflexota bacterium, assembly GCA_020161265.1. Taxonomy (NCBI): domain Bacteria; kingdom Bacillati; phylum Chloroflexota; species Chloroflexota bacterium. The sequence continues at coordinate 34,077 of JAIUOC010000002.1, read as the reverse complement.
CGAGTGTTGCGTACCCTGATCGAAACGTTTAATGGTGGGCCAGTTGGCTTAACTACCCTCGCGGCGGCAACGGCTGAAGAAGTTGATGCGATTGAAGATGTGTACGAGCCATATCTCTTGCAACTTGGCTTTATTCAGCGTACTCCACGTGGACGGATCGCCACGCGCCGCGCCTACGATCATCTGGGTTTGAGCTTTCCCGAAGCGCCGCGCCCAGCCGATACTCAACAAGCTAGCTTTAATTTAGAGCAGTAGTCATTTGACATAAGCAACAGGCTGCTGATATTAATCAACAGCCTGTTTTGTTGGATTATTTGGCGATTGCCAGATCGTAGCGCCGCCCAACTTCGCCCCAATTGATCACATTCCACCAAGCGCTCAAAAATTCGGCGCGTTTTTGGCGGAACTTCAAGTAATAGGCATGCTCCCACACATCAACCCCAAGCAGCGGGGTTAGGCCTTCCATATATGGGCTATCTTGGTTGGGGTAGCTAGCCAGATAGAGCGTGCCTTTGCTATCGGTCGAGAGCCAGCCCCAACCTGAACCAAACCGCCGCGCCGCAATATCATTAAACGTGGTTTTGAAACTATTGAATGAGCCATATTTGGCATTAATTGCAGCGGCCAACGCGCCACCAGCATTGCCGCCACCTTTTGGCGAGAGCGTTGCCCACCAAATTGCATGGTTGGCATGGCCGCCAGCGTTGTTGCGCACGGCGGTTTGAATCGCGCTCGGCAAGCTGCTTAACCCATGTAAGAGTTCGGCTACATTCATACTTTGCAACTTAGGGTAATCGGCCAGGGCTGCATTTAAATTGGTAACAAGTGCTTGATGGTGTTTTTGATGATGAATGTACATCGTTTCAGCATCGAGGTGTGGCTCCAAATCGCCGTAATCATAGGGCAACGCTGGAAGGGTAAATTTGCCATTGGTTGGAACGGTTGCTTGATCGAAGGTTTTGCCTACGCCACCATATTTTTTGGCGCTGGCCCCTTTGCTGCCCCAAATCGCCGCCAAACTGCCCAACCCTACTGCACCCAAAAATCCCCGCCGCGATAGATTGAAACGTTCTGACATTATCAACAACCTCCAATAGACTATGGTTCCTGTGGCAACCATTCGTCTAAATTCGCGCTTTGGTTTTAGCCAAAATGCCGATAATTGTCAATACTTTATTAAAAAATAGCCTAAATTAGCCATCGATGGCTTTTATTGGGCGTGGGGAATTCGAAGCCTCAATCAGCTAGCTGTGAATAAGCTATGGTGAAATCGCAAGCTCAGCGACTGTCATCAAGCTGTCATCTGCAAGTCTCGTCATGGCGGGGACGAGCTGCTAAGCTTGTTAGTAGCAAAAGCAAATTCATCCCAGCCAATAAGGAGCGCATTTATGAAATTCATCAATATCAAAAATCACGAAGATGTCAGCGATTTTGCCGATACCGCCTTGGAATGCAAGCAATGCAAGCATCAAATGCGGATTTCAGGTCCATTGCCCAAGAATGCCAAATGTAGCGCTTGTGGCTCAACCAATGTAGTGCGCAAAAACGGCAAGTAAGCTAATCTATTCAAATTACCCCGCACCTTCAATCAAAAAGAAGGTGCGGGTTTTTTAATTCATTGTTGGGTTAAGAAAATTGGTGAGCCGGTTAGTTGAATATTACTACCGCTAACTGTGCTAGTTGTACCATTCCAAGCCACTTTGGTGTAGGTTCCAGTTAAATTAATTGTGGCACTGGCAGTTTCATTGCGATCAAGCGTGGTTTTAGCCCATAAAACATAACGCAATTGATTGTTTTTGCGAAAAGCCGCGCCGTCGATTGTACTGGGTAAATTTAACGCAGCCGTTGCAGCAGCATCGTAGCGCCAGCCATATAATTGATTATAGGTTGTGCGGTTAGCGATGCCTTCACTTGTCATAATCTGATTATTTGGTGCATCACGTTTGAGATTTTCGTAAAAGCCCATTAATTGGTATTCATCTTGAGCGGTGGCGTAATCTGCGCCCTCGCCAGTGGCAAACCAATAAATTTGCAAAATACCAAGTTGCTGGCCTTTGACGATGGCTTTGATGAGATAATTACGCTGAATTTCTTCGCCGCCAGCATAATTATTGAAGGCTTTGCGTGAAACATTAGTTTCAGTGATGATGCTAGGCTTGCGTGGAAAGTTTGTGCCGTTGTAGTTGCGGGCCGCTAAAGTTTCGTTCATGGTTTGGTATTGATTGACGAAAACTTGGCTCATACGGTCGCTATGCCGCACATAGACAAAACCACCAACCCCATTATCCCAATAGGAGCCACCATATTGCGGATAAATATGATAACTTAGCGCATCGAAATAAGCTCCGCCAGTTAATGGATATTGACTGCTGACTTTACCAGCATCGGGATTATCGGTATAGCGCAACAGTGCATCCAAAAATGAGGCATAGCCAATGCCACCTGGCGCAACATAACTATCAGGATCGGTCTTTTTGATCACAGTGTAGGCAATTCGCAATAAACGAATGTAGTTGTAAATTGGTGCATTCAGATTTGGTAATTCATTCGGAGTTGGTGCACTATCCCACCAACTGCCTCCGCTTGCACCTGGGCTGGCATATGAACGAGCGCTGTTAGTATAATCTGGCTCGTTGATAATTTCATAGAAGCGCATATATTTGCCGTAAGTGCTGGCAATTTGCCAAACATAGACAGCAAATTTGTTCGCATCGTTGACGGGTGTGCCATTCTCGCCATTATCCCAAATTGGCTCGTACATGCCTTGCCAAAGCTTGCTTTGTACAGGTGTGCCGTTATTGCTGTAGTAGCTGGCGGTATCGCGCCAAGCAGCGCGTGGCTCGCCTAAAAAGACCGTATTTTCACGAAAACTAAGCGTAGTAGAAATATATTCGAAGACCGGAACCCGAATGGCCGCGCCCCATTGGCCAATAAAACTATCTGGGAGTGAAGCACGGGCGCTATGTGCCCCAGCATCAGCCCCAATGGCATAAATTTTTTGATCATCCCAGCCGTTGCCGTAGTAACCAGGGTTTAGCCCAAATTGAAAAAGTGCAGAATAACTAGGAACATACGTATTGGCCGTGATCTCGTGATTGCCCATCACAATTGGCATATAGGTCGTACTTGGGGGTAAATAATTGGCCGCGAGGCTTGAAACCGATCCCAGCAGCAACAAAAGCAGCATAAGCCGAAAAAAGGCACGTTGGGACATACGACCTCCTGTGTTGGTTGTTAATTGCCGAAACGATTGGCAGTGGTTGGTTTGAGGCTAAATTGAATCTGTTCTTTGATTGGCTCGTTGGTTAAGCGGGGAATCACATGCATATGCACATGATGAATTACCACGCCGCTGACGGCCCCACAATTCCAGCCGATCGTATAGCCCAATGGTTTATGGCTGGTAGTAATGAAGGCCTTGACCTGATTGAGCAAATCTTGCATGGCATCCCACTCGTCGAGATCCATCTCGTGGCGAGTTTCGCAATGGCGTTTGGGAATAATCACGCCAGCGCCCGAGAGCACCTTATCGGGCTGTTGCAAAAATCGACAAAAACGATTTTCAAGCATGGTTTCGATCTCAAGGGTTTCGGGGTCGCAAAATGGGCAAGCGTTCATGGAGTTTCTCCATCGTCTTGTTCGTTGGCCTTCAACATATCACCCAGCCGCATCAAGGCCTCGATCAAACTATGATCATGCGGTTTTTCGGCCTCTTCCAAGGCGCGAACCATGCCTTCGCGTACCTGCATGCCCCAGGTTGTTTCGATTCGTGGATCTTCATGGACTAAAGCTTCTTGCAAATGGGTAATTGCATCGGGCACATGCAGTGCTGCTAAAGCTACGGCGGCCTCGTAGCGCACATCGCTATCGGGGTGACGCAACGCCAAGACCAAGGCATGAAACGCCCGAGGATCGCCAATTTTGCCCAACGAACGGGCGGCGCGGGCGGCAATTTCGGGGTCGAAATCGGTTAATGCCACCAATAAATGATTAAAAACTCGGGCTTGGCCGATAACTCCGAGAATTCGAATTGCTTCGATCCGCAGTTGGCGATTTTTTTGCTCCATCAGATCGAGCAAGGCTGGTACGGCGGCGGCTCCAATTACCCCGAGCGTCCAGGCGGCTCGCATGCGGATGTCGCGCTGAGGAGAGCGCAAGAGCGGAATTAAAAATGGGACGGCAGGCTCGCCAAACAAACCAAGCGTGAAGGCCGCTTGCGAACGCACAAACTCATCATCATGCTGCAAATCGGCGACTAATTGAACAATCGTTTCAGGTGTGCGCTCCATGCGTCACCTCCTTGTGACATCATCAATGCTTCGAAGAATGGTGCTGAGTTGAGATTGAGTTGTGCGATTATCGACAACAACTCGCGATGGGCGACGTAAGCCACTGGCAGCGGTGGTACCAGCAGGCAAGCCTGTGGAATCAATACCATTCCACGCGAGCAGGGCTTGACCAAGCTCAAATCGACTGAGAATTTGTGGGCCTACAAGGTGAAATATACCATAAAGGTTTGGTTTTTGTGCAAGCTCAATCAAGGCTAGGGCCACATCTTCAACCAAGACTGGGCAGCGCAGTTCGTCGGTAAAGAGCACGCCATGACGTTCGCCGCGCAGCATTGCCAAGGCCATGGTTGTGTTGGGGTCCAGCGGGTTTTGACCATACAACAACGAGGTGCGGGCGATCGCAGCTTGGGGCGCAAGTGCAGCTACGACGGCTTCGCCTGCTGCCTTCGAGGCTCCATAAGGATTAATTGGCGCTGGCACGTCGCTTTCAGTATAGGCGGCCTCGCGCCCACCCCAAACTGCATCCGATGAAACATGCACGAAGCGGGCTTGATGCTGGGCTGCCCAACGGGCTAGGGTGGCGCTGGCCTGGACATTAACTGCCCACAAGGCTTGGTCGGTCATGGCTGGCCCCATCGCAGGTGTGACCGCCGCCGTATGAATAATTGCAGTTGGCTGAATCTGCTCAAGCAATGCCTCAAGTTGGGCTTGATCGGCCAAATCGCAGGCTACATGCTCGCCAGCTGTTGGCGGGTTGCGCCAAGTTTGGCTATACACTTTATCCCAGATTGTTGTCTGCTGAGCAAAATAAGCGACCCGCTGACCAAGATAGCCCGATGCCCCAGTAATTAACAAGCGACTCATACACAACACCATCACTAAAAAGATCATTAATAACTCTATTGTAGCCCACGCTGCAAGTATTGTGGCTAGAGGCTTGGTTGCGGTGCTTGGATGGGTTCTGGCCTAGTCAATTGGCTCAGCGACTGGCTCAAATACCACCAAACTTGCCCGTTGTTGGTAGCCAAGGCCTTGATACAGCGGCAGACCCGCCTCTGAAGCCACCAAGACACTCCATTGTTCGCCATGGGTAGCGGCTTCATGCAACACATGAATCATCAACGCTCGTGCGATGCCGCGCCGTCGATAATCGCTGGCTGTATATAAATTCATCACATAGCTATGCTCGGCATCAATTCGGCAGGCTCGCACTCGTGCCACCACCCGCTGATCAAGCGCAATAAAGTTATGGCGCAGACCTGACTCATGCAGGCGGGTCTCGCTAATCCATGCCCGCTTGGCTGGATCATTGTTGTTCAGCCATTGCATTTCGGCGATGGTCTTGGCTTGACCAACCGAATAGCGTTGGTCAGACGGCGGCAGATCGCTGAGTTTGCGGACGAGCAGCACCTCGTTTGAGCTATGGTGATAACCGGCGGCTTGGTAGATAGCATGATCGCTGGCCGGCCGATCAACGAGAGTAATTCGATGATCGGCGGTTGGCTGGTAGCTGGCAAGAATTGCTAAAACAGCGGCAGGTGCATGGTTTTGCACAATCACCTCATCAGCAACATGTGGCTCCTGATTCCAAACGTCATCGACATGCAGAATGGTTAAGCCATCAATAACATGACGTTTTGAGTGATTTTCGCTGCTAGGAATGCCAATTTCGCCGTACATAAAGATTTCTAGGGCTTGATTGATCTGCATTTGTGGTTAGCTCCCAATTAGTTCAGCTTGAAACAGCATCGTATACTAGCCATATTGATGCTTGATCGGCCTAACGAGGGAATTTATGCTTGCGCCATTTGATGCAGGGTTGATTGCGACTTTACGCGCCGCCCGTTCGCTAACGATTTTGACCGGAGCAGGAATCTCGGCTGAGAGTGGGATTCCAACCTTTCGTGATAGCTTGGCTGGGTTGTGGAATACGATTGATGTTGAGCAAGTGGCAACTTTAGCAGGCTATTTGCAGCAACCTGAGGCAGTTTGGGGTTGGTATCAGGCGCATCGCCAACAGATGCTTGATGTTCAGCCGAATGCTGGCCATGGTGCTTTAGCTCAACTTGAGCAGCATATCCCAAGCGTAACGATTATTACCCAAAATATTGATGGCCTGCATCAGCGAGCTGGCTCAACCAGGGTGATCGAGTTGCATGGCACGATTAATACGGTGAGCTGTAGTGCGGCTGAGCATGGCAGTTTTGCTTGGCCAGATAGCCCAAATTTGCCGCTTTGTTCAGTTTGCGCTGCGCCGCTGCGCCCTGATGTAGTCTGGTTTGGCGAACGTTTAGATCTTGCCAAAATTCAAGCGGCTGAATTGGCTAGCCAAAACTGTGATGTATTTCTGGCAGTTGGTACATCGGGCGTGGTTGCGCCAGCCGCGACCTTTCCGATGACTGCCCGTGCTCATCGTGCCCGTTTGATCGATCTTAATCTTGAGGATACGCCGTTGAGTCGCCACGCTCGCCATCGGTTACGCGGCACGTCAGCACAGCTATTGCCAGCCTTGGTGGCTGCAACGTGGGCTTAATTTTTGTGCAAACTGCTTGGTTGAGGTTTAGGCAGTTTGCCCAACATTGGCGATTTTTGGCTCGGCTATACTGGCGTGGTGATGTTAACGAACGCTTTTGCTCAACTAAAATTGTTGCAACTTGCCGATAGCGCTTTGCCAATTGGCTCAACCGCCCATTCGTATGGGGTTGAGTCGTTGGTTGCCGAGGGTCAATTGGGCGTGGCTGGGCTGGGCCAGTTTATGCGAGCCTTCATTCAAGAGAGTGGCCAGCTTGAGGCTTACTTGGCGTATCAGGCTTGGCAATTGGCTGATGCTAGTGCATTTGAGCAGGCTTGGCTCAATTTGAATGATCATGCTGCGGCCTTCAAGCCTGCGCGTGAAAGCCGCCATGCCAGTGCGGTGCTTGGTCGGCGCTTGCTTGGCTTGGCTCTGCAACTGGAACCGTTGCCACGCTGGCAGCAGGCTAGCACTTTAGCCCAATCTCACCAGATCGAAACCCATCATAGCTGTGTTTTTGGCTTGGTGGCTGGCTGCATGGCGATTGAGGCCGAAGCCATGCTAGCAGCCTTATTGCAACAAATGACGTTAAGCTTGATTTTAGCATGCCAGAAAATTTTGCCACTCGGCCAGGTGCAAGCCCAACAATTATTGTGGCAGTTGCATCCCACAATTCAGGCGGTCGTTGCCCAAACTCCATACACGATGTTGGCTGATCTCGCGCCTTGCAGCATTGGCTTAGATGGAGCGAGTATGCGTCACCCCTTGCTGGGTACACGCCTCTTTATTAGTTGATGCAAACCGCGACCCGCCTTGAGCGCATGCATGGCCATTTGGCGCTCGATTTTACGCTTAAACAGCAGCGTACCCGTTTGACTGTGCGCGAACATCGCCCGCCCTTGCAGGTGGTGCGCGATTTTGGCTTGGCCGATGGCACAAGTTTTGTGCATTTGCATAATGTTGCTGGCGGTGTGTTGGCGGGCGATCAGCTAACCACTACAATCACGCTTGCTGCATCGACCAAAGCTCAACTGACCACCACCAGCTCAACCCGCATTTATCGCAGCGATGGTGAGCAAATCGCTTATCAACAGGTGCAGGCCACTTTAGCCGAACAAAGCTTGCTCGAATATTGGCCGGATACGACGATCCCGTTTGCTGAGAGTGTGTATCAGCAACAAACCCGCATCGATTTGGCTGCTGACGCTGGTTTATGTTGGTGGGAATTTCTTGCGCCAGGCCGCGAAGCCTATGGCGAACGTTTTGCCTATCGTCAGTTGCGCTTGGATTGCGATATTTATGCCTTGGGTCGGCCAATTGTGCTGGATCGAATGCGCTTGCAACCAAGCCTGCAACAACTCAGCAACCCCTTGTATTTTGGCAAATACAGCTATTTGGCAACTGGCTACATTTGTCGGGTTGGTTGGGATGCCGCTCAGTGGAAAGCCCTCGAAGCTGAATTAATGGCCTTTGCTGCCAGCCAAACCAAGCTTGGGCGCTGCTTGTGGGGCGTAAGTTGTCTGGCTGCTCATGGGCTGGTGATTCGCGGTTTAAGCAGCAACAGCCGCGATCTGTTGGCGACGGCGTTTGACTATTGGCGCTTCGCCAAACCAGCGTTGTACGGCACAACCCCCAATCTGCCGCGCAAAATTTATTAGTGTGAGGCTTGTGCAATGCACCTAACTCCGCGTGAACAGGAAAAATTACTGATTGTGGTGGCCGCCGATTTGGCTCGTCGTCGTCAGGCGCGTGGCCTCAAACTGAATTACCCCGAAGCGGTGGCAATTATCACCGCCGAATTGCTGGAAGCCGCCCGCGATGGCAAAAGCGTGGCCGAAATTATGAGCTATGGCACAACAATCTTAACGGTTGACGATGTGATGGATGGGGTCGCCAATATGATTCACGAAGTACAAGTTGAGGCGACCTTCCCCGATGGCACCAAGCTTGTGACCGTGCACGACCCAATTCGTTGAAGAGGAGCCGCAAATGCAACCAGGCGAATATTTGATCGATCAACCAACCGATGCGATTGCCGCCAACCTTGGCCGCGCAACCTGCGAGCTGTTGGTGGCGCATACTGGCGATCGGCCAATTCAAGTTGGTAGCCACTACCACTTTTTCGAGGTCAATCGGGCACTGGTGTTTGATCGTGGCCTAGCCTATGGCATGCATCTCAATATTCCGGCGGGCACGGCGGTGCGCTTCGAGCCAGGCGATAGCAAAATTATCAATTTGGTGGCTTTTGCAGGCACGCGCCAAATCTATGGCCATAATGGCTTGGTTAATGGGGCTTTGGATGCTGCCGATCAGCGGCAAACTAGCCTCAACACCGTTCAACAACAGCAATTTGGCCATCGGCCCCAAGGAGATTTGGAATGAGCTTATGGATTCCGCGCCAAACCTATGCCGATTTGTATGGCCCGACCAAAGGCGACCGCTTGCGTTTAGCCGATACTGAATTAATTATCGAAATTGAGCGCGATTTTGCCCACTATGGCGATGAAATTACCTTCGGCGGCGGCAAGGTGATTCGCGATGGCATGGGGCAAAGCAGCAGTGCCCACGATGTACTTGATTTAGTCATCACCAACGCGATCATTATCGATCATTGGGGCATCGTCAAAGGTGATATTGGGATCAAACAAGGCCGAATTGTCAAAGTTGGCAAGGCTGGTAATCCAGACACGATGGCGGGAGTTGACCCCGAATTGATGGTTGGCGCCAATACCGAGGTGATCGCTGGCGAACATATGATCGTCACCGCAGGCGGGATCGATAGCCATATTCACTTTATTGCGCCTGGCCAAATTCCCGAAGCGCTTTCGAATGGCGTGACAACCCTGCTTGGCGGCGGCACTGGCCCAGCCACTGGCACCAAAGCCACAACCTGTACCCCAGGCGTTTGGAATATGGCGCGAATGCTGCAAGCTGCCGACGCTTGGCCGGTTAATCTTGGATTTTTGGGCAAAGGCAATGCTGCTCAGCCCGAATCGTTGATTCAGCAGATTCAGGCTGGCGCGTGTGGCTTGAAATTGCACGAGGATTGGGGTACAACGCCCGCTGCCATCGATATGTGTCTGAGTGTGGCCGACCAATACGATGTGCAAGTGGCAATTCACACCGATACAATCAATGAAGCGGGCTTTTTAGAAGATACAATTCGCGCGATTGCTGGCCGTACTATCCACACCTATCACACTGAGGGCGCGGGCGGCGGCCATGCTCCCGATATTATCAAAATTGCTGGCGAAAGCTATGTGCTGCCCTCATCGACCAATCCCACCCGCCCATATACCGTCAATACAATTGCTGAACACCTTGATATGTTGATGGTTTGTCATCACCTTAATCCCCAAGTGCCTGAAGATGTAGCCTTTGCTGAAAGTCGGATTCGACCTGAAACTATCGCCGCCGAGGATATTTTGCACGATCTGGGAGTGATTAGCATGATCTCCAGCGATTCGCAGGCGATGGGTCGGGTTGGCGAAGTGGTGACCCGCACCTGGCAAACTGCCCACAAAATGAAGGTTCAGCGCGGCGCGTTGCTTGGCGATTCAGCTCGTAACGATAATCAACGGGTCAAGCGCTATATCGCCAAATATACGATCAATCCAGCACTGGCTCATGGCATTGCCCACGAAGTTGGCTCGATTGAGCCAGGTAAATTGGCTGATTTGGTGTTGTGGCAACCCGCCTTTTTTGGCGTAAAACCTGAAATTATTGTCAAAGGTGGCTTGATTGCTTGGAATGCCATGGGCGATGCCAATGCTTCGATTCCCACGCCACAGCCTGTGCTCTATCGCCCGATGTTTGGGGCATTTGGTGGGGCGATTGGCGCTACCAGCCTGACTTTTGTTTCCGCCGCCGCCCATGAATCAGGCATTGGTCAACAATTGAATTTACAAAAAACAACTGCGGCGGTGCGTGGTTGCCGCAGCGTCCAAAAAGCCGATTTAATCCACAACAATGCTACTCCGCTGATCGAAGTTGATCCAGAAACCTACGCGGTACGAGCTGATGGTGAGCTATTGACCTGCGAGCCAGCTACGAGTTTGCCCTTGGCGCAGCGCTATTTCTTATTCTAGAATGAGGAAATTATGACTGAACAATTATTACGAATTGGGATTGCTGGACCTGTGGGTAGTGGCAAAACTGCCTTGGCCCACTGTTTGACCATCCATCTGACCAAGCGCTACTCGGTGGCGGTGGTGACCAACGATATTTACACCAAAGAGGATGCTGAATTTTTGCTGCGCCAAGGTGTCTTGCCTGCTGAACGGGTGCGCGGTGTGGAAACTGGCGGCTGCCCGCATTCAGCAATTCGCGATGATGCCTCGATGAACCTCGAAGCAATTGCCGATTTGTGTGCAACCCTGCCCGATTTGCAGCTTGTGTTTGTTGAGAGCGGCGGCGACAATCTGGCGGCCTCGTTCAGCCCAGAGTTGGTTGACTATTGGATTTATGTGATCGATGTAGCTGGTGGCGATAAAGTGCCGCGCAAGGGTGGCCCTGGCGTAACTCGCTCCGATCTGCTGGTGATCAACAAAATCGATTTGGCGGAGTTGGTTGGCGCTTCGTTGGATGTGATGGATCACGATGCCAAACAGATGCGCGGCGAATTACCGCTGGTGTTCACCAACCTCAAAGCCGAGACAGGCCTAGATCAGGTGATTGCTTGGATCGATCACGTTTATGCAGCGCCACGGCCTGAGCCAATTCACGTTCACGACGATCATCATCACCATCATCATCATTAAAATTTGCGGGCCAGCAACATACGCTGTTGCTGGCTAATCGACCCACTGCGCCAAACATTTTTGCTCTTGCCAAAACTGCTCAAGCGTGGTGTCAGGGTCGCCAATCACGTGAATATGTAATGGGCTAAGCCGAATACTCAGTGGCTGACTGGCTTGGCCCTGCCATGAGCCAATTGCTACGCGCTCGTGACCTTGGAACTGCAAGTTTTGGCGTTTGAGATAGGCCAGAATTGCGGGCACTTGTAGATCAACATTATTGGTTGCTTGGGCGTGCGGGTTGTAAATCGTTTTGGCTAGTGCCAGTAATTCAGCCAAGTCGGCGGGGTTTTGCTCAAAATGAGCGGCATAGCTAGCATTGTAAATCGATTCGATTGCATGTTCTTGAAGCACAAATTCGCCAGCAATCTGGTAGCCAATTGCCCACTGATCGACCCCATAACGCTGATCCCAACGGCGTTGGCGCTGTTGCCGTTGTTGGGGTGTGCCCGCCCGCCCGATCCGCCGCTCAACAATCTGCCATGGCATAGGTTTGTATCCTTGAACTATGAAGCTGCTTGGCTCGATTGTAGGGTTGGTGGGCCAATTTGGCTTCATTCGCAGGGCCGATTAAGCTTAAATAACCGCATTTAACAAAATAATTGCTGTACGCTGTATAAAAATGTTATGAATTAATCATAAAAATATTGTCACTAGATAAACCTGGTAGCTTTTAATGGATATATTAATTCTATACCATGCTAGGATAAAAAATCATCTTGCAGGAAAAGTTAAAAATTGGTATAATTCGCCACGCGATCATAGCCTACATCCCAGCTTCTGAATTAAGAGCATACTAGGGCAGAGAGAACAGCCATCCACGCCGATAACTGCTTTCAGCGCCAATACTTGCCAATTGTGCCAGTAGCTGGCCTGCCAATGCTTACGATAGCCGATCATACGCAGCGCGGCGTAGCTAGTACAAGATTGTTGGGCTAAGGGTTCCACGCTGAATCTCCCATGCACAATATTTAAGGTGAGCAAGCCAACAGTTGGGATGTTGCTCATCGTAGCGCGAAATTGTAGGAGGAAGCATGACCTCACAAACCTCGGAGAATAGCCTATTTCGACCCTTACAACAACGCTTGTTTGCTTTGCTCTGGACGGGCCAGACGATTTCGCGTTTGGGCGATACGATGTATCAAGTGGCGCTCTCACTTTGGGTTTTGGAAAAAACTGGCTCGGCAACGAAGATGGGGATCGTCTTGATCTGCTCATTTGCGCCGATGATCATCTTTTTGCTACTTGGTGGCGCGGCAGTTGATCGCTTTTCACGTGGTTGGCTGATGTTTAGCTCGGATATGTTGCGAGCCTTGATTGTGGGTGGGGTTGGGATTCTGGCCCTAACGAATACGCTGCAACTCTGGCATATTTATGCGGCGAGTATCTCCTTTGGCTTTTTTGATTCGTTCTTCCAACCCGCCTATAGCGCTTTAGTGCCCGATGTTGTGCCGGCTGAATCGCTGCCTGGAGCTAATTCATTAACTGCTCTGAGCGCCCAAATGACCTTGATTTTGGGGCCATTGATTGCCGCCTTGGTTGTTGGTTTTGGTGGCTCGGCAACGGCCTTTTTATTCAACAGCGTTTCATTTTTGGTCTCGGGCTTGTGTCTGATTCCGCTGCTCTCGACTGATGCCAGCCGTGCCAAAGCCAAACGCTCAAGTGGTATCTTAAAGGATGTTGGGGCTGGCTTGAAAACCGTCAGCACCAATCCATGGTTGTGGATGACGATTATTCTTTCGTCGCTGGCCAACTTGTTGCTGGCTGCGCCTGCTCAAACCGCTCTGCCAATTTTGATTAATAAATTTTTGAATTTACCCAGCGAACGACTAGGCTGGGCGCATGCCAGCATTGCGTTGGGCGCGGTTTCGGCCTCGATTTGGTTGAGCAAAGGTAATCGCTTGCGCCGCCGTGGCTTGATGGGCTATGGTGCTTTATTTCTCGCTGGCTTGGCTACACTCTTGGTCGGGATTATTGGCTTCAATGTCAGTATGCTTGGGGGCACGATCGCCTTGGCTGCTTTGCTGGGCGTATTGGTCTTCCGCGGGATTGGGATTGCGACCTTTGGCTTGATTTGGACGCATACCATGCAAGAAATGGTTGAGCGCGAACAACTTGGGCGGGTTGCCAGTATCGATTTGCTTGGCTCAATCGCCTTATTGCCAGTTGGCTATGGGGTGGCTGGGTTAGTTGCTGACAAATTTGGTGCACCAGCCTTGTTTGCAACCTGTGGCGTGATTATGCTGGTGATGACCGTTCTGTTTAGCTTCCATCCAGTGGTCCGTAAATTAAATTAAGCCTAAACTTACAGATAAACACCAACCACGGCTCACCGCGAGTCGTGGTTTTTTTGCGCTATAATCGCCTATATTTGCAAAAGGAGCGTTCATGAATCGCCAATTAGATTCGCAGGCATGTTTTGTCTGTGGCAAAAATAACCCTAGTGGCTTGCAATTGGATTTCTTCGAGGAAGAGAAAACTGTGATCACGCGATTTGTCTCAACTGCACTTCATCAAGGTTGGCCTGGTTTTGTGCATGGCGGCATTATCGCGACAATTCTTGATGAAACACTAGGTCGGGTGGGATTTTTGATCGATGCTTGGACGATGACTGGGCGGTTTGAGGTTCGTTATCGCCAGCCTGCGCCGATTGATCAAGAAATTACCTTTACTGCCAGCATGGTGCGCGACCGCGGGCGAGCACTTGAGGTCGAAGGCTTTGCCCAATTGCCTGATGGTACGATTGTGGCTGAGGCAACTGGTTTATATATGCGAGTTTCGCCCGAACTGCGGGCAACGCTCTCCGAGCAAATTGCTGAAGGCTATTAATGATCTCGTGGTGCTAGTTTGTAGAATGATCATTAAGCTAGCACCAGCTTATTAATTTGGAGGATGTTTGGAATGAACAATCTTGAAGCCCAATTTCTCCAAGAGATGGAAGATGGTTATCGGCTAGCTGCTAAACAAGGTTATAAAGCTACCTATTATATGCAAATGGTACGCGAATTTGGTGCGATTAATGCGGCGAAAAGGCTCATTACTGATCCTGTGATTAGTAGCGGGTTGCAACAACTTTGCCTAATGGGTTTGCTGAATACTTCGGCAGAAGCGATTATTCTTAAACCCGAGTATGCTGAGTTGTTTACTGAAGAGGAACGCCAAATTGCCCGAGGAAAATTAGCTGAGCTTGGTTGGAATTCTGAATAATTAAGCCATTCATTATGATATTCCTCAGTACTTCTCTCTCGGCTCAGTAGAAATGCAGGGAAAGGCATTTCCCTGCACGCTCTGAAAATTTGACTCCTAGAATTTTATTGCTCTGAAGATTTAGCTATCAAGTTACAAAATTCCCCTGCGATCCTCACAATTTCTCCATAATTGGCTGCTATGCTAGCGTTTACTGCGGCTGTTTTGGGCTGGTTAGCATGGAGATTTGGCTGATGGACTATACCATTTTATTAATTGATGATGAAGCTAAACTGCGCCAAGTGATTCGGCTCTCGCTTGAGCAAGAGGGCTATCGCGTGGTTGAGGCCAGTAATGGGCGCGAAGCACTGTATCGGGCACGGATCGAAAAGCCTGATTTGGTGGTGCTCGATTTGATGATGCCTGAGATGAATGGAACTGAATTTTTGCTGGCCTTCAGCAAGGAATCTTCTACACCAGTGATTATGCTGACAGCGCGGGTTGAAGACCACGATAAAATTATTGGTTTGGAATTGGGCGCTGATGATTACATTACCAAGCCGTTCAATATGCGTGAATTAATTGCGCGGATTCGCGCCGTGCTGCGCCGCACCCATAAACCAACGCTTGAACCTGACCTGATTCGGGCTGGCGATTTGGTGCTCGATCGTGGGTCGGCAACAGTCTTGGTCGGCGAGCAACAACTAAGCCTAACTCGCTCCGAGCTTGAAATTTTGGCCACCTTTATGGCTGCGCCTGGCCTGATTTTCTCGCGGCTCGATTTGCTTGATCGCTTGTCGCTTGGCGATGCCTACGAAGGCTATGAGCGCTCAATCGATGTGCATATTCGCAATCTGCGCACCAAAATTGAGCCAGATTCACGTCAGCCACGCTATATCGAGACGGTTTACGGCATGGGCTATCGCTTTAAAAAACAATGAGGTGGGCTATGCGCCGAATTTGGCAGCTACGCCACTCGTTGGCAACCAAGCTGATCTTGGCTTTTTTGTTGGTTGGCTTAATTGGAATTTCCTTGGTGGCGCTGTTGGTGGTTGTGCGCACCCGCTCAGAATTCAGTCGCTTTCTCTCAGAACGTGATCGCACGGCTTTGGCGAATGCACTCGCTGAGCACTATGCGGCAACTGGCAGTTGGCAAGGCTTGAGCCAAGCGCTCGATGCCCAACCTGCATTAATCGAATTGCGCCAAAATGTGGTGTTGGTCGATGCCAACGGTGCGATCATCAATAGCCTGCAAGAATCAACCGCAACCCAAACCATGCAAGATATTTTGCGCTTTGCTGGCGAGCCAATTGTGGTCGATCAACAGACGGTCGGCTATATGCTGCCGCACCCGATAGCTGTGCCAAACCCTGAATTGCCACCACCCTCGCCTGAACAAGATTTTTTGGCGCGGGTGACCTGGGCGGCAACCGCTAGCGCCAGCGCAGCAATTCTTTTGGCGTTGTTGATTGGCGCATTGCTAGCCCAAACCTTAACGCGGCCAATTCGGGCCTTGATTACTGCTACCCACAAATTGGCTGATGGCACGTTTGATCATCGGGTGACGGTGCAATCGCACGATGAAGTTGGTCAATTAGCCCAAGCATTTAACCAGATGAGCGCTAAATTGGCCCGTGCTAGCCAGCAGCGCCAACAAATGACCGCCGATCTTGCCCACGACATTCGCACACCCTTGAGTATTTTACGCAGTTACACCGAAGGCCTGAAAGATCAGCGTTTTGCTGGTTCGCCGACCATTTATAACGTGCTGCACGAAGAAGTTGAGCATTTACAACGGTTGGTCGAAGATCTGCGGGTGCTTTCGTTGGCTGATGCAGGCGAGTTAGTGCTTAATCGCCGGATAATCGATCCACGTGCTATTTTAGAGCGGGTTGGCCTAGCCCATATTATGCAGGCCGAGGCCCAAGGTATTGCGTTAACGGTCGAAGCATCCGATCAATTACCTTCAATTGATGTAGATACCGATCGCATGACCCAAGTGCTGAACAATTTGGTCTCGAATGCCTTACGTTATGCCAGCGCTGGTGCGATTACCTTAGGAGCACAACAGCGTGGAGATCAGGTGTTAATTACGGTGCAAGATACAGGCAGTGGCATTGATGCAGCCGATCTGCCGTTTATTTTTGATCGGCTGTATCGTGCCGATAAGGCGCGTCAGCGCAACGCGAGTAGCACTTCGGGCTTGGGGTTGGCGATTGCCAAGGCGATTGTAGAAGCTCATGCAGGCACAATCAGCGTCGATTCGCGGGTAGGCAGCGGCACGACTTTTACGATTAGCCTATCAGTTGCAAACCCTCACGCGCAAATTCGCCCCAAAACTACATAGCAAATGCGAGATCTCCTAACAGTTTTATAACAATTCTTGGCTAAACTCTTAATCAGAAGCTAACACTGATGGCCGACCGCTCTGGCGTTGCGGCTTGCGAAGGAACAACGATTATGCTGCAACAATTGCGTTATCAACCAACCCTGATCTGGCCAGATGAGCCAACTTTGGCCGAACTATATTGCACCGAGCCACAAGCCTTGATTCAGCCAAGTTTGGCTGGATTTCGCTCGATCAGCCTGCAACAGATGGATTCGGTGGCCTTGCTCAATCGCACCGACAGCAAATATGTGTGTTCGATTCAGCAATTGGCCGCAATCTTACCCGACTTGGCGACTGATTATCGGGTGTTGGAGATCGCTGGGCGGCGCATGCATCGCTATCATACGCTCTATTTCGATACTGCCGATTTTGCCTTGTA
Source organism: Chloroflexota bacterium (assembly GCA_020161265.1). NCBI lineage: Bacteria > Bacillati > Chloroflexota > Chloroflexota bacterium. The sequence goes on along the minus strand of JAIUOC010000002.1, from coordinate 16,526 downwards.
CCGTCGGCATCATGCTGGTGGCCGTAATCGCTACAAAGTGCGTAGCCGAACCTATCTTGATACACAGAACTATTTTCTCGAAGTCAAACATAAAGTGAATAAATATCGCACGATCAAGCATCGGCTTGCAACACCCTATGCTGTGGAAACGTTTACAGCTGCCAGTACCAGCTTTTTGCAACGAATTGTGCCGTTTGAAGTGAGCTTATTACAGCCAACCTTGACCAACAATTTCAGCCGCATCACCTTGGTCAATATCGCTGAGCAAGAGCGCGTCACACTCGATGTTGGGATTGGCTTTCAAGCCGATTCGCGCTCGGTTGAACTGACGGGTGTGGTGATTGCCGAAGTCAAACAAGCTGGGATAAATCGTGGTTCGCCGTTTATCCAAGGCATTCGCGGCCAACATTTGCACACGATTGGCATGAGTAAATATTGCAGTGGGGCGGCCTTGCTCTATCCCGATTTACCACGCAATAGCTTCAAGCCAACCCTTCGCTATCTGAATACATTGATGGAGTATGCCCAATGACAACCGATTTAACTCAATTTTTGCTGGGAGCGGGCTTTAATTTATTGGTAACGCTGCTGATTGTGCGCGGCGTGTACTATCCCGTTACCCAAGATAAAAACTTCGTTTTTACCTTTATTGGCTTCAATATGATCATCTACTTTGTGCTGGGCTTTCTGACCAGCGTTGAGGTAGGTGTAGGTGTGGGCTTCGGACTATTTGCGATTTTCTCGTTACTGCGCTATCGCACCGATGAGATTCCGATTCGCGAAATGACCTATTTGTTTATTTTGATTGCGCTGGGCGTGATGAATTCGCTGATGCATAGTGGCAGTTTGCTGCAAATTGGCATCGCCAACGCCGTGATTTTGGTGATTCTGTTTGTGCTCGAAAAAGGTTGGGGCTTTCAATTTGAAGCCAACAAGCGCGTAGCCTACGACAAAATTGAGCTAATTGGACCTGCACGTAGCGAAGAATTGCTAGCCGATTTGCGCGAACGTACCGGAATTGCTGTCAAACGGATTGAAATTGGCCGCATCGATTTGCTGCATGATATGGCTGACTTGAAAATTTTCTACGATGAAATGCCTCGTCTAAGCGCGAAACGTCAATCAACCACCACCCGCGTGCTGCGCGATCAGCATCAATTGCCCTAAGCGATTTTTGAAACTTGGAATGTGTCACAGAGCGTCGTCATACGGCGGCGCTCTGCTTGATGTTGTAACGTTTGTGAGGTTCCTATGAAATTTTGGCGTTGGCTTTGCTTATTGGCTATTGGATTAAATTTGGCTGCTTGTGCAACTTCGACTCCTGCGACCGTTGTGCCTGCTGAACCGACCGCCGAGGACGCGGCAGTTACGCGGCCAGCGGGCTGGAACGAGGCATCGCATGGTGATAGTGCTGAGCCAAATTATGCAGTGGTTTTTGCCCAAAATAAGGTCAATCAATTAACCATCACGATCGATCCAGCCTCGTGGCAAGCCATGCAGGATAATATGACCGAGCTTTTGGGTGAGCCAGGCAGCCGTCAGATGGGTGGTTTTCCTGGTGGCGTATTTACCGACACGGCGGGTTTGCCAATGATGCCAAGTGGCGCTTTTACTGATACTAACGGAATGCCAATGCTGCCAAATGGCGCTTTTACCGACACCGCTGGAATGCCGATGCGGCCAGGTGGCGCTTTTACTGACACTAACGGAATGCCAGGTGGTTTTGGTGGCGGAATGCCAAATATGGGTAATTTTTCGATCGAAAACCCCATGTGGGTCACGGCAACATTGACTTTCGAAGGCCAAACCTGGACGAATGTGGGCGTGCGCTACAAAGGCAATTCGTCGTTGATGAGCGCTTGGAACAGCCAACAAGCCAATTTGCCCTTTAAAATTGATTTTGATGAATTTGAAAAAAGCTATCCTGCGATTGAAAATCAACGGTTTTATGGCTTCAAACAATTGGCACTCTCGAACAATTTAGGCGATGCGACGGCCATGCGCGAGACGCTAGCCTACGATGTGTTTGAGCAAATGGGCTTGCCTGCTGCCGAGACTGCTACCTATGAAGTCTTGCTTGATCATGGTGATGGGGTTGAAAGTCTGGGTTTGTACACGGCGGTTGAGGTGATTGATGATACGGCGATTGCTCGTGTATTTGGCGATGATAGCGGCAATATTTATGAGGGCGATGGTAGCGCCGCCAGCTTCGCCGAAGGTACAAAGGACGCAATTGAGGAAAGTTTTCAGAAAGAAAATAACGATACGACGGATTGGGCTGATGTTGAAGCCCTGTATGATGTGCTGCATTCCAGTGAACGCACCAGCGATCCGGCGGCTTGGCGAGCCAAGTTGGAAGCGATTTTCGATGTGCCAAGTTTCCTCAAATGGTTGGGGGTTAGCACGCTGTTAGAACACTGGGACACTTATGGAGCCATGACCCATAATTATTATCTTTACAACAACCCTGCAACTGGCAAACTAACCTGGATTTCGTGGGATCATAACTTTGTCTTGGGCGCGATGGGCGGCGGTGGCATGCGTGGCAATCAAGCCATGCCAAATGCAGCGAATCCAGCTGGTAATGCTGGCAATCAAATGCCCAATAATCCTAATGCTGGTGGCATGCGTGGGCCGGGAGGCGGCTTTGGTGGTCAAAATAATACCTTTGATAAAGCCAGCATTACCAGCGATTGGCCATTAATTCGCTATTTGCTTGATGATCCAACCTACTATGCTGCCTACATTGAAGCGTTGCGCGAAACCAGTAGCCAATTTGATGCCGAGGCTTTGGTACAAAAATATACAGCATTGGCAGCGACGATCAGCCCAAGTGCTGCCCAAACAATCAGCCTCGACGACTATAACAGCGCAGTGACCACGTTGATGGAGCGAATTAAGACCCGCAGCGCCGATTTGAAAACCTTCTTAGCAACCCAATAGTTAAATGGAATGGATGGCCTGTGAGTTGGGATGAACTCACAGGCCATTATTGTTTTAGGCCAACAATCCGCCATCAACATTAATTGTCGCGCCAGTGATAAAAGCTGCGCCAGGGCTGGCCAAAAATGCCACGGTTGCTCCAACTTCTTCAGCCTTGCCCAGTCGTTTGAGCGCAATTGCTTGGGTGATCATATCGAGCATTGGGCCATCGCCTGGTCCCATATCAGTGTCGATTGGGCCTGGCTGAATATTATTAACTGTGATGCCACGTCGTCCTAGCTCATTGGCCCATGCACGGGTATAGCCTGCGACAGCTGCTTTGGTTGCTGAATAGTCGCCAAAACCAGGAATTGGAGCGGTATCAGCCGAGACTGAGCCAATCGAAATGATTCGTCCACCATCTTGTAAGAGTGGAGTTGCTGCCCGCACTGCACTGGCGACACCCTTCACATTCACGGCGAACATATGCTCAACGGCTTCCAAATCGGCGTTAGCATCATTCAATGCAGCTAATTGAATCACCCCAGCGTTATTGACCAAAATATCGAGCTTGCCAAAATGGGCCACAACCTTATTGACCAAGGCGGCTACTTGGTCGCTATCGGCTTGGTCGGCTTGGAAGGCCACAGCTTTAACCCCAAGCGCTTGCAATTGCTCAACCACGGCTTCGGCTTTACTGGCCGAGGCGACATAGCTAATGGCGACATCTGCGCCTTGTTCGGCCAAGGCAACCGCGCTAGCTGCGCCAATTCCGCGTGAACCACCAGTGACCAAGGCAACTTTTCCGGCTAATGGCTTGCTCATCGAACATCCTTCTACATTTCAATTAGAATAATATAGTACCGATCAGTACATATATTTTGTACTGATCGGTACTATATAGAAGATTCGCTGGTTTGTCAAGCCTTATTTTGATCCACGCAGGGGACGAAGAGCACAAAAGGGCCAGCAACGGATTGACACTTGCCCGCGCCCAATGTATCCCTGCGCCTTTGAGTCGCGCCTCAACCATGAGTTTGTGCTAACATCCCGCTTCCAAGCGGCCAGTCAGCCATTTGGAAGGTCAGGTGCCGTCGGGCACCGCCATAACCGGATTGGCCTGCTCGATGTCCCGGTGTTGGCGAAATTCGATAGGCATTCGATTATGAGAAAATTTCTTGGGAAAACTCATCTAAAACAATAATGATAAATGATCTCAATTGAGTTTTGCCATGGGGTGAAAATTGGCCTATCAACTAATAGTAACCTTTGATGCTACTAGATATAATATTTTTGTGTATAATTCTAAATGAATGTTAGGTTAATTTGATTTTTTGCCTAGCATTTCTAAGATTATTGATTTACATAATATTTATTTTTTTAGATATTAATGCTCTTTTATCTAATATTTTAGTATTTGATTTTCCCTACAAACCGTATATAATGCGTCTTATATTCTATACCAAACTATAAGCTTATAATCCTAAAGCTGCCTCATTGATAGACAAGTAAAGAAGGGACTTACCTTCTTAGGAGGAGGCTTTTCTAGCAAAACAGTTGGTTTATTGCTAAAAAAGAATGGTATACCATCCTTAGGAGCAATGATTGAATGAGTTATTTAAAAATAAACTGTTATTTCATGTTGGCAGTTATTTTAGGATAATTGTTTATAGCATACGTTCGAATCGGATTTTTACTGATAGTAAGTGCGTGGATTATTTTTGTACTTAAAATAGGAGAGCATTATTTTGCGTACAGCAGCTACTTGTTTAATGTTATTCCTAAGTATCACACTTATTTTTGTGTCTCAACCTAGAATCTATGCCCAAGATCTTGATCAGGTGATAATTGATGTTATCGATGTTGATAGCCAAGCATTTCCTGAGATTAGGGTGGTTTTCGCTTTGACTGATCCCTATGGTACCGTTATTGATACCCTCAAGGCTGATGATGTGCTGGTAACCCTTGACTCAGACACAATTTTAGTGCCCGAACTTACTTTCAATAAAGGCCAGCGGCCTGTTGCAGCCGCCATTGTGCTTGATACCAGCGCTGCAATGAATGATCAAAGTACACCCTTCCGAACCCGATTGAAAGATGCCAATGAGAAAATTGAAGATTTATTGCGCAAACTTCCGCCTGAATCGCAGGTAAGTCTAATTACCTTTAATTCCAGCAGTAATCTTGTCTTTCCCAGTAAGGCTGATGGCGGCGGGCTTCGCAATAGTTTACGCTCGATTACTTTAGATACCGCAATGCCTAATGAAACTCCATATGATATTAGCAATGCTATAAAATTAGCCATCGAAGAACTTCAACCGTTGGATGGCTATGCTAAAAATATTATCGTTTTTGCCGCAGGAACCCCTAATGCAGATTATCCATTTAGCGAAATTAAGGATTCTCTCAATGCGATAACAACTCAAAAGCCTAGAATGACGATTATAGGGCTTGGCTCTAGTCAAGCAGGCCAGTTTACTCAATATCCTGCCAATCCTGAAAGTCTTGAGCGTTTGGCCCAATCATTAGATGCTAATTTTACTGCTATTTCAGCTAGCACTATTGATGAAGTAGGATCAATTATGGCTAAAGTTGAGACGCTTTTTGATCAAGCGATTCAAAATGCTGATGCCTATGCACTTACAGTCGATGTTGGTTCAATAGGTGCGGGAGAGCATCGATTAAATTTAGTTATTGGCAACCAAAATGTTGAAATCCCATTTATTATTGCTGAAAGCCAAGTTAATTCGGATATTATTTTAAATGCCCCAGCAATATTAAATGAAACTGCTGTGCTAAGTGTGACCATGGGTTTTACTTCAAATCCAATTACAAAAGTTCAATATTTTTTAGATAATACACTGATTTATGAATCAACAAATGCTCCTGATTTTAATGTTTCAGTTGATATAGAGCAATTATTAGAATCGTATACACACGACCAGCCTCATACTATATTTGCCGCTGCTATCGATGCGCAACAAAAGTCATATCGCAGTTCTGAGAAGCAAATAGTCTTATCTCCAAAAGCCGATTCCATGAATATATCAATGCCTGTAATTATAGGAATTGTCGTTGTTTCTGTAGTTGTGCTTGGATTAATTATTTTTGGTATCCTGAAAATGATAAATAAAAGAAGAATTGATTTATCAGGCTCAAAAAGTGTTAGTAGAATACCACCAGTTAGTGAAAGCGGAGGAATAACCGGTGACTATGGTGGCGTAACAGGTGATTATACCGACCATTCTGGAAATATAAGCTCAAAGTGGGTTATTGAAATTCGCGAACCGAATAGAAATCCTCGCAAATACCCTTTAATGAATGATAGTGTTGTGCTTGTTGGCAGAACCTACGGCTCAATAAAGGCAGATATTAGTTTTGATAATGATCATATATCGAAAACTCATGCCAAGATTACAATCAAAAATAATGTCTGTTTTATTCATGATCAAGGAAGTAAATTTGGTACATTTATCACATCTCCTGGCATAAACAATCAGCGTTTGGATAAAATACCAACTGAACTACAACTAGGTGATGTGATTATTTTGGGTAAAACTGGAATCGAGCTTGAGTTGCAAGAGGCTTAAATGATGAAAGATTTACCTGAACAGCAGATTAATGGTTTTTATATTATTGATGCACTACGCCAGCCGAGTGGTCAGGCGCAAGTCTATCTTGTAACTGACTTATTTTCGGCCTATAAATCGCATTGGCTGCGATTTTTGATAAATTCACAATGTTTATCATTACGAACTGCCCAACGCTATCGAGTTATGGTATTAAAGCTAACTCGCCAAGAAAAAAATGCACTTGATATTCATAATGAAGTTGATCTGCTAAAAAAAATTCAACATACACATTTAGCACTGCTGATTGGTGAAAAAGAATCGTTACCGATTAAGTATCATGATCGATATTTTATTACATTAAAGTATGAATGTGGTGGATCACTAATCAGTCTTTGGCAGGCTAAAAAACAGCGATTTACCTCAGGCCAGGCTGTGCAATTAGGCTATCAAATTGCCCAGGTATTGGCCTATCTTCATACAGAGTGTCGTGTTGCCCATAATGATGTATCGATGGATAATATTATGCTGCGTGAACCATTATCAATTTGGCGTAAGAAACTACCCCATTATGTGCTGATTGATCTAGCCGCAGCCCAAGATAAGCTTAAGTTTTCCCGTTTAGGCAAAGAACGTTACCAACCTCCAGAATATCTTGATCCTCGGTTGCATCAATTTGCCCAAGGTGATTTAGTCGATTTATACGCGATGGGCATGTTACTTTATTTGCTACTTGGCGGGAAGCATCAGCTTGATTCAAATACTAACGAAGCTGGTAAGTCGAAAGAGGCCTGGATTAAACTAAAAGAAGGCTTACCTGCAATCAATACGGTGAATTCTGTTGTATCTGAGCAGTTAAATATGTTGATTATGGATGCCCTGGAGCCTAATCCTACCCAACGACGCTATAAGTTTGGTAGCGAAAATCTGATGACGTTGTTTCTGCAGCGAATTCAGCTTGTACCAGAATTCCAGCAATCAGGCCGAATCAGGCGACCAATATCAAGCTGGATCTACTTAAGTGTTATGGTGAGTCTGCTTATGGTGGTGTTAGGTGTTTGGCTAATCGATGCTGCATTTAATCAACCAATTCTAGCGTTAAGTCCTACCTCAACCAGTGCAACCGTTACGCCAATTCCTTCTAAAACGCCTATACCTAGCCCAACAGCCACTATAAGTATACCGACTATTGAGCCAACATCAACATTTGTGCCTAGTCCCACACCTTAGCCATCGATTAGGTTTTGTTTGGAGCATACACTATGGCTACACGTACAAAGAGTTCTTCTAAACTATTACCAGTATTTGATATTGGATACGCCTCGCATGTTGGCGGACGACGTGACTCCTATGGTCATGAATCCAGTAATGAAGATTCAATTGCGGTGCATCCATCAGCAAATCTCCTGAGGCAGCAACGTATGCCTCGGGCGATTGTTCTGGTTGCTGATGGAATGGGTGGCGGCGCGATTGGACGTACATTAAGTTCTCAAGCTACCCTGTCAGCTATTGACACGCTACGTGACGATAGTGAAGATTCGCCAGAACAACAGCTTAAAAAGGCTTTTGAGATTGCCAATCATTCCTTAGTAAGTTTTCAAAGTTTACGACCGGACTATTATAAAGAAGGTGGCAGTACCCTCGTTGCTGCATTAATGTTACGCCAAAAAGATCATATTCTAGTCCACATTGGTAATATTGGTGATTCACGGGCGTATCTGCTTAAAGCAAATAAAAATCGCCTCGAACAATTAACTCGTGACCACAATCGCTTACAGTATTTATTAAAAGAAGAAAGCATGTCATTAGATCAAGCTCAGCGTGAGCATGGGATCAATGGACTAACTCATCGATTAGGTCGTACTGAAGATTCGGTGCGCAATGCCCCAGAATTTTACCGTAATATTGCGTTTTATGCAGGTGACCGGCTTATGCTTTGTACTGATGGATTATCTGGCTTACTTGATAGTGGTAAGATAAGTGAGCAAGAAATTATTAATATTTTACATAAAAATTCATCATCAAATGCAGCTAATAAATTAACGAAATTAGCATTACAACGTAAAACGGCAGATAATGTTAGTGTTGCAGTTATTCAATATGGTCAATCGAATTTTTGGGGATGGCTACCGAATATTTCATGGAAGATGATTATTGGTATATTAGCACTAATAGTATTAGTTTCAGGTGCTTTATTTATTCTGAATACTATTTTCAACCAAGAATCGACCCTTTCGCCAACCTTAGCAATCCAAGGCAATCAAGCGACTGTAACTCCTTTAAATATCGATGGTAAGATGACTCTTCTGCCTGAGAATACAACCCAGCCAGGCCAGCCAACTTCGACCTTTGATTTACGCACAGCTACGCCTACTGCAACCCAAACGCCAAGCCCGACTCCTATTCCGCCAACACGGATTCCACCAACGCGGATTCCACCAACGCGGAATATTCCTAATGTTGTGCCACCTGTGCCAACCAATATACCGACGAATACGCTTGTACCAACACCATCAATCGTCCCAACACCATCAATCGTGCCAATACCATCAATCGAATCACCAATACCAACACCAAATACAAATCCGCCAACACCAACAACCGAACCACCACCTGATAATCCGATTGATCCAATACCTGATAATCCATATCCAATCAATCCACCACAGCCCTAAGTAACATGTTTCTAACAAGCGATAGGAGAATCTATGCGAGCACGTTGGTTTACTATGTTGATTTGCTTAATGCTAATTGTGGCCTGTGGTGATTCATCCAAGGGTATTAATACCTCAGTGGCCACAATTACACCTTTAGATGGCGCATCAACAACAGCAATACCCTCAATCACGATAACAATTGCCGAAGATCCGTTGGTACGAAGCCAGATTGATGCTGGCAAGGCTGCGATTGCTACTAACGATTTTGAAAACGCGGTGAATCATTATAATCGAGCCTATGCCCTTTCAAATAATTCACTTGAAGTTGGATTAATGCTAGGGCAAACATATCGTTTATGGGGTATATTAATTCTTGAAAAGGCTAACAATAACCCTGAACAATTACGAAATGCCTATGATAAATTTATTACAGGCCAAAAATTTACAGTTTCGACTGATTCATTATATGATGAATTGAAGTTGTATATTGAAACAACTTCGGGTACTTTGAATACCTTGCAGGCTTTAGCCGCATATCGTTTAGCAGTTGAGCAAAAAAGCGATCTAAATATTCAACGTCAATATGTAAACGAAGCACAATCCCAATATAATCTGGTGCTTGAAAAAAAGCTTCAACTTCCGAATAGTATCATTGTTCATTATGATGTTCTAATGGCCCTTGCTACGGTTATTGAACAACAAGCCGATGGGAGTGATCCAAAGAAAAGCAAGCAAGAACAATGGCGCGAAGCATTAAACCATTGTTCACGAGCAAATGACCTCTGGCCTGGCGATGTGCCTGAGGATCAAACGGCACGCGATTGTATGAAACGACTTGATAAAAAACTGAATCCCCCACCAACACCTACATCTGTTGCACTTCCAACCAAGGATACTAGACCAAAATTGCCACGTGCAGAGTTCAGGCAAGGATATTCTAAAGGCTCAGAAACAGGGAGTTTTAATTCATGTTTTCAAGGTAGGGTGATTAATAGCAATGGAGTTGGGATGGCTGGTGCTGTTGGCAATGTTAATAATGGTAAATCATCAGTTCCATGGACTACCAATGGTAATGGCGAATTTTCGGTATGTGGGTTAGGTTGGTCATGGTGGGCGGGCGTATTATTTTATGTTCCTGGACATAGTGGCTATAACCTAAGTGCTGCAACATGGCTGAATGGTGCTTCCGATCAACGAGCCTATTTAGTTTTTGTAGTTCAATGAACGATTGAAGCAATTGCTGGGTATTTTATTGGTGATTTTAGATACACAATGGCATACCCAGCAATTAAATGTATTTGATTAATCAAGATCGACTAAGCGTAGATTGATAATAAATGGCTTTGATCGGCCTATTTGAAGTTTTGCTTGGCTAGGAAGGGGATTCGCAATGCCTGGGCTTATGTATGTTCCATTTATTTGAATTGGTGGCTTATCAGCTTTAAGCATGATTGACCATGTTCCAACCTTTGGGTCGTAACTGAGGATAAAATGTCCGCCGTTTTGTTCGCGTGAGAGGCTATTCCATGCTGAGTGCTCTTGCTCGGATTGCTCTTTTGCCACTTGAAACGCATTTCGATCACGCAGCCAAACAATCTTGAGAAGCCATTCTCGTGATATTAACCAACTTCCTTTGCCAATAAGTGCTTCGCTACCATCAGGTAAGCCGAGTAAGCAACGAGAAGGTTGTTTAGCTGGATTAATTTGTTTTGTTCGAAGTAAAATATTGCTAAATTGTCTTATATTTAGCTCATACAATCTGCTTTCATTTTCAAGTAATTTAATTAGCTTTGATGGATTTTTATCATTAACAAGCCATAATTCATAATCGGAGGAAACATCTAATGAGTAATCACGACAAATATTTTTAATAATATTTGTAACTTGGTCGTGTATATTTACCGTGTAGGTATCTGATTGATTGATCCGATCAGCAAAGATTCCATATAACCGAATGTGTATGTTGGCCATGCTGTTACCTCTTTCAATTTAGATAATTGATTTAATCATAACATAAAATTTATGATTTTACGTGATTTTATCATAATAATATATTATTTTCTAAATTAAAGAATATATTATTATGTGAAATATAGTGTTAATGAAATAATTAACTGGAGGTGTGAATAACATTTTGGTTATCTACAATGACCGATCAATCGACCATCTTAAAGGAATTATAGCTTAATTGGAGGATCTTATGTCAGATGGTGAAGTTCGTTTTAGTTTGAGCAATGCAGCCGAAGTAGATCGGGGTTATCAGCATATTTTAGAAGAGATGGAAAGTATGCGCTCGATCTTACAATCTTCTGCTGATAATGTCTTAGAAACCTGGTTTGGTAATAGTAAAAACCAATTTCTAGAAGCATGGAATACCTATACATCAACTGTAAATACCCTTACTCAACGTGTTGAAGAATTACGAACTCGTCTCAATAGTGAGGCTCGTGAAATTGATTCAACATTCTCTGGATTTGGCGGATCATCATATTAATACCTTCAGGAGGATTAAACTATGAAAATTGGGATTGATGTTGATTTAGCTGATGCATTAAAAAGTGCTATCAATACACAAAGCTCTGAAGTTGAACAACAACTGGGGACATTGAAAAATACCGTCTCCACGTTATTAGAAACATGGATTGGGCGTAATCGTGCCCCTTTCGAAGAAGAATGGACGCGCTGGCAAAACGATGTTAATTCTTTGATTAATAGTATGCGCGAAATGGAAAGCCGCCTTAACAGTACTGCTAATGCATTCCGTGATGCTGATAAATTCTAAATGATCATCGTAAGAGTGGAGATCATGCACGATCTCCACTCCCATACCGTATAGGAATTACGCCGATGAGCCATATACCGCAAAACGAACAACGGCCATTCAATCGACCACCTCGAATTCTGCGCGAATTACCAGTTGAAGAAGTAGAACTGCCGGCTCCGCCGCAGCTCTCGCCAATTACTCCATTTCGTTGGGGAATGTTGCTTATTCCGGTGATTACAGCGCTAGTGTATTTTGGTGTAGCGATTATTCGAGGCAATGCAAGCCTATGGTTTGTGATTCCTATGGTTGCAATATCATTTGTATCAGCATCAGTTGCAATTGGATCATATATTATCCAACGAAAGCAGCAGATTACAAAAACAACTGAAGAACGCCGAGTTTGGCAACATAATCTTGAAGATAAAAGAGAATTAATTATTGATTTAAATGTTGCCCAAATTGATGTGTATCGGGCAAATAATCCAGCCTTAGTCGAAGCTGATCCTGCACCCGCATTTGGATCAAATAAGCCAAAAATCCATAAAGTATTGTTGGTTAAAGAAATTGTTGCGCAACCAGCTGAACGTTTGTGGGAACGTCGGCCAACTGATGATGATTTTTTAGTTGTGCGTATAGGCCTTGGTTCATGTCAAACAACTACAGCTATCAAACAACCCAATGCTAATATAATTAATGAACATACAAATTTACTAAGTTCAATTGCCCAAACCCATAAAATTATTACAAATATTCCTCGAACAATCAACTTACCTTTATATGGTTCGATTGGGATTATTGGTTCTAGAACGCAAACATCAACTATGATATTTGCCTTAATTGCGCATATTGTAACGCATCATACCCCAAATGATGTTCGAATATTTGGATTTTGGGAAGAAAGAGATAATCAACAATGGTCTTGGCTGAAAAGACTATCGCATGTTCAATCTTTGCAAGGAAATCAAGATTATCGTTTACTTGCTCACTATTACCCTAAAAAAACCGAAGATGAGTTGCAAAAGCTTGATGCTACTGAATATAGTCACTATCAAAAGAAAAGGAAAGAATTTGAGGAAATTTTAGGCGAATTAGAAAGAGAAATTCAACAAAGAACTCAGATAACAGCGATTAAGAATAATATTTACTTGCCATATCTAATAGTTATTTTACCGTATCATACAATGAATATACTTGATGAGCCAATTTTGTATCAAATTATAAACTATGGGCGTAGACTTGGAGTTAGTGCTCTATATGCAGTTAATAAACTAAAAGATGTTCCTACTGAGTGTGGTGCCTATATCGATTTATCTTCAAAAGAAGATAACAAGCAAGAATTAGCCACCATTGGCTATCAATCTGAGGGAGGCGGAAGGTTTAAAATAAAGGCTGATCAACTTAATTTTGAACAAATTGATAAAATAGCTAGTCATTTGGAAGAAATTCCTATAGCAGAAATAAATATTTCATCTGATATTCCACGTCAGATCGATCTATTAAAACTTTTAGAAATTGAAGATGCTGGAAGCTATGATCCTAGGAGTATTTGGGATAATCCACCGCCAGCAGATAGCAATCATCCATCAGGGCTATATCCAGTTCCAATTGGAAAAACCGGCGCACAACCTAATGATATTATGTGGCTTGATTTAAATGAGAAAAAAGAAGGTGTGCATGGTATGGTTGCCGGAACAACAGGTTCCGGTAAGAGCGAATTTTTAACCACGCTGTTAATTAGTCTTGCAATTATGCATAGCCCAAAGCGTTTGCATTTGATGCTGATTGACTTTAAAGGTGGGGCAACATTCCGTGATCTTGCCAAATTACCACATACATCTGGCTATATTACTGATCTTTCTGGCAGTCAAACGGAACGCGCTTTACTTGCAATTAATAGCGAGCTTGATAAGCGTAAGTTGTTCTTTGGTGAGAAAGGAGTATCAAATATCCGTGAGTATCGCGAAAAACGACTTACCCCAGAGATTCCTAATTTATTAATTGCTATTGATGAATTTGATGAGATGGTTAATGATCATGAAGAAGTTGTACAAGAACTTATTCGTGTGGTCAAACAAGGGCGAAGTTTGGGCGTTCATTTGTTATTTGCAACCCAACAACCCTCGAATCCAAAAATAAAGGAAGGTTTGAAGGCAAATTTAACCTATTGGCTCGCGTTAAGACTTGTAAATGTTGATGATAGCAAAACTATGCTTACGACCGATGATGCCGCAACCATTCAAAATAGTATGCCTGGGCGTGGTTACAAGCGGGTTAATCGAACAATTATTCCGTTTCAATCAGCAATTATTACCTTGCCTTACCGTTCTGGGCAGCAACAAGAACATATACGTAGTGGGCGGCGTGATGCAACGGGGCGGGTTATCCAAAATGAATCACTGATCCAGCAGCAAGATCCAAGCGAGGTAGAAAATGGCTTAGTACTTTCGACAGCAGAAGTCATTATTAGTCAATTACAGCTCACCCCTGCCTATCGATCAATTAATAACCAGACGTTTGCAGCAACCTCACGACCAATTTGGAATCCACCGTTTGACTCGAACCTTTTATTAAGTGAATTAACGCCGAGTGCTCATTCAATTGCGGTGCAAATGACTGTTGGCAAGTTAGATTTTCCAGAAGAAGCCCGTCAATCGCCATTTCAAATTAACCTTTCTGAGGTTGGGAGTGTGGTTGCAGTCGGTAGCTCAACATCTGGTAAAACCGCATTTCTCCAAACGTGTATCTTGTCGATAGCCCAAAACTACGACCCAAACACTGTGGTGATTTATACGATTAACCGCACTGGCGATGGCTTGGATCTCCATGGAATTCCGCATCTGGCTGATAATTTACGGTTTAACGATATTTTGAAAATCGAACGTCTTTTCAATCTCCTTTCAGACGAAGTGAATCAACGAGCACAAGTATTTGGAGGCTCACAAACATGGGTTTCATATCACCAATCTCTTAAATCAGATCAACAAGCAGCCATAGAAACAAGTACAAACCAACAAACTAATGATGAGCAGCCCAAACCTCGCCCAATGCCCGCCTATATTATCGTGATTGAGAACCTGCAAAGTTTTGTCCAAACCCATACAAATATATCGATTGTCGATCTACTCACAGCCAAATCATATGGCATCTACTTCCTCTTTACTAATGATCGCTGGCCTAAACAAGCCTTAGATATCGGCCAAAAACTCGTTTTACGCCTAAATAGTATTGATGAGTCGATCGCTGCATTAAACAAACGTTATGCCTATGAACTTAGCCCACAAGATTATGGACGGGGCTATCTCGTTGAGGTTCCATTGCCACGCGAATGTCAAATCGCTTACCCTACCCTAGTCGATGCAGCTGCTATTCGGCGATTATTACAACCAACCCAAGAGTCGATACCTTTACCTTTGAACACCCTTGATCGGAATAGCCAACTGCGGCAATCAGTTGAGATCGTTAAAGCGGCTTGGCGTAATTGCGAAATTCCTAACTATAAACTCAAAGTCCTTGATACGTCGATCGACGTTGATTTTGAGCGATGGCGGGAGCAGAAGGAACATGCCTTAGGCCTTTATAATGAAACTCTTTTGCTACCAGACCCAATAATTTATCTTGCGCGAAGTAATCGTTTTCTCGAAGATATTGCTATCGATTTCGCGACAAATCGGCATATGTTAATTGTTGGTGGTTCTAGTATGGGCAAAACAAGCCTTCTGAAGACCTTGCTCGCAGGATGGCTTTATTGGTATCGTAACACAGAACTTGAGATTTATTTGATTGATTATGTTGATACGGGTTTTGATTCATTTAGTCTATTTCCGAATGTTAAATTAATTACGAGCGATAATTTTATGGAGTTCTTTGGCAGCAATCAAAAAAATCCCGGAATAATTCAACATTCAATGCGAGAGCTGCAATTACAAATCAAGCAGGATAAATCATTCATACATCACCGTAAAACAATTATTGCAATTAATAAATATGAACGACTTGAACCTAAGCCTGATCCATCGATTATGACTGAATTGGCCAAATGGGCTCAGGATAAACGGATGAATTTGCATATTTTAATAACTTCTTCCTCAAATCCATCGCCAGATGCATTAATTAAAGTATTACAACTTGATCGAAATGCCATTGTTTTGGGTACAAGCCCTGAGCCATCGAATTTATCAATGGGTATACCTAATGCAGTAAAACTTCCTAACACAATGGATAATATTCCAGGCCGAGGATTTTTGATTCAGCGAGGGTTAGCCCAGATTGTACAGTTTTGGCAAACGCGTGAAATGTTATTCAACACCATTTTCAAAGAACTCCAAAGCCATGAAGAGTTGGCTGGTGATGTCGATCCACCAATAATTGATCTAACCAACGAACTGGCTGATGATGGTGAACCAACCTAACTAATCAAGAAGGGAGCGTAAATGAGTTATCGAATTCAGGCCGATGTGGAGCAACTGCGCATCACTGCCGCCGCTTTACGTGAGTTTAACGATGTGCTGCATAATCATCACCAAAGCATGCTCGGCAAAGCGCAGGCGTTTTTAAGCGATCTCTTTCGTGGCGATTTTCAAGCCATGTTTGAAGATGTCCTGACCACCTTTGACC